>WHSR01000091.1 GCA_009379995.1 Streptosporangiales bacterium
CCGTGCAACAATCGCACTTGCGAGGTGTCCTCTCAGCTCGGAACGTGGAAGCATCAGCAACTCCCATCGTCCCAGCTCAGAGGACACCTTTCGCGTCGACACACCCCACAGGACCGCTACCTACGCGGTGGATTGAGGCTAAGTCGGTGCCCGGCTCCGGCGGTGGTGCGGTGCTGATCTCGGTCGTCATGACCTGGCACCTCCCTTCCCACCGGAGCCGTCCCGGCCCCTCTGTTACCCGAACATGCTATCGAATAATGGCGGCGGGTGCGGACCGCCACACACAGCGCGCCGGGGAGTCTGGCCGAGTTCGTTTACTCAGGCGAGGAAGCGCTCGTCTAGGCCCGAGAGGCGCAGGACCCGGGTGAAGAAGGGCCTCGGTGCGACCAGGGTGAGACACCCGCCGGCCGCTTCCGCGCGGTTTCCGGCGCGGACGAATGCGCTCAAGCCGTACGCATCGCAGAAGGCGAGGCCCGACAGGTCGACGACGATGTCCGGCCCATGGGTGTCGATCACGGCGTACAGAAACTTCCAGAACCGTTCGGCCGTGGCGAGGTCGAGCTCTCCGCGTACGGAGACGACGGGCGTGGCACCGTCGCGTGTCTGGACGCCGAACTCCAGCGGCATCACCAATGTCTCAGAGGTCGCCAAGGCGCACGGTAGCCCGTTTCCCCCGGAGACCGGGGCATCCATGTTCATCGTCTCCCCCTCCCCTGTTTGGGGCCGGCCGTGGGAACCCCCACGCGGCTGCTCAGGTTCCAAGGCAGCGGAGTCGCTCGCTCCCCACCAGGTCATGCACGGTCCCCTCGATGTTGATCACATTTCTCCTGTGATCCTCTGACCAGTAGGGCCGAAGGTCCCGAGCCGGGTCGGTGGTCGAGCCGGGGGCGATGTCTCGGTCGAACATAGGGACCTTCGGCCCTACGGGGCCCGCCCACGGCGGAGGAACATCGGAAACAACCTGCGAGGCGAGCGGGGGAGCCCGACCGGATACCCTCCGGACGGAGGGATTCGACGGTAGGGCTGAGAGGCTGGATGGCTGCGCAGCCCCTGACAGCGAGCCCCACGACCTGATCCGGGTAATGCCGGCGGAGGGAAATCGTCTCGCAGGTCTCGTATCGGAGGAATGACGCGCCCAGCCACGGGGAGGTGGACATCGATGACTGTTGTCGCGTTGGTCGTGATGTTCGCGGTTGGGACCGGGTTGCTGTTTACCGGAGCTGTCAGGGGTCAGGGACCACTTGGCTGGGGCCTCCGCGACTGGCAGCGCCGGGAGCGAGCGTTGCGGAGCATGACCGGTGCCGAGGATCTCGACAATCGAGACCGGGCGTTCGTCAACGTACGGGTGGTCGCGGGGGGCGAGAGAGACTCGGCCCCGAAACAAGCCGGCGACCTGCCTGAGCACGTCGCCGCCGGGGAGGATGAGCGCCGGGCGGCGTAGCCGACGGCCGGTCGGAGCGCTAGACGGCGCTCGGCTGGTGCTCTAACCGGACACGTTGTCAGTGGCCGGTGTGGATCGGTCCGGTCGGGCGACTCCCACGAAGACGCCGGCCTGCACGGCTGCCAGCAGCCCGGCGCCGATGGCCCACCACGCGCCGAAGTCAGCGGCGACCGACGCCAGCAGCAGACCCAGGCCCAGCCCTGCGGTGAACGCCAGGGCCACCTGGGTGCCGCCCGTCGTGTCGGCCAGCCGGCCACGACCGCGCCAGATGAACCACCACGGCGCTCCCGCGCCCGCCAGCAGCGCCACGATCCCCAGGGTGTCCTGCAGGCTCGGGCCGTGTGCGGCGCTGATGCTCACCAGCCTCGGCCCGGAATCCGGCAACGCGATGACCGCCACGCCCAGCGCAGACCACACCAGCCACCACAACGCCGGCACCGACCAACGCATGGGCTCAGCCCTCCATGCCGCTGTGCTGGTAGCGCGGCTCGTCCGCTCGCGCCGTAGGTACGCGCAAGACGCCGAGCCCGGCGACGATGGCCGCCGGAACGCCCAGCACCAGGTGGAAGACGTTTTCCGGCGGGCCGAGCGGGATGGCGAACGGGGTGGTCAAGACCAATCCAGGGATGAACCATCCGACCACGCCGAGGACGAGGTAAAGGCCGCCGACCGCCCAGACGAACACCTTTGCTGGAAGGACGCTGCGCGTACCCCACCCGGCCCAGGCAGCGAACAGCGCCGACAACAGGTGCAGCGCGCTGTGCGCCCAGTCATGCGCCAAGCGCTCCTCAATGAGCTTGTCGACGACGGGATAGACCGTATAGGCGGTGAACACCACCGCCGCGATCCGGCAGTAGTACCGGTAGCTCCGGGTCATGTCTCGATGGTGGCGGAATGCGGGGCCTTCGGCATCCGGATTCGCCCCGGGGGTGACCCTGAGCTAACCCCGAGGACGCCCCGGAACTCGTCAGCACCGGTACCGTGGCAGGCTCGAGCCCACCTCCAGGGTGATCGCGCGGTTGCCGACGGTCATCACGACCGGCAGCCCGAGATCGGAGGTGTTGTACAGCGCCTCCGCCATGTACAGCAGGCCCTGGCTCGCAGTGGCCGTGTACGCGCGGGCGCCGGTCGCCGAGGCGCCGATGGCGACCGACAGGGCGCCGAACTCGGACTCGACGTTGATGAACTCACACGGGCGGAGCGCGCCGGATTTCACCATCGCGCTGAGCGCCTCGACGATGTGCGTCTGCGGCGTGATGGGGTAGGCGCAGATCACCTCGGGCCGACACCGCGCGACGGCCTCGGCGACGGCGCGTGAACCTTCGATCTGCCTAAGCATGGGCCAGCTCCTCGAGCTCGGTCTGCACCGCGTTGGGCACCGGTCCGCTGGGAGCCGAAACTCGGGAACGCCTGGGCATGCCTGCCTTCGAGGAAGGCCGCGAACGAGAGGAGCTCGGCGGCGGTGACGACACCTTGGCCGCCGCGCCCGTGGATACGCGCCTGGAACATCGGGCCTCCCTTTCCGCACCCGGTTCCTGTCTAGCCGCCAGGGGGCCGCGGAGGGAGGGCCGAAGGGTCCGTCGGGCGCGGGTTCCGCGCTACGGGCTTGGGCTGGAACCGGTCGGGTTCGGCGTGCCGGGCGAGGTGGTCGGCGACGCCGTCGGCGAGGCGGCCGGGGAGCCCTCGGAGCGGGGCTTGCCGCGCAGGGTCAGTGCCTCGACCGGTTCACCGGTGGTGCTGCCCTCGAGGTACTCGTCGAAGGGGATATCCCAGTCGGTCCAGCCGTTGCCCCATTCCAGGTCGCGCGGGGTACCGGTGATCTTGATGAGGTCGCCGACGCGGCTGCGGCCGTAGTACCACTTGGCCTGGTCCGGACGCATGTTGATGCAGCCGTGGCTGACGTTGGCGCTGCCCTGCGAGCCGACAGACCAGGGCGCGGAGTGGGTGTACAGGCCGCTGAAGGAGAACTTCACTGTCCACTTGACCTTGAGACGGTAGTACTCCGGGTCGCCCTTGGGGATGCCGACAGTGGCGGAGTCCATGATCACCAAGGGATCTCGCGCGAAGACCACGTGGGTGCCGCTGGTGGTGGGGTAGCCCGGCCTGCCGGCGCTCTGCGCGAAGGTCCTGATGAGGTCGCCGTTCTCGTACACCTTCATCCGGTAGGTCTTGGTGTTGATCTTGGTGATTCGCTTGTCGCCGATCTCGAACCTGGCGTCCACGTTCCCGACCCCGTAGACGTCCTTGGCCGCGCGCACACCGTCGAAGTGGGCGACAAGACGCGCCTTGGTGCCGGTGGGCCAGTATTTCTTGGGCCGGAAGTGGAGTTCCTGGCGGCTCGTCCAGCGCCAAGCGCCGACGATC
Organism: Streptosporangiales bacterium; assembly: GCA_009379995.1. Taxonomy (GTDB): domain Bacteria; phylum Actinomycetota; class Actinomycetes; order Streptosporangiales; family WHSR01; genus WHSR01. The sequence continues at coordinate 3,806 of WHSR01000091.1, forward strand.
GGCTCGGAGGTGCGCAGCTCCAGCGCCCGCTCGACCCACTCCTTGTTGTAGACCGGCTTGTCGAACGTGAGCACGATGGGGATCCCCACGCCGTAGGTGTCGCCGCCCGCGGCGTTGACCGAGGTGATGTCGATCGTCGAGGCGGGCTCCAGCGTGGCGAACGACGTCCGCTCTGTGGTGCGGCGCCCCTCGGGGCTGACCGCGCTGGCCCGCACCTTGTACTTGGTGTCGGGCTTCAGCGTCCAGCGCGAGACCCATGTCGAGCGGCGGTCGTCGAAGTCCCCCCTGACCTTCGTGCCCTCCGCGGTGCGCACGGAGACGTTCGTCAGCCTGCCTCCGGCGGCCTGGATTCGGACCGGTTTGTCAGGGCGCCACGCCTCGGTGCCGTCCCCGGGTACGACCGCGATCCTGGCCGACTGCTCCGGGTCCGGTTCGGCCTGCTGTGCCCCGCCCCCCTGGCAGGCGGCCAGCAACAGCAATGGGGTCAGAGCAAGCAACGGCAGGGGACCCGACCGAAGACGTCGTGGCCACGGGCGCGAGATCGATGGGGCGACGCCGTTGTGCACCTGAACTCCCGCGTGAGTTCCGAGCGATTGCTACCAGCCATCGTAGTTCGCTCAGGATGTGCGTCGGTTCACTTTTCAGGCTTTGCGCGGACAGCTTGAAGGCGCCTCTACTACCCTCCATAGGACACCCGTCACCGACGCGTCACCACCAGGGTACGCGTCGGCTGGCCCGCCGAGTCCTGCCACGCAGGAGCCGGGGACCATCACTTGGGGTGAATCCGCCACGCGATGTCGCGGCGGTAGGGCGGACTCCGGCCCGAACCCGTCAGCTAACCCGGTAGGCGGTTCGAGGAGAGGAGAGTGTGTGGAGCACGCACGCCGAGCGGCTATCCCTCAGGCCCGACCGTCGTTTCCGTACCGTTCCCGCCTGCTGCGCGCCGTCGCGTTGCTCGCGATGGTCGCGGTCGCGAACCTTGTTCCGGCCTCCGCCGGGTACGCGGATCCGGGGCAGGGGGATCGGGGGTTGGAAAAGAAGCTGGACAGGCTCGGTCGGCAGGCCGAGAGCCTTACGGAACGCTACAACGGTCAGCGCGTCGCGCTGGCCGATGCGCGTAGGTCGGCCCGTGCCGCCGCCGAAGGACTCGAGAAGCAGGAGCGGGAGCTGGCCACGCTGCGCAGCGAAGTCGGGGCGGCGGCCGCCGCCCAGTACATGACCAGCGGCCTGGGCCCCGAGGTGACGATGCTCACCAGCGACGATCCGCAGACGGTACTCGACCAGGCGGCCTTCTCCCGACACCTCGGCGCCCAGCAGACCGCGCGGCTGCGGGAGTTCGTCCAGGCCCAGGCGCGATACGAGCAGATGCGTGCCGCGGCGAAGCAGCGCGCGGCGAAGACCCGCGGCATCCTCGACGATCTGGAGAAGAAGAAGGCCAAGATCGAGAAGCTGACCTCGGAGATCGAGGCTCGGCTCGGCCCGACGCAGCCCGTCGTCGTCGATCTGCCGAACGTCTCGATCGAGGGCAAGGGCAAGGCCGCGGAGGCGGTGCGCCAGGCCCTTTCCCAGCTCGGCAAGCCGTACCAGTGGGGAGGGGCGGGACCCGACTCCTACGACTGCTCGGGGCTGATGATGTGGGCGTACCGGAACGTCGGCATCAGCCTGCCGCACTACACCGGGGCGCAGTACGGCGCCGGCCCCAAGGTGCCCCGCGACCAGCTCCAGCCCGGCGACATCCTGTTCTTCTATCCCGACCTGGGCCACAACGGCATGTACATGGGAAACGGCAAGATGGTGCACGCGCCACGGACCGGCAAGAACGTCGAGGTGGTGGACCTGGCGCCCTATTACTGGGCCAATTTCGTCGGCGCCGTCCGCGTCGTCTCGTAGACGCTCGCGGGTCTCCGACCAGGGTCCGGTCAGGGTTTGCCGGCTGGGCCTCCCGCGGCAGGGCGACGCAAGACCTCGATGCGCTGGCGGTACTCCTCCTCGTCGATCTCGCCGCGGGCGAACCGCTCGGCGAGCACCTGCTCGGGCGTGGACTGGTGCGGCGGGCGGGGCGCCGATCGCTCTGGTGCGCGGCTCAGGTAGCGGACCAGAGCCACGGCCGCGGCGATGATCAACCCCCAGATGACGAGCGTGTTCAGGCTCATCAGCAGATACCCCCACCAGCTCATGCCTTGACCCCAAAACATCATCGTGATCTCCTCCTCGCGGGCCGACTGGAGCCGACCGCCGACACTTCGCCCGCACACAGGCGCGACAGCTGACGGTTCATGGCGTCTCCTTTTCCGATACTCTCTCGGGCCTAGTTACTGTCGAGGATCGTTGGCTTGCCCCCCTCGACGCCATGACCGAAGGGCCCTGTGAGATCGGTCTAAGGTCCCCATCTAGGAGCGTTGGGCATAATGCGCCGGGGAGATCTACTACAGTTCATAGTAGAGACGGCCAAACGCGGGTCGGAGGATCAGGCGGTGGTCCAGCCCGATCCGCCCCCGCCAACGCGGGACCATGATGGCTGCTCGGCGAGCGGGTTTGGCGGCGCTGTCAGGACTCGCATTCCGTCGGCGGCGAGCGAGTCCAGGTATTTCCGGGCATCGAGAACTTGCTCGGGAAGCCAAACGCCTGCGGGTATCTTGCCCTCGACGAGCGACACAACCATCGGTACCGCGCATCGCGCGGTCGTCTCGCTCTCCTTCCGGCTCAGCAGGGCTGCCCGATGCAGGCCGCGAGGCCCGCTCACCTCCGCGAGGGCGCAGACGTCGTCTCGGCCTCCAGGTATCCGGGCGGTCCAGTCGAGCAATCTTGCCGCGGCGCGCCGGGCACCAGGTGACCGCATCGCCCGCCCGATTCCGAGCCTGACGCCGCCGGCCAGCAGCCGGCTGGCCAGGTTGATGTCCATGGCGTACCAGTTGTCCGCCGCATCGGCCCCGAGGGTTTCGGCGAAGAACGCCTGTTCCGGGAACGGGAAGCGGTAGGCCAGTTTCCGGCCGACGGGCGGTGGGAAGTCGATCCTCCGACGGCCCCGGTAGGCGCTTAGCACCTTCCGTACGCCGCCACGGTGGACGACGACGGGGCCGGCGAGACCGGAGAGCGTCCAGTCCACCGCGGCGGGGCCGAAATGGTCGCCGACCGACAGAAGCAGGGAGATGTCGATTCGGTCGGCACCTCCTGCCTCGTCGGCGGCGAAGCGCGCCAACACATTCGTCGCACCCGGGTCGAGGCCGGCTCCGACAAGCGCGCACACATCGTTGTCGCGGGCGGAGGGCGACAGATCCAGCATGTTGGCGATCGCTCGGGCGTCGGCTCCGATGTCGAGGTACCCGCATCCCCGCGAGATGGCAGCGCGCAGCAGTACGGGTTCGGTCTGGTCGACGCCGACGTTGACGAGCGCCGTCGCGTCCTCGAGGACCGCCATGACGCTTCCTCGGTCGGTGGCGTCCACAGTTGCCGGCTCCGTGCCCCGGCCGAGCCGGCCCGATGCGCGTTCGGCGGCCTGACGATTCCGGCCCGCCAGGACCACCCGTCCGGGGTACCGGGTCAGCAGCCGGCTTGCGAGGAGGCTGCCCACGTGCCCGTAGCCGCCGACAAGAACGATCTTGCTGCCGTCGGTGGTCATTCACGCCGTCCTCTCCCGGAGGCTGTGGAGGGGGCTCGGCGGAACAGCCACCCGGCGAGAAGGCCGAGGACGACGAGCCAGGCCAGCGCGAGCAGCAGTGAGCCGACCTCGTCGAAGCTCGCCGTGAGCCCGCCGTCGAGCAACACGCGGTTGGCGCCGTAGCCGGGTAGGGCCCGCGCCCAGGCCGGTGGTTCGGGACGCAGCATGGGGCTTTTGCGCGATGCCGATGTCCAGGAACGGCACCAGGAACGCGATGAACACGCCGGAGACCCGCCCGAAGATGGGCCCGAGGCACACGCCGAGCAGGCCGTAGGTGGCGGCCAGCAGCGCGTTGCCGCCGGCGTAGACCGCCCACTGCTTGGCGTCGAACACCTCGTCGACTACGAAGTGACTGATGATCAAGACTGATCGTCCCGCCACGCGGCGTCGCGCCACGAGCTCCCAGAACTTCAGGTAGGTGTCCCAGTCGAATCCGGCGTACGGCTCGTCCAGCAGCAGGACCTCCGGGTCGGCCAGCAACGCCAGACCGAGGTTGAGCTTCGCCAGCGTCCCGCCGGAGAGTTGGTCGGCGCGGGTGGTCGCGTACCGCTCGAAACCCAGCGCGGCGTACAGCTCCCGGCGGGAGCCGCGTTCCGCCTCCCGGGTCATCCGGTAGGCGCGGCCGAACAGCTCGAAGTGCTCGTCACAGGTCAGCCGCTCGTAGACCACCGGCTCCTGTGGGCAGTACCCCAGTCGTCCCGACCGCCTCACGGTGCCGGCGTCGGCGGCCAGCGCGCCGACGAGGATCTTCATCAGGGTGGACTTGCCGGAGCCGTTCTCGCCGACCAGCCCGACCACCTCGCCGGGGCGCAGCGTGAGTTCCACGCCGCGCAGCACCGGTCGCCGGCGTCGTGCCGGCCATATACCTCGTCGGTAGCTCTTCTCGATCCCCTCCGCCTCCAGCACGGGCGTCGCGCTCTCGCCCGCGTCACCGGGCGGGGCCGTCGCCGGGGCCGGCCGGGTCTTCGGCGTGGCCAAGGGCAGGGTGCCCTCGCGGTGGCTGCTCATGCTTCTCCTCCGCAATCGGCTCCGGTCCTACGACGGTGTGGTACATCATCCGCGCGCGGACACGGCCGAAGGTCACCCTCCGGCGGGGCCTTAGACCCGGGCTGGGTGGTACTCGGGTCGGCCGGGTGCGCGCAGCGGCGGGTTCCGGTCAACCAGCTACGATCCTGCATAGGAAGTACGGGGATGCGGTGAGAGGGGGCGAGGCGGAGTGCGAGTGTTCGGGGAGCTGGAGTCCGCCGTCATGGATCGGCTCTGGTCGTACGGCCGTGCTGCCGCCGTCCGCGAGGTCTTGGAGGACTTGAAGAAGGAGCGTTCTCTCGCCTACACGACCGTGATGACGGTGATGGACAAGCTTCACAAGAAGGGTTGGCTGCACCGTAAGCTCGTCGGCCGGGCCTACGTCTACGAACCGGTGGGCACCCGTGAGGCGTACAGCGCGCGGCTGATGCGCGAGGCGCTCGCCACGAGCAACAACCGGGCGGCCACCTTCGTGACCTTCCTTTCCCAGATGTCACCGGAGGAGACCGAGGCGTTGCGTGCCGCGCTGCGGATCGTGCCACCGGAGGCACGGCGGTGAGCGTCACCCTCGTCCTGGTCACGTACGCCGCGGCGCTCGGCGCCGCCGGGCCCGCGATTCTCCGCCAGGCCCGCTGGGCGGATCGGGCCCCCCGGCTGGCCATCGTCGTGTGGCAGGCGGCCACCGCCTCGGTACTGGCGTCTGCGGTACTCGCGGGTCTTACCCTCACCATGCCCGCGGCAGGGGTCCGCGACGGCCTTGCCGAGCTGTTGGACGCCTGCCTTACCTCCCTTCACCTCCATTACGCGGTGGGCCAGCCGCTGGCCGCTGCGTTCGGCTTTCTCACGGCCGCGGCCGTGGTCGCATGGACGGGCGGCCACGGCGCGGTGGCCCTGGTCGCCGCGAGCTGGAGGCGGCGACGACACGCCGAAGCGCTGTCCCTCGTGGCAAGGCATCGGGACGACCTGGATGCGCTCGTGCTCGACTGCGACAAGCCGGCGGCGTACTGCCTTCCCGGTCGGCGGCGCCGGGTAGTCGTCACCACGGCGGCCCTTGCCATGCTCGACCGGGATCAGCTCCGTGCGGTTCTCGCGCACGAACGGGCCCACCTCGACGAGCGACACCACCTCGTCCTCGCCGCCGCCGAGGCGGTGGACCGGGCGTTCCCCGGCGTTCCGCTGTTCCGGCACGCCAGGGCCGAGATCGCCCGTCTCATCGAGTTGCTGGCCGACGACATCGCGGCGCGCCGCCACAAGCGTCGCACCGTGGCGGCGGCGCTGCTGACCGTCGCCGCCACGCCGGTGCCCGCCGACGCCTTCGGTGCCGCCGGGCAGGGGGTGTTCGCGCGGATCCGTCGCCTTCTGGTTCCGCACCAGCCCCTTGGGCGCGGTACCCAGGCGCTCGCGTCAGCTGCTGTCGGGCTACTGCTCACCGTCCCTCTCGTGGTGGCCGCCGACGCCGCCGCCTTCGCGGTGCTCGCGCACCACTGCCCACTGCTCCACTAGCCGGCCACCGCGCCGTGTGATCAGAACACCGAGATGTGGGGGTGGTCGTAGTGGTTGGCGGTGATGCTGCCGCGGTCCTCCATCATCTCCCAGCCGCCGCCGCTGCGGATGTCCCAGATCTGCTGCCGGTAGATGATGTACATGATGCCCAGCCGGTCGGCGTTCGCCCTGGCCCAGTTGGCTATCGCCCAGCCGAGTTCGACGTTTTCGGCTGACGGCATGGCACCGCCGGTGCTGAGCATGAAGTCGCAGGCCCTGCCCAGCGGATGCTCGCCCCCTACGCCTGCCCGCCAGCAGCCGATGGTCACGAAGGGGCCGAACCGTCGGTCGATCTCGTCGCGGACCGTCTGCATGCGCGGGGTGATGCTGTCCCCGCTCGTGGGTGACTGGGGACGGAACTTGTCCATGAGCCGCTCGACCTTGTCCCGCTGCTTCTCCAGCTCCTCCACCTCGTCGCGGACCTTGTCCAACCGCTGCTGCGCGAGGCGGTGCGCGGTCTCCTGCCGCTTCTTTAGGGCCTCCAGCTCCGTGACCTGCTCGCGGGTGCTCCGGGCCAGGTGTTCGGCGATGACCGCCTTGTCCAGCACGGCGTCCCCGTCATCGGCCAGAAGCGGAGTCAGCGCGGGATCCAGCCCGCCGTCCATGTACTGGCTCGCCGCGAGCCGGGCGACCTGGGCACGTACCTTGTCCAGCCTGCGGTTCAGCTTCTCGAGACGCTGGGTCGCGCTCTTGGCGCCGCCTTTCGCCTCGTCGAGCTGGACCAGCCCTCCCCGGTACTGTTTGGACAGCTTGGCGGCGCGTGCCTCCAGCTTGGCCAGCTTGTCCTGTGGGCTGGTGGGAAGCGGGGCGGCCGGAGCGCTTTGCGCGGCCGGAGCGCTCCGAGCAGCCGGGGCTGCGCTGGCGGTCGACGGGGCCACCAGCAGGCCGACGGCGACGATCAATGCAACGGTTGCGGTACGCCTCCGTCCCGCAGGGACACACCTGCGTTGAGGAACGGAGTCACGCCGTGTGGAGTACGACGGCTCCACGAGCTCTCCTCTCCCTCAATCCGCCTACCGGGTTAGCTGACGGGTTCGGGCCGGGAGCCGCCCTACCGCCGCGCGGTCGTGCGCCGCGGATTCACCCCAGAACTTGTTGGGTCCCCGGCTCTCGCAGCACGCGGTTCGAGCTACGAGACTCGGCGGTTCGACCGGCCGCCCTCGGGTGAAGGCAAGTCACCGGACGAATTACGAGGGATCGTAGTAGACCGGATCGCTGTTCTCGGCAATATCGTGGAAACCTCCGGTGTGTCCCTATTCGTGGTCTTTTGGGTACGGGCGCTGTCTACTACGAGGCGCAGTATCAGCGCCATGCACCGAGCAGCTTGCGCATCGAGGCGATCTCGGCGGTCTGGTCTCTTTCGATCTTCTTCGCCAAAGCGACCGCGTCGGAGTTCTCGCCGTCGGCCTGTTCGGTGCGGGCCATATCGATGGCGCCCTCGTGATGCTCGATCATCATCCGCAAGAACATCCGGTCGAACTCTGCGCCGGTTGCCCGCTCGAGGTCCCGCATATCCTCCGGTGACATCGTCCCGGGCATGTCCATGCCTTCGTGGTCCATGCCCGACATGTCGTCGGGCACGTCCTCGCCCCAGGCCCGCAGCCAGCCGGTCATGGCCTCGATCTCGGGACCCTGCGCCTTCTCGATGTCCGTGGCGAGCGTCTTGACCCGTGGGTTTGCCGCGCGGTCCGCGGCGGTCCCGGCCATCTCGATGGCCTGCCGGTGGTGCGGGATCATTCCCTGGGCGAAGGTGACGTCGGCGTCGCTGAACGGCTGGGCGGCCGTCCGTTGCGGCGCGGCGTCGCCGCTGGTGGTGTCACCGTCGGTGCCGCCGCAGCCGGCGAGCGTCAGGACGGCGGCCAGTGGGACCGCGGCAATGACAAGCAACCTCTTCATGTCGAGCTTCTCCTCTTGGCGTGCGATGTCGTGTCTGGGCGTGACGAATTGCGCGTGCCGTCGCGAGACGGCCCGCGTTCGATCAGCGCCGCAGCACCGACAACTGCGCCAGAGAAGGTGGATCTGGATCTCGTCCGCGCGGTCTGGGTGGCGGGAGTCGCCGCACCTGTGGCGACGGCGCCGTCTCGTCGCCGCGGAGCGTTCCCGTCAGCGCCACCAGCAGGGCCAGAGCGGAGAGCACGGCGAGACACAGGCCGGCGACGGCGGACTTGGCCGGCTCGGTGCCACCGTCGACCAGTTGCGCGGCGGCGGGACCGTCGGTCACCGCTTCGGACATGGCGGTGCCATGGTGGGAGCCGACCACGTGGGAGCCGAACCCGTGCATGCCGAGCAGACCGGCGACCAGGAGGAACAGCAAGGCGGCGAGAAGCCCGGGTGGAGCTCCTCGCCGGTACGCCCCTGTCGTCACCGTCATCGGTGCCAATCCTACGGAATGCACGGTCGCCGGTCGAACCAGGATGGAATACGGGGGTAGGGTATCTTGTGGCGTGGTGTTACGGACCAACGTCCCTAGTTTTCGCCCCTCCGCGGGATGGAGCGTGGCCATGAGGGGAGGAACGACGCATGACCGTGATCGACGTGGCCGTCGTGACGGCCGCCGCCGCGCTGATCGCCGCTCTGGCCTGGTTCTTCTTCGGCTCGAAGAAGGCGCGGCTCGCCGAGCTTCGCGGCGGGGCGCAGGAGATCGAGATCACCGTCAAGGGCGGGTACTCCCCGGATCTGATCCGGGTCCGGCAGGGCGTGCCGGTGCGTCTTCGCTTCGACCGCCGGGAGAGCGGGGAGTGCACGTCCCGCGTGGTGTTTCCCGATTTCGGAGTCAACGCCTCGCTGCCCGCCTTTGGGAAGGCCACCGTCGAGTTCACCCCCGAGCATCCCGGTGACTTCGGCTTCGCCTGCGGGATGAACATGGTGCGCGGCCGTCTCGTCGTGGAGCCCGGCGACGGCGAATCCCCAGCCACCCGTACGAACCGCACGAACGCTCGGCCGGCTTGGCCCGCGAACGAGCCGGCCGAAGCCGAGGAGGCCGAGGTCCCGGAGGCCGAAGTCCCGGAAGACGCGGGCGACGCCGGAGACGCCGAGGCGGAGGAACGGCGGGCGGAGATCGCCGACCTGTCGCGCCGGGTTCTGGTGGGCGCGGTGCTGACGGTGCCGGTGGCGTTCGTGGTCATGGCGCACGAGGTGTTCGGCGCGATGTGGGCGCCGGAGTTCCTGCTGAGTCACTGGCTGCAGCTCGCGTTGATCACGCCGGTGATGCTGTATACGGGCTGGCCGATCCACCGCATCGGGTGGCTGAGCCTGCGGCACCGTACCGCGGAGATGAACACGCTGATCACCTTGGGCACCTCCGCGGCGTACGGCTACAGCCTGTTGGTGACCCTGGCTCCCGGCCTGCTGCCGGAGAATCTGCGCGACGTGTACTACGAGGCGGTCGGCGTCATCCTCACCCTCATCCTGCTGGGCCGGCTGCTGGAGGCGCGCGCCAAGGCGGGCACCGGAGAGGCGATCCGTAAGCTGATCGGGCTGCAGGCCAGGACGGCCCGGGTGCTGCGCGACGACGCCGAGGCCGAGGTTCCGATCGCCGAGGTCGTGCCCGGTGACATCGTGGTCGTGCGGCCGGGTGAGAAGGTCCCGGTCGACGGCGTGATCGTCGAGGGCCGCTCGACGCTCGACGAGTCCGTGGTCACCGGCGAGTCCATCCCGGTCGGCAGGGGTCCGGGCGAGGAGGTCGTCGGCGCCACCGTCAACCAGACCGGAGCGTTCAGGTTCCGCGCCACCAAGGTCGGGGCGCAGACGATGCTCGCGCAGATCATCCGGCTCGTCCGCCGGGCGCAGGCGTCCCGGGCCCCTATCCAGCGGCTCGCCGACGTGGTCTCCGGCTACTTCGTCCCGGCCGTGGTGTTCGTCGCCATCGGCACCTTCGCCGTCTGGTTCGTCGTCGGCCCCCCGCCCGCGCTGACGCTCGCCCTGGTGGCCGCGGTCGCCGTATTGATCATCGCCTGCCCGTGCGCGCTCGGGCTGGCGACGCCGCTTTCCATCATGGTCGGCACCGGCAAGGGCGCGCAGGCGGGCATCTTGATCCGGGACGCCGAATCGCTGGAGACCACTCAACGGCTGGACGCGATAGTCCTGGACAAGACCGGCACCATCACCCGCGGCGCGCCCGCCTTGACCGACGTCGAGCCGATCGGCCGCACGGACGACGAACTGCTTCGGCTGGTGGCCTCGGCCGAGCGCCCCTCCGAGCACCCCTTGGGAGAGGCGGTCGTACGCGGGGCGCGGGAGCGCGGTCTGGCGCTGGGCGACCCGTCGGAGTTCGAATCGGTCACCGGAAAGGGGATCAGGGCCACCGTCGACGGGCACGAGGTGCTCGTCGGGAAGTCCGGGCTGCTCGCCGAGGCGGGTGTCGACACCTCCGCACTGGAGGAGGCCGCCGACCGGCTGGCCCGCGCCGGGCGTACGCCCATCCTGGCTGCCGTGGACGGGGAGCCCGCCGGGGTGGTCGCCGTGGCCGACACCGTCAAGGACGACTCGCGCGACGCCGTCACGGCCCTACAGGACCTGGGTGTTCAGGTGGTCATGATCACCGGTGACAACCGGCGCACCGCCGAGGCCATCGCTCGGGAGGTGGGGATCACCCGCGTGCTGGCCGAGGTTCGACCCGAGCGCAAGGCGGCCGAGATCGCCCGGCTCCAGGGGGAGGGCCGGCGGGTCGGCATGGTGGGCGACGGCATCAACGACGCCCCCGCGCTCGCCCAGGCCGACGTCGGGTTCGCCATCGGCACCGGCACCGACGTCGCCATCGAGGCGTCCAACCTCACCCTCATCTCCGGCGTGCTGTACCCGTTCACCGGGATCCGGCTGAGCCCGATCATCGCCGCGGCGGCCATGGCGATGTCGTCGCTGTCGATGGTGGGCAACGCCAACCGGCTGCGGGGCGCCACCCCGCCGCCGCTCCCCGCGGCGTCACCGACCCGGTGTGCGGCATGCGGATCAGCCCGGCGTCGGCCGTCGCCTCGGTCGAGCGTGACGGTACGACGTACTGGTTCTGTTCCCCGCACTGCCGGGACGCCTTCCCCGCCTCGCGGGTCGGGCACGACTCGTAGCGAACGCTTCGGTCGAGGGTGACGAAGCGGCCCGGACCATCAGCGACCTTCTCGTTCGATCGCGGCGGCCTGGGCGAGCAGCCGTGCGGCAAGCCGGCGGGCCTCCGCCGCGGTCAGGCTCGCCCACACCGCGTCCCGGTCGTATGGCTGGCAGCCGATCTCCAGCGTGACGCGCGTGACCGGATGATCCAGCCCGCTCAGCCGCAGTCGGCCGACGGCCAGTTCGCGTCCGCAGGTCGTACGGAGAGCGTGGCGTACAGGTGCATCGGATGGGTTGGCCTTCGACGGGCGCATCGCGAAATCTCCTCCGGTCCCGGCGGTGTACCCCATGGGGTATATCCGGTTCAGCCGTCCCGCATGCGGCGGCATTCCCTGCGATGAGCGTGAGATTCCCGTGATGAGCGCGAGCGCGGCCGCAACGCTTAGGCGCGGACGGCTCGTACCAGGGTGTCGATGGCCTGACGGGGTCTGGCCTCGGTGTCGACCGGACGACCGACCCGCGCGGCGCGGCGGATGTCCAGCCCGTCCAGGTCGGCGGCGACGGACTCCGGGGTGTAGAGAACGTTCGGGTCCTGGGGTCCGCCCACGCCCTCGGTGAGGTTGGCGAGGTCGTGGCCGACGACGAGCAGCGTGCCCGCCGGGGCGAGCGCCTGCGTGGCCCGACGGAGCACCTCGGACCGCTCGACCGGCAGCAGGTGCAGGTAGGCGACGAGCACCAGGTCGTAGGCGCCCGGCTCGGGCGCGTAGCCACGCAGGTCCGCCTCCACCCAGTTCACGCTCACGCCGCGACTCTCGGCAAGCCGGCGGGCCTTGGCCAGGCCCACAGCGGAGAAGTCGACGGCGGTCACCCTCCAGCCCCGCTCCGCCAGCCAGACCGCGTTGCGCCCCTCGCCGGCGCCGAGGTCGAGCGCGCGGCCCGGGCGCAGACCGGTCAGCTCCTCGACGACGAAGCGGTTGGGTGACGCCGTCCAGATCAGCTCGGTCGCCTGGTAGCGGCTATCCCACTCCGCGCGTTCCATGCTCACCGTCCCTCGGTGTCGGCCACCAAGAGAATCCTCACCCGGCACCGGGGTCAGGCGCTGGCCTTTTGCCCGCTGACGCGTCGGCGGATCTCGTCCATGTCGGCGGCCTTCGCCTCGGCGATCAGTTCCTCCAGCGCCTGCTCGGGCAGTGCGCCGGGCTGTGCGTACAGCACTACCTTGTCGCGGACGACCATGAGTGTCGGGATCGAGGTGATCTCGAAGGTCGCGGCCAGCTCCGGCTGCGCCTCGGTGTCCACCTTGCCGAACACGATGTCGTCGTGACGCTGAGCGGCCCGCTCGAATATCGGCGCGAACATCCGGCACGGCCCACACCAGGCCGCCCAGAAATCGACCAGCACTATGCGGTCGGTCCCGACGACCTCGGCGAAGTTGTCCTTGGTCAGTTCGACAGTCGCCATCGAGTAGCTCCTCTGTTAGTACCCCTGGGGGTATTAACCAGGGAGGGCCGGCAAGCATTCCCTGGAGGAACCGTCGCGACGGGAAATGGACGCAGGGCCTTCGACAGGGAACGTGGCGCTGGCGGCTCCGTCTGCGGTGCCCCGATTCCTCGGGTCAGGAAGGTTCGGCACCGGGGTTCTCGTCCACGGCCATCGCTCGTAGCCAGGCCTGCACGATCTGATCCGTTACCTGCTCCGGTGATGTCGTGAAGCCCAGCGACCTTTCCGCGAGGGGGCGGGTCAGTTGGTGCGCGACTATGGGACCGGCCAGGAGCTGGAAGGCGACGACCGGATGCATCCGCCGAAGTCGGCCCGCCGCCATCTCCCCGCTCAGGTATTGGACCAGGTCAGGTATTCCACGGGCCATCGTGTGCTTCGCGCCTTCGATCGTGTCCGGGTCGCCCTTGAGGAGCTCGAAGACCATGTGCAGCAGCAGTGCTGCTCGTCCCTCCATTGCCGCGCCGATCGCCCGGCCGACCGCGGGCACCACCTCTGCGGGCTGGCCATCGGGCATGGTCTCGAGTACGTCGGCGACCGCCTCCCAGGGCGAGTAGGTCCGGATCAGCGCGGCGAAGAGCGCCGACTTGCCGGGGAACAGCCTGTACAGCGTGGCCCGAGACACGCCGGCGGCCTCGGCGAGCTCGTCCATCGAAAGTTCCACCAGGCCGCGGCGGCCGACGAGCTCCAGCCCGGTGTCGAGGATCAGCTCGCGGGCGGTGGGCCGCGGCGAGCATCCGAGTTCATGTAGCAGGGCCGCCCGGCTGCCGAAGAGACGGTAGAGGGTTCGGGCGGAGACCCCAGCCGCGTCGGCCAGCTGATCCATGGTCGGCCGGCGGCCGCCGGCGAAGAGCGGCCGGACGGCGGCCAAAATCTCTTGCCTGGACCTCTCCTTCCCCATAGTCAGAGCATTATACGAGACGTATCATCTTGTGCCATGACAAGGAAGGCGGCTGGCGGACGCCGGCGACGGTTGGTGGCCCCACTGCTTGCCGGGCTGGGGGCGGGCCTGGTGGCCACGGCGGTGCTCTTGCGCCGGCGCGGCGAGGCTTGGGTGGAGGGTCCACGGTGGTACGGCTTCGTGTACCGGACCTTCTACCTCCTCGGGCTGAGGGTGTGGGATCGGGGTACCCCGGCCCCGGAGTTGGTCGAGTTGGTCGAAGGGTCGTCGTCGGTTCCGCCCGGTCGTGCACTCGACATCGGCTGCGGTACGGGGACCGAGAGCATCTACCTCGCCGAGCACGGGTGGGACGTCACTGGAGTGGACATGGTGCCGAGGGCCCTGGCCATCGCGCGCCGTAAGGCCGCCACGGCTGGGGTCTCTCCGAGGTTCGTGCAGGGCGACGTGACGCGCCTCCGGGACTTCGGGATAGGGGACGGGTACATATTGCTCCTGGACTTCGGCTGTTTCCACACGATTCCCCCGGACCAGCGGGACGCCTACGTCGAGGGCGTCTCCCAGGCAGCGGCTCCAGGCTCGACGTTCCTCCTTTTCGGCTTCCGACCGCCCAGGCTGGCGCCGATGCGGGCAGGCGTGACAACGGAGGAGGTGCGCGAGCGCTTCCACGACCACGGCTGGGAGCTCGTCAGCGCGGAGCGAAAGTCCATCGACGAGATCGAGGTGGCGGGCAAACCGGCCGACGAGCTGTTCGAGCTCTGGGGCTATGCGTTGCGCCGGCTTCCGGTGTGATGTTCCTGACTTTCGGGGTCCGGGCCCGGTGACCGGGAAGCGAAGAAGTTGCGAATTTCGTTAATTGCGTAGATGCTAGTTCGATCAGAAGCGTCGCGGATCTGCGAAGGCGGCGTGTCGCGGAAGCGGGCGCATGGTGGAATTCTTCGATGTGCGAGGCGGAGCCGTCCCCTCTTTCGCGGCAGTTGGGGATCTCGCGTCGTTCCAGGATCGTGACGGCTTGCCGGGAGGCCGGCACCGTGGTGTACACATTGGCCAGCGCGGAGGTACCCGAGCTGATGCGCGGCGCACGGCGGCTGTTGGCGCACATGCCGGCCGCAGCAGGGACGTCAAGGAAGGAGCAGCCATGGCCGCCGAGATCCCGGGGCTGAAAGATTTCCCGACCAAGCACGCCAAACTGATCGCCTGGGTTCGTGAGATCGCCGCGCTCACCGGCCCGGATCGCGTCGAGTGGTGTGACGGTTCGGAAGAGGAGTGGGACCGCCTGACCGACCTGCTGGTCGAGCGGGGCACGCTCACCCGGCTCGACCCGGACAAACGGCCCAACAGCTTTCATGCCGCCTCCGACCCCTCGGACGTCGCCCGGGTGGAGGACCGTACGTTCATCTGCTCGGAGACGAGGGAGGACGCCGGCCCGACCAACAACTGGATCGCTCCGAAGGAGATGCGGGCCACCTTCGACGAACTCTTCCGGGGGTGCATGCGGGGCCGCACCATGTACGTGGTGCCGTACTGCATGGGCCCGCTCGGCTCGGGGATCTCGCAGCTGGGTGTGGAGATCACCGACTCCGCCTACGTGGTGGTGTCGATGCGGATCATGACCCGTATCGGCAAGGCGGTACTGGAGGAGCTCGGGGAGGACGGGTTCTTCGTCAGGTGCGTGCACTCGGTCGGCGCCCCCCTGGAGCCGGGTCAGGCCGACGTGCCGTGGCCGTGCAACTCGATGAAGTACATCTCGCACTTCCCGGAGACCCGGGAGATCTGGTCGTACGGCTCGGGGTACGGCGGGAACGCCCTGCTCGGCAAGAAGTGCTACGCGCTGCGCATCGCCTCGGTGATGGCCCGCGACGAGGGCTGGCTCGCCGAGCACATGCTCATCTTGAAGGTCACCCCGCCCGACCCCGGCGACGGCGGCGGAGGCGAGCCACGGTACGTGGCGGCCGCGTTTCCGTCCGCGTGCGGGAAGACCAACCTCGCCATGCTGCAGCCCACCATCCCCGGGTGGAAGGTCGAGACTGTCGGCGACGACATCGCCTGGATGCGCTTTGGCGCCGACGGTCGGCTGTACGCGATCAATCCCGAGGCCGGCTTCTTCGGCGTCGCGCCGGGCACCGGCGTGTCCACCAACAACAACGCGATCAAGACGCTGTGGGGTAACACCGTCTTCACCAACGTGGCCCGCACCGACGACGGTGACGTGTGGTGGGAGGGCCTCACCGACGAGCCGCCGCAGCGGCTGACCGACTGGAAGGGCCGGGACTGGACTCCGGACATGGACGAGCCGGCGGCGCACCCTAACTCTCGGTTCTGCGTGCCCGCCGCCCAGTGTCCGACGATCGCCCCGGAGTGGGAGGACCCGGCCGGAGTGCCCATCTCGGCGATCCTGTTCGGCGGCCGCCGCGCGACGGCGGTGCCGCTGGCCACCGAGGCCTACTCCTGGCAGCACGGCGTGTTCCTCGGCGCGGGCGTGGCCTCGGAGAAGACGGCGGCCGCGGAGGGCACGGTCGGTGAGGTGCGTCGTGATCCGTTCGCGATGCTGCCGTTCTGCGGCTACAACATGGGCGATTACTTCGCCCACTGGCTCAAGATCGCGGGAATGACGGATCCGGAGAAGCTGCCACGGATCTACTACGTCAACTGGTTCCGCAGAGACGACGAGGGCCGGTTCGTCTGGCCGGGCTTCGGTGAGAACAGCCGCGTGCTGAAGTGGATAGTCGAACGGCTGAACGGGCAGGCCGAGGCCGCAGCGACCCC
The DNA here is from genome assembly GCA_009379995.1 of Streptosporangiales bacterium. GTDB lineage: Bacteria > Actinomycetota > Actinomycetes > Streptosporangiales > WHSR01 > WHSR01. The sequence goes on from WHSR01000091.1 coordinate 20,233, forward strand.
CATCGGCAAGGTGCCGACCGCGCGTGCCCTCGACACCTCCGGCCTGGACATCGACGAGCGGAGCCTGGACCTGCTGCTGTCGGTCGACCCCGACATATGGGAGCAGGAGGCGGCCCTCATCCGGGATTACCTCCGTATATTCGGCGAGCGTCTGCCGGGACAGCTGTGGGACGAGTACAACGCGCTGCTGGAGCGGCTGCGCGCCTCCGGCTGAGCCCGCCGCCACCCGGCACGCGGCAGCGGTGCCGCGCGCCGGGCCATGCGGTAGTTATTGCTTGCTAAAATTAGCAATTGCTGATATCGGTGACGAAGATCGGAGGGTGCTGCGGTGAGTAAGCCGCTGTACCAGCTGAAGGCGGAGTTCTTCAAGACGCTGGGGCACCCCGCGCGGATCCGGGTCCTGGAGCTGTTGAGCGAACGCGAGCACGCCGTTTCGGAGATGCTCCCCGAGGTGGGCATCGAGCCGGCACATCTGTCCCAGCAGCTCGCCGTGCTGCGCCGGGCCGACCTGGTGGTCTCCCGCAAGGAGGGCTCCACCGTGTACTACTCGCTGACCAGCCCCCACGTGGCGGAGCTGCTGGCGGTGGCGCGCGAGATCCTCAGCGGAGTCCTGTCCGGGCAGGCCGAGCTGTTGGAGGACCTACGCGCCTCGGCCGGCGGAGGCGGGTAGCGAACCTCTCGGCCGACGTTGAACCGCGAGGCGCGTGCTCGCGACATCTCTTGGTCGTGACCAAGACGGCCGGACGGCGGCCGGACCGCGATAAGGAGTCGAAGCGCGTCTTCAGCAAGAAGAAGCAGATCGCCGGCGCCGATGAAGACCATCCTGCGCCGGCCGGTGACGTAGCCGCCGCACCCGCGCGGCGCGGGAGCGCGGGTGCGATTCGCCGCGTCACATGGCGCGCATGCACATCTGCTGGACGAGGATGGCCGCGTCGACCGCGGCTGCGAGGACGAGGACGGCGACGAGCGTGCTGGCCAGGAGCAGCCGGCGGGGAGTGCGCTGCGGTGGTGGCTCGCTTCCGGTCTCCAGTTGGGTGATGCGGGCGTCCAGCGTGGCGGCGTTGGAGCAGCTGGCCATGGCCGCGGCCGGTGTCGTGGCCGCCCAGGACGGAGGCTCGAGGACTCGGAGCAGGGCGCCGGCCAGGGGCCGGTTCCCGCAGTGGGCGGCGGCCGCGCGATCGGCGGCGAGTTCCCGGCCGGCGACGAAGCGGCTGGACAGGTGACGCAGTGCCGGCAGGTAGAACTCGCGGGCGAGTAGCACCTGGGCCACCAGCACCTTCAACGGATCGCGGCTGCGCACGTGCGCCGATTCGTGTGCGAGAACCGCGACGAGTTCCGCGGGGGGCGCCGTGCGCACCAGTCCTGTGCTCAACACGACGCGCGGGGTCCACAATCCGTGGGTGAACGCGAACGGCTCCTCGGCCGTCACCACGTGCACCCGTCCGGCGAGGCCAAACCGGGCGGCGACCGGATCGTACGGATCGTACGGATGGGTGCGGGCGCGCAGTTCACGGCGCAGCGTACGGTCCGCGTACAAGCTCCTGGCCAAACGCACGCCGGCGGTCCCAGTCGTGGCAACCAGGAGGGCGGCCAGCATGACGGCGGGCAGCATCAAGCCGCCCCCTGTCAACAGGGCCGCGGGTCCGACCGTGACGAGCCGCAGCCCGACGACGCACACCACGCAACAGCCCAAGATCGAAACCAGACCGCGGAAGCCGAACACCGCGACGACAAGCAGCCAGAAGGCCCGGTTGCCGCTGTCGAGCCGCCGATGTATCGGCCCCGCGGGGATCACGGCGGCGTCTCCGGGGAGTCCCCGGGGGAGTTGTCGACGAGGCGCCGAAGCCGGCGCAGTGCGTCGGGGTCGGCGCCCACCTGCTCGACGAAGCGCACGATCGCCGCGTCGCCGTGCTCGGTGAGCACGCTGCGCACCGCCAACGCGGCCGGGTCAGAACCCGTGGGCCGGTAGGCGAAACCGCGGCCGCGCGGCTGCCGGGTGAGCGCGCCCTTGTCCGCCAGCCGGGCCAGTACGGTCATCACCGTCGTGTAGGCAAGCAGCGGGCAACGGTCTTGGTTGAGCCGGTCGAGCACCTGGCGGACGGACAGCGGTTCGTCGGCGCGCCACAGCACCTCCATCGCCGCGGTCTCCAGCGGCCCCAGCCCGGCCATCAACCCCGCCCCATCATCGAGCCGCACATTCCCTGTCACCTCGGACGGTCGACGCGAACCCAGGCTACTACGAAAGCATAGTAAATATCGGCGGGCCATGGGTCGCCTCGGTCAGGCCTCGTCCCGGCCGGCGGCCTGGATGAGGTCCGGATCGAACCCCATGCCGAGCATCACGGTGCGCAGGTGCGCGTCGTACAGCTGGTCGGTGTCGGGGATGAGTCGGGTGAGGCTGCCGAAGATCTCCGCGACGAGGTAGCCGAGCACCGAGGCCCAGGCGGTGGCGGCGATCCCGGCCAGGCGGGGCGGGTGGTGGGCTCCCGCCTCGGGCAGGAGTTCCGTGAGCAGCTCACCCACCTCGAGTTTCTCCGGTACTTGGGTGCGGTCGGGGCGGGCGGCTCGGGCGTGTGCGGCCGCGGCGTAGACGTCGAACAGCGCCGCGGCGAGCCGGCCCGCTGCCGGTCCGGTGACCCGCGCGGGTGCCTGGTAACCCGGCACCGGGGTGCCGAAGATCAACGCGAAGTCGGCCGGGTTGTCCAGGGCCCAGCGTCGGTGGGCATGGCAGATGGCCCACCATCGGCCGGCGTGGTCGTCGGCCGGCCGGGCGTCGCGGGCCTGGGTGAGCGCGTCGGCGACGCTGTTGTAGGCGTCCACGCACAGCGCGGTGATCAGGTCGTCGTAGCTGGCGAAGTAGCGGTACAGGGCGGAGGATGCCATCCGCATGTCGCGGGCGATCGCCCGCAGCGACAGCGCTCCTGGGCCGTGCTCGGCTAGCTGGCACCGTGCCAGCCCTTTGATCTCCTCGATCGTGGCCTGCCGGTACTCCTGCCGTCGGGAAAGTGGCGCCGGGCCGCTGGAAGCCGATGAGTTCATGCGGCCAGTCTGCACCCAAATAGTGAGCGCTGCTCACAAAGAGAATGTCGATCGCACTTAGGAGTGTTCCCGATGTTGCATGAATCGATCATGACCGGATCGGTGGCGGGCTGGATGCCCGGCATGGGCGGCGCGATGATGACGATGATGGTCGCCGGGGTGGTGCTCATCCTCGCCCTCTTCGTTCTGATCGTGCTCGCCATCGTCTGGCTGGCCCGCCGTCTATCCGCCGGCCAGCCCGAAGCACCCGCCGGCGATGCGGAACAGTTGCTGCGCCGTCGGTACGCCGCCGGGGAGATCAACGACGAGCAGTTCACCCAGCAGCGGCAGAAGCTGCGCGAGCGATGAGGAGTGGCCAGCCATGCCCCGCCCTACCCCCGAAATCGGCGGCGATCACCAGCGGCTGATGCGCTACTGGGACCGCCACGCCCGTTCTTACGACCGCGAGATGAGGTTCTTCGACCGGCACCTGTTCGGCGAGAGCCGCGCCTGGATCTGCGCACAGGCCTCCGGCGAGGTCTTGGAGGTCGCCATCGGAACCGGGCTCAATCTCCCCCTGTACGCCGACGACGTCCGGTTGACCGGGATCGAATGGAGCCCTGCCATGCTGGCCATCGCCCGAGACCGGGCCAACCGGCTCGGCCGTACTGTCGCCCTTCAACAGGCGGATGCCCAGGCGCTCCCGTTCGACGACGCCTCGTTCGACACGGTCGTGTGCACCCTGTCGCTGTGCGCCATCCCCGACGACCGGCGGGCCGTCGCCGAGATGACACGGGTGCTGCGGCCCGGCGGCCGACTCCTGCTGCTCGACCACGTCGCCAGCTCCGCCTGGCCCGTCCGCGTCCTCCAGCGGCTGTTGGAGCTGGTCACCGTTCCCCTCGGCGGCGAGCACTTCCTGCGCCGCCCACTCCACCACGTCCGGGGCGAAGGTTTCCGTCTCGACCACCACAGGCGGGTCAAGCTCGGCGTCGTTGAATGCCTCGTCGCCCGCAGGCCCAGTCAGCCTTGAGGAGCTCGCGTGTGTACGACCGGTGCGAGCGAGCCGCTGGCCGCGGCCGGCGTGGCTGCTCATCCAGAGACCCCTCTTCGACGCCGGGCTGACTCCCGACGGGCTGGTCACCAACATGCTCCGGCCGTCATCGTCCCCGCCCACTGCACCGGCTGGGTCGCCCAGCAGGTCTTCGCCGAGCGCTTCCCCGACGCCTTCATCCCCAACACCGTCGGCACCCGATTCGAACTCTAGGAGTGACGAATCGCCTAGGCGCCTAAGGTATCTAGTTGCGAGTATGTGCCATGTCGGGAGGAGCGGGATGCCGCGGTTCGGTGATCTAGAGGCCGCGATCATGGATCGGGTGTGGGCGGCCGGGGTTCCGGTTCGGGTCCGGGATGTGGTGGAGGACCTCCAACGCGAGCGGCCGATCGCCTTCACCACCGTGCAGACCGTGATGGAGAACCTGTTCCGTAAGGGCTGGCTGCGCCGCGCCAAGGAGGGCAGGATCCACCGATACTGGCCGGCGGCGTCTCGGGAGGAGTATTCCGCCGGACTGGTGGAGGAGGCGCTGCAGGCGGCGCCGGACCGCGCGGCCGTGCTGGCCCGTCTGGTGGCGCGGATGCCACGCGGTGAACTCGACGCGCTGCGTACGGCGCTGGAGGAGGCGAAGGAGCGGGAGGGCCTGTCGTGACCGTCGCCGTCGTGCTCCTCGGCTATGCCGCGGTGCTGGCCGTGTGCGGGCCGCGGCTGCTCGGCGCGCCCGCCTGGATGGAGCACGCCCCGCGGCTGGGCATCGTGGCCTGGCAGGCGGCCAGCGTCTCCTTCCTGGCATCGCTCGTACTCGGCGGCCTCGCGTTGAGCGTGCCCACCGTGCAGGTCAGCGCCAACCTCGCCGAGGTGCTTCGGGCGTGCGTGCTGGCGCTGCGGTCGCAGTACGCCACCCCGGGCGGTGCGGCGGCGGGAGCCGTCGGCGCGACGCTGGCACTGGGCGTATTCGTCAGGTGTGCCTACAGCGTGGCCGCCACGATGGCCTCCGCGGTAGTTGCGCGGTGCCGGCACCGGTCCACGCTTCGGCTGGTGGGACGCCCGGGCCCGGCGAGCGGCGTGATCGTTCTCGATCATCCGGCCCCGGCCGCCTACTGCGTTCCCGGTCTGCGAAGGATCGCCGGGGGGCATGTGGTGCTCACCTCGGCCGCCGTCGGCGCCCTCGACGGGCCCCAGCTACGCGCCGTCCTCGCCCACGAGCGTGCCCACCTGCGTGCCCACCACGACCTGGTGACCGCGGCGGCGGCCGGTCTGGCGGCCGCGTTCCCTCGCTTGCGGCTGTTCCAGGCTGCCCGCGCGCACATCCTGCGCCTGATAGAGCTGGCCGCCGACGACGCCGCTGCTCGGTCCGAGCACCGGCTCACCGTCGCCGAGGCGTTGTTGGCAGTGGCGAGCGGGCCGCGGCCCGCGGGGTCGCTCGGGGCCGGCGGGTCGGCCGACGCCGATCGGGTGCGCCGGCTGATCGCCGGGCGGCGGCCGCTGGGCCGCGCCAGCGCCGCGCTGAGCGGGCTCGCGGTCGCCCTCATACTGGCCGGACCGTTGCTGATTTTCGCCGGCCCGGCGATGAGCACCCTGAACACCGCGTGCTGTTGACTCGATCGGACGCTCAACTAAGCGACTTAGGTGTATAGGTAGGCTGTGGAACCGGAGGTACCGGAGTAAGGGAGTCACCCGTGTCGTCGCGTCAGTCCAACCGTCCCGCGCCCGGGACATCCTCGGGTAAGAAGCGTGCCGCCAAGGAGCGGGTGGCGGCGATGCGTCAGCAGCAGGCGCGGCGGGAGCGGCGGGAAC
>WHSR01000002.1 GCA_009379995.1 Streptosporangiales bacterium
ATCTGCCCCATCGAGACCCCTGAAGGCCCGAACATCGGCCTCATTGGCTCCCTGGCAACCTACGGCCGGGTCAACGACTACGGCTTTATCGAGACTCCCTACCGCCGCGTCTACCACGAGTTGCCGAACACCTCCGAGCTGCTCGCGGGCCGCAGCATCAGGGACGAGATCAAGGACGGCAGCGGCGCCGTGGTCGCCGAGGCCGGCGCCACCGTCGACGAAGAGCTCGCCGCACGGCTGCGCGACCTCCCGGAGCGGCCGATCAGTGTGGTGCCCTTCGTGTCCGAGGACATCGAGTACCTGTCGGCGGACGTGGAAGACCGCTTCGTGGTGGTGCAGGCCAATGCCGGGCTCGACCACAAGAACCAGTTCACCGAGGCCCGCGTCGAGTGCCGCCGCGGCAGCCGGTTCGTCATCGAGCCCCCCGAGCGCGTCGATTACATGGACGTCTCCCCCAAGCAGATTGTCAGTGTGGCCACCTCTCTGATTCCCTTCCTGGAGCACGACGACGCCAACCGCGCCCTGATGGGCGCTAACATGCAGCGGCAGGCGGTGCCCCTGGTAAAGCCGGAGGTGCCGCTCGTGGGCACCGGCATGGAGCAACGAACCGCATGGGACTCCGGCCACGTCATACGGAGCAAGACAGATGGCGTGGTCGTGAGCGTCACTGGCGATAACGTCGGCATCGAGTCTGAGGACGGCAAGCGCTTTGACCATCCCCTGATCCGCTTCCGGCGCAGCAACCAGGGCACCTGCATCAGCCAGCGGGCCATCGTCTCCAAGGGCGACATCGTCAAATCCGGCCAGCCGCTCGCGGATAGCTCCTCAACGGACCAGGGAGAGCTGGCGCTGGGACAGAACATCCTCTGCGCTTTCGTGAGCTTCGAGGGGTACAACTTCGAGGACGCGATCATCATCAGCGAGCGCGTGGCTCAGGAAGACAAGTTCAGCTCTATTCACATCGAAAAGCATGAGATCGAGGCCCGCGAGACCAAGCTGGGCCCCGAAGAGATCACTCGGGACATCCCCAACGTGGGCGAAGAAAGCCTGCGTGATCTCGACGAGGAGGGCATCATTCGTATCGGCGCCGAGGTCGGCCCGGGCGACATCCTCGTCGGCAAGATCACACCCAAGGGCGAGACCGAGCTGACCCCGGAGGAGAAGCTCCTTCGGGCCATCTTCGGCGAGAAGGCGCGGGAGGTGAAGGATACCTCCCTGCGTGTGCCTCACGGCGAGCACGGCAAGATCATCGACGTCAAGGTCTACACCCGTGAGGAGCATCCCGAGCTGCCTCCGGGCGTCACCAAGCTGGTCCAGGTGAGCATGGCCCAGAGGCGCAAGGTCTCCGAGGGCGACAAGATGGCCGGCCGGCACGGTAACAAGGGCGTCATCGCCCGCATCATGCCGGTCGAGGACATGCCTCACCTGGAGGATGGGACCCCCGTCGAGATCATCCTCAACCCTCTGGGGGTACCTTCCCGAATGAACGTCGGCCAGGTCCTGGAGACCCACCTCGGCTGGGTGGCCCACAGCGGCTGGAAGGTCGAGGCGAACGGTGCCGGCGCCAAGGGTGGCGGCAAGAACGAGAACGCCTGGCGGGATCGGATGAAGCGGCTGGGCACGGCGGAGGCCGAGGCCGGCACCCTCATCGCCACACCGGTCTTCGACGGCGCCCGTGAGGAGGAGATCCAGGGGCTGCTCGGCTCCGCGCTGCCCGACCGCGACGGCAACCGCCTGATCAGCTCCAGCGGCAAGGGGAGGCTGTACGACGGGCGGACGGGCGAGCCGTTCCGGGACCCGGTGGCCGTCGGCTACATCTACATCCTCAAGCTGGCGCACCTGGTCGACGACAAGATCCACGCCCGGTCCACCGGCCCGTACTCGATGATCACCCAGCAGCCGCTCGGCGGTAAGGCACAGTTCGGCGGCCAGCGCTTCGGTGAGATGGAGGTCTGGGCCCTCGAGGCGTACGGCGCCTCCTACGCCCTGCAGGAGCTGCTCACCATCAAGTCCGACGACGTTCCCGGCCGGGTGAAGGTCTACGAGGCCGTCGTCAAGGGTGAGAACATCCCCGAGCCGGGCATCCCCGAGTCCTTCAAGGTCCTGATCAAGGAGATGCAGTCGCTGTGCCTCAACGTCGAGGTGCTGTCCAGCGACGGCATGTCCATCGAGATGCGCGACACCGAGGAGGACGTCTACCGGGCCGCCGAAGAACTCGGTATCGACCTGTCCCGGCGCGAGCCGAGCAGCGTCGAAGAGGTCTGAGTCTGAACGAAACGACAACAGGGGACGACATAAGTGCTCGACGTTAACTTCTTCGACGATTTGCGCATTGGCCTCGCCACCGCCGACGACATTCGACAGTGGTCGCACGGCGAGGTCAAGAAGCCGGAGACGATCAACTACCGCACCCTCAAGCCTGAGAAGGACGGGCTGTTCTGCGAGAAGATCTTCGGTCCGACCCGGGACTGGGAGTGCTACTGCGGCAAGTACAAGCGCGTCCGGTTCAAGGGCATCATCTGTGAGCGCTGCGGCGTCGAGGTGACCCGTGCCAAGGTGCGGCGCGAGCGGATGGGCCACATCGAGCTGGCCGCGCCGGTCACGCACATCTGGTACTTCAAGGGCGTGCCGAGCCGCCTTGGCTACCTGCTCGACCTCGCGCCGAAGGACCTGGAGAAGGTCATCTACTTCGCCGCGTACATGATCACCCACGTCGACACCGACGCGCGGGATCGGGATCTCCCCTCGCTGGAGGCGAAGATCTCGGTGGAGCGGCAGCAGATCGAGCAGCGGCGCGACGCCGAGGTCGAGACCCGGCAGCGCAAGCTCGAGGCCGACCTGGCCGAGCTGGAATCCCAGGGCGCCAAGGGCGACGCCCGTCGCAAGGTGCGGGAAAGCGCCGAGCGGGAGATGCGGCAGCTCCGCGAGCGCGCCGCCCGTGAGCTGGACCGCATCGAGGAGCTCTGGACCCGGTTCAAGGGCCTGCGGGTGCAGGACCTGGAGGGCGACGAGATGCTCTACCGGGAGATGCGGGATCGGTTCGGCAGGTACTTCGAGGGCGGCATGGGCGCGGCCGCGATCAAGGAGCGGCTGGAGCACTTCGACCTCGATGGCGAGGCCGAGAGGCTGCGCGAGATCATCCGGACGGGCAAGGGCCAGAAGAAGGCCCGCGCGCTGAAGCGGCTCAAGGTCGTCTCGGCGTTCCTCAACACCCGCAACAGCCCGCTGGGCATGGTTCTCGACTGCATCCCGGTGATCCCGCCCGACCTGCGCCCCATGGTGCAGCTGGACGGCGGCCGGTTCGCCACCAGCGATCTGAACGACCTGTACCGGCGGGTGATCAACAGGAACAACCGGCTGAAGAGGCTGCTCGATCTCGGCGCTCCGGAGATCATCGTCAACAACGAGAAGCGCATGCTGCAGGAGGCTGTCGACGCGCTGTTCGACAACGGCCGCCGCGGCCGGCCGGTCACCGGTCCGGGTAACCGCCCGCTCAAGTCGCTTTCCGACATGCTCAAGGGCAAGCAGGGCCGGTTCCGGCAGAATCTGCTCGGCAAGCGCGTCGACTACTCCGGCCGCTCCGTCATCGTGGTCGGTCCGCAGCTCAAGCTGCACCAGTGCGGGCTGCCCAAGCAGATGGCGCTGGAGCTGTTCAAGCCGTTCGTGATGAAGCGGCTGGTGGACCTCAACCACGCGCAGAACATCAAGAGCGCCAAGCGCATGGTGGAGCGGGCCCGTTCGGTCGTCTGGGACGTCCTCGAGGAGGTCATCGCCGAGCACCCGGTGCTGCTGAACCGGGCGCCGACCCTGCACCGCCTTGGCATCCAGGCGTTCGAGCCGCAGCTGGTGGAGGGCAAGGCCATCCAGATCCACCCGCTGGTCTGCACGGCGTTCAACGCGGACTTCGACGGTGACCAGATGGCCGTGCACCTGCCGCTGTCGGCGGAGGCGCAGGCCGAGGCCCGCATCCTGATGCTGTCGACCAACAACATCCTGAAGCCGGCCGACGGCAAGCCGGTCACCATGCCCACCCAGGACATGGTGATGGGCCTCTACCACCTGACAACCGAGTTCGACGGGCTCGTCGAGGAGCAGGAGGCGCAGGAGGACCGCCGGTTCTTCGCCTCGGCGGCGGAAGCGATCATGTCGTTGGACCGGGGAGAGATCGAGCTGCAGACCCCGATCGACATCCGGCTGCGCGACGTCCCGCCTCCGACCGACTGGGAGGCGCCGGACGGGTGGGAGGCCGGTGACCCGCTCCGGCTGAGGACGACCCTCGGGCGGGTGCTGTTCAACGAGACGCTGCCGGACGACTTCCCCTTCGTGAACTACGAGGTGGGCAAGAAGCACCTGTCCACGATCATCAACGAGCTCGCGGAGCGGTACCCCAAGGTCAAGGTGGCCGCGGCGCTCGACGCGCTGAAGGAGGCCGGCTTCCACTACGCCACCCGGGCCGGCATCACGATCGCCATCGAGGACGTACTCCAGCCCCCGCGCAAGCAGGAGATCCTGGAGAGCTTCGAGGCGAAGGCCGAGAAGGTACAGCGGCAGTACGAGCGCGGTCTGATCACCGACGACGAGCGCCGGCAGGAGCTCATAGAGATCTGGACCCAGGCCACCGCCGAGGTCGCTCGGGACATGGAGACGTCGTTCCCGCGGAGCAACCCGGTGTGGCTGATGGTCAACTCCGGCGCCCGGGGCAACCCGATGCAGGTGCGGCAGATCGCCGGCATGCGCGGGTTGGTGGCCAACCCGAAGGGTGAGATCATCCCGCGTCCGGTCAAGTCCAGCTACCGCGAGGGGCTCACCGTCGTGGAGTACTTCATCTCCACCCACGGTGCCCGTAAGGGCCTCGCGGACACGGCGCTGCGGACGGCGGACTCGGGCTACCTGACCCGCCGGCTCGTCGACGTCTCCCAGGACGTCATCGTCCGCGAGGACGACTGCGGCACCGACCGCACGATCAGCCTCCAGGTCGCCCAGAAGGGCACGGACGGTCAGCTGCGGAAGGTGGAGAACGTCGACAACAGCGCGCACGCCCGGAACGTCGCCGAGGACGTGGTGGTCGACGGCGAGACCGTGGCGGAGGCCGGGGCCGACATCAACGACGCTCTGGTCACCGCGCTGATCGAGAAGGGCATCGAGGAGGTCAAGGTCCGCAGCGTGCTGGTCTGCGAGTCGAAGGTCGGCGTGTGTGCCGCCTGCTACGGGCGCTCGCTGGCGACCGGCAAGCTGGTGGACGTCGGCGAGGCGATCGGCATCATCGCCGCCCAGTCGATCGGTGAGCCCGGCACCCAGCTCACCATGCGGACCTTCCACACCGGCGGTGTCGCGGGCGAGGACATCACCCACGGTCTGCCCCGTGTCATCGAGCTGTTCGAGGCGCGGATCCCCAAGGGTGTCGCCCCGATCAGCGAGGTGGACGGACGGGCGCGCATCGAGGAGACCGAGAAGACCCGCAAGGTGGTCGTCGTGCCCGACGACGGCTCCGACGAGGTCTCCTACCCGGTCCCGAAGCGGGCCCGGCTGCTGGTGAACGACGGTGACCAAGTGAGGGTGGGCCAGCTGGTCATGGTCGGCGCGGCCAACCCGCACGAGATCCTCCGCATCCTTGGTCCCCGCCAGGTCCAGCTGCACCTGGTCCAGGAGGTGCAGGAGGTCTACCGCTCGCAGGGTGTCTCGATTCACGACAAGCACATCGAGATCATCGTGCGGCAGATGCTCAAGCGGGTGAACGTGATCGAGTCGGGCGACACCGAGCTGCTGCCCGGCGACCTCGTCGAGCGCCCGCACTTCGAGGAGACCAACCGGGGGGTCGTGGCCGAGGGCGGTCACCCGGCCTCCGGTCGCCCCGTCCTCATGGGCATCACCAAGGCCTCCCTCGCGACCGAGTCCTGGCTGTCGGCGGCCTCCTTCCAGGAGACCACCCGGGTGCTTACCGAGGCGGCCATCCACGCCAAGAGCGACCCGCTGCAGGGCCTGAAGGAGAACGTCATCATCGGCAAGCTCATCCCGGCCGGCACCGGCATGGCGCGGTACCGCAACATCCGGGTCGAGCCCACCGACGAGGCCAAGGACGCCATGTACCCGGTCGGCGCCTACGAGGAGCCCAGCGAGTACGCCTTCGGCCAGGGGTCCGGCGAGGCCGTCCCGCTCGAGGAGTACGACCTCGGCGGCCAGTACGGCCGCTGATCCAACAACAAAAACGGAGCCACCGCGGCCGCGGTGGCTCCGTTTTTGTTTGCCGCGCAAATGGTGCCGCCGACACCCACTTTGTCGCTTTTGTGGAGCAATGCGCACGGCAAACGTGCCATCTACACGGCAAAGAATTCAATTCAACGGTCTTGCCCCACCAACTAGATATATGCAATAAGACAGACCATGGGGGATATCAGATGGGAGTCCAGGCTCCTGGAGACCATGGAGGCGCGGGCGAGCGAGGCGGCCGAGCTCGCGGCCGAGGTGACCCGGACTTCGCGTGAGGCCCCTGCCGAGCTCGCCGGCTTCGCCGCGCGCTACCTGGAGCGCTGCGGTCTGTTCCCGTTCGCGCACAACGCCGGCGCGCGACATGTGAACGTACTCGCCCGCTACGACGGCGTGCGCCACGAAGGCGGTGCCGCGCCTATCCCGCCGCGGGAACGGCACCTGGTGCTCTGCGGCCACGGCGGCGTCGTCCGGCCCGACGACGCCGCCTGCCTGGCCGGTGCCCTGTGGGCCGCCGCGTTGGCCGCCCGGCTGCGCGTGCCGATCTCGGGACCGCTGACCGTTCTTCTGGTGAGCGGGGAGAACGCCGGGCTCGGCGTCCCGTGGGTGTTGGACAGGGACCTGATCGAGGGTCCCACCGCCGCCGTCGTCGCGGCCCCGTCCGGCCGTGCCCACCCCGCGGTCGCCCAGCTGGGCCGCTGCCAGTTCGAGGTGCGTGTCGCCGCCCGATCCGATGGAGCCGATGGAGCCGGCGCCGACGCGGCCGACGGCGACTCAGGCATCCCCGCGGGCATCCCCGCACCCGCGGGCGCGGACTCGGTGATCGTCAAGGCCGCCGCCGCGGTGCTGGCGCTGCGCCGGATCGCGGAGATGAAAGCCGAGGTTCCACGGGAACTCGCGGATCTCGTCGAGGCATCCACCCGCGCACTGACCGGCGGCGACGGGCGCCCGGCCGTCGAGTTCGACCACGTGAGCGTCAACATCGGCACGATTCAGGGCGGAAGCGCGATCGGTACGGTCCCTCAGCGGTGCGTCATCGGGGTGGACTGCGGGCTCCCGTTCGGGATCGACACCGGACCGGTGCTGGGACAGGCGCACCAACTGCTGGCGGAGGCGGGCATCCAGGCCCAGGTCGTCGAGCGCGGCAGCGGGGCCCCGGCCAGCCTGACCCCGGCCAGCGATCCGATCGTCCGCAGCCTGCTCGGTGCGGTGCGGGAGGTCGTCGATCCCCGCGCCCACGGCGTCCTCCATCCCTCCTCGGGAGATGCGCGCTGGTTCCGCGAGCGGGGTATCCCCGCGGTGCAGTATGGTTCGTCCGGTCAGACAAAGAATCGGAAAACGGCGGACCCGACCGAGGCCGCCAAGGTGTATGCGCTTACGGTGCTGCGCTACCTGCGGACCGATTAGGGCGTAGGTGGAAGGGGGACGAACGAGATATGAGCGAGTACGGACGCCCCGAGGGTCCGGATCGGGATAGCTACGGACAGCAGCCGTACGGGCCGCCGGAGGGGCAACCGCCTTACGGGGCCCAACAGCCGTACGGGGCAGGGCAGCCGGGCCAGCAGCCTTCGTACGGGGAACAGCCCGGGCAGGCTCCTTATGGCGGAGGGTATGGGCAGCAGCCGTACGGTGGGGAGCAGGCCGGCGGGCAGCCCGCCTACGGACAGCCGGCGTACGGGCAGCCGGCATACGGCCAGCCTTACCCCGGTTACGGGTACGGCCCAACACCGCAGACCGACGGCGCGGCGATCGCGGCGCTGATCCTGTCGATCGCGTCCTGGGTCATCTGCCCACTCATACCCGCGATCGTCGCGCTGGTGCTGGGCCGCAACTCCAAGCGGAGCATCGCCGAGTCCGGCGGGATGAAGACCGGCGAGGGCCTGGTCAAGGCGGCGGTCATCATCAGCTGGATCAACATCGCCTTTTACGTGCTGGTCACGATCGTCGTCATCATCGCTGTCATCGTCGCCGCCACCCAGGCCGGAGCCGCCAGTCCTTGATCCCCGGGGGCCTTTTCCCGGGTTCGTTTTGACCTCGGGCGCGTGGGTGGGTAATCTCTCACTCCGTGCCCGTCTATGTACGGGCCGGTATGCGCGTGCCGTACGGCGCGTAGCGACGTTCTCCTCCACACCCGTCAGGCCCGCTTAGCGGAGCCGGACGTACCTGGCGGACGGTGCGACACTCCCGACCGCGGGGGTCGGAGGGAACAAACGGAAAGCAGGTCAACCGGCCGACGAGAGCGAGAAAGGTCGGCCATCGCTGGGTCGATGGCCGGTTCGATACGAGGGAAAGACGGAGACGCCGTGCCCACGATTCAGCAGCTGGTCCGTAGGGGCCGAGAGGCGAAGGTCGCCAAGAACAAGACCCCGGCGCTCAAGGGGAGTCCGCAGCGCCGAGGCGTGTGCATGCGCGTCTACACCACTACCCCGAAGAAGCCGAACTCCGCGCTGCGCAAGGTGGCCCGGGTGCGGCTGTCGAGCGGGATCGAGGTCACCGCCTACATCCCGGGCGTCGGCCACAACCTGCAGGAGCACTCGATGGTGCTCGTCCGCGGCGGTCGAGTGAAGGACCTTCCCGGGGTCCGCTACAAGATCATCCGTGGGTCGCTCGACACCCAGGGCGTACGCAACCGCAAGCAGGCACGGAGCCGTTACGGCGCGAAGAAGGAGAAGAGCTGAGATGCCCCGTAAGGGACCTGCAGGCAAGCGCCAGCTCGTCGCCGACCCGGTGTACAGCTCGCCGCTGGTAACCGCGCTGATCAACAAGGTACTGCTGGCCGGCAAGCGCTCCCTCGCCCAGCAGATCGTGTACGGGGCGCTCGAGGGCTGCCGGGACAAGACCGGGACCGACCCGGTGACCACGCTGAAGCGGGCGCTGGACAACGTCAAGCCGACCCTAGAGGTGCGCAGCCGCCGTGTCGGCGGAGCGACCTACCAGGTCCCCGTCGAGGTGCGGCCGGCGCGCAGCACCACGCTGGCCCTGCGGTGGATCGTGCGTTACGCGCGGCAGCGCAGAGAGAAGACCATGACCGCGCGGCTCACCAACGAGCTGCTCGACGCGAGCAACGGCCTCGGGGCGAGCGTGAAGCGTCGCGAGGACACGCACAAGATGGCCGAATCCAACAAGGCATTCGCCCACTACCGCTGGTAGGAGAAAGAGACACCACAAGTGGCCGCAACATCCACCATCAGCCGGTTGGCCACGGTCCGCAACATCGGGATCATGGCCCACATCGACGCGGGCAAAACCACCGCGACCGAGCGCATCCTGTTCTACACCGGCATCAACTACAAGCTTGGTGAGGTCCATGACGGGGCCGCCACCATGGACTGGATGGAGCAGGAGCAGGAGCGCGGCATCACCATCACCTCGGCCGCTACCACCTGCTCGTGGCGGGATCACACGATCAACATCATCGACACGCCCGGCCACGTGGACTTCACCGTCGAGGTAGAGCGCTCGTTGCGGGTGCTCGACGGCGCGGTCGCCGTCTTCGACGCGGTCGCCGGCGTCGAGCCGCAGTCGGAGACGGTCTGGCGGCAGGCTGACCGCTACGGCGTTCCGCGGATCTGCTTTGTCAACAAGATGGACCGGGTCGGCGCCGAGTTCCACAGGTGTGTCGAGATGATCCAGAGCCGTCTCGACGCCACGCCGCTGGTCGTACAGCTCCCATGGGGGGTCGAGTCCGACTTCAAGGGCGTCGTCGACCTCGTGCAGATGCGCGCCCTGCTGTGGCAGAGCGAGGGCAAGGGCGACAAGTACGACGTCGTATCCATCCCGGACGATCACCTCGACGCGGCCCGCGAGTGGCGGGACAAGCTGTACGAGAAGATCGCGGAGAACGACGACGAGATGATGGAGCTGTACCTCGAGGGCCAGGAGCCCGACGAGAAGCAGCTCCTCGCCGCGATCCGCCGGGCGACGGTCGCCGGCAAGGTCACGCCGATGCTGTGCGGCAGCGCGTTCCGTAACAAGGGCGTGCAGCCGCTCCTCGACGCGATCGTGGACTACCTGCCGAGCCCGATCGACATCCCGGCCATCGAGGGCCAGCTGCCCGGGGACGAGGCACAGGCCGAGCGCGTCGAGCGGCACGCGGATGAGGGGGAGCCCTTCGCGGCGCTCGCCTTCAAGATCATGAGTGACCCGTTCTTCGGAAAGCTCACCTACATACGCGTGTACTCCGGGAAGCTCGACGCCGGCCGGCAGATCCTCAACGCCACAAAGGGGCGTAAGGAGCGGATCGGCAAGATCTACCAGATGCACGCCAACCACCGGGAGGATCGGCCGTCGGCGACCGCCGGGCAGATCGTCGCGGTGGTCGGGCTGAAGAACGTCACCACTGGCGACACGCTGTGCGATCCGAGCGCTCCGGTGCTGCTCGAGTCGATGAACTTCCCGGCTCCGGTCATGAACGTGGCGATCGAGCCCAGGACCAAGGCCGACCAGGAGAAGCTGGCGGCCTCGATTCAGCGCCTCGCCGAGGAGGACCCGACCTTCCAGGTCCGCCGCGACGAGGAGACCGGCCAGACGATCATCCACGGGATGGGCGAGCTCCACCTCGAGGTGCTGGTCGACCGGATGCGGCGGGAGTTCAAGGTCGAGGCGAACATCGGCCGGCCGCAGGTCGCGTACCGGGAGACCGTACGCAAGAAGGCCGCCGGCGTGGAGTACACCCATCGGAAGCAGACGGGTGGTGCCGGCCAGTACGGCAAGGTCGTCATCGATCTGGAGCCGACCGGCGGCGACGGTGGCGGCTACGAGTTCGTCAACAACATCACCGGTGGCCGCATCCCTCGGGAGTTCATCCCCTCGGTGGATGCCGGTTGCCAGGAGGCCGCCGAGTTCGGTGTGCTCGCCGGGTACCCGCTCGTCGACGTGAAGGTCACGCTCAAGGACGGCGCCTACCACGAGGTCGACTCGTCCGAGCTCGCCTTCAAGATCGCTGGTTCCATGGCCTTCAAGGAGGCCGCACGCAGGGCGACTCCGATCCTGCTGGAGCCGGTCGTGGCCGTCGAGGTCACCACGCCCGAGGAGTACATGGGTGACGTCATCGGCGACCTCAACAGCCGCCGCGGCCATATTTTGGCGATGGAGGAGCGCGGCGGGAACCGGGTCGTCCAGTCCAAGGTCCCGCTGGCGGAGATGTTCGGCTACGTCGGTGATCTCCGGAGCCGGACGCAGGGCCGGGCGAGCTACACGATGCAGTTCGACTCGTACGCGGAGGCCCCCGACAACATCGCCAAGGAGATCATCGCGAAGGCGAGGGGCGAGTGAGCATCGCAGCGAAGCGAGGAGCGCAGCGAGCCCCAAGCCGAGCCGACCAGCACGCGAAGGCGAGGGGCGAGTGAGCATCGCAGCGAAGCGAGGAGCGCAGCGAGCCCCGAGCCGAGCCGACACGAGTACGGCCCGCGCACGGGGTGAGTAGGACGACCCCCGGGAGGGGGCCCACCACGGTGGGACGGATCGCAACAAGGAGAGACCAGTGGCCAAGGCCAAGTTCGAGCGGACCAAACCGCACATCAACATCGGCACGATCGGACACATCGACCACGGCAAGACCACGCTGACTGCCGCGATTACCAAGGTCCTGCACGACAAGGACCCGCAGGCCAACCCCTTCACGCCGTTCGATGAGATCGACAAGGCGCCGGAGGAGAAGCAGCGCGGCATCACCATCGCGATCGCGCACGTCGAGTACCAGACGGATAAGCGCCACTACGCGCACGTCGACTGCCCCGGCCACGCCGACTACATCAAGAACATGATCACCGGGGCGGCGCAGATGGACGGCGCCATCCTGGTGGTGTCGGCGGCGGACGGCCCGATGCCGCAGACGAAGGAGCACGTGCTGCTGGCGCGGCAGGTGAACGTCCCGTACATCGTCGTCGCCCTGAACAAGGCCGACATGGTGGACGACGAGGAGATCCTCGAGCTGGTCGAGCTCGAGGTACGTGAGCTCCTCTCGGTCTACGAGTTCCCGGGTGACGACGTACCGGTGGTCCGCGTCTCCGCGCTCAAGGCGCTCGAGGGCGACGAGAAGTGGACCGAGGCGATCGTCGATCTGATGAACGCGGTCGACGAGAGCATCCCCGAGCCGCAGCGTGACATCGACAAGCCGTTCCTGATGCCGATCGAGGACGTCTTCTCGATCACCGGTCGGGGCACCGTCGTCACCGGCCGTGTCGACCGCGGCTTGATTCGCACCGGCGAGGAGGTCGAGATCCTCGGCATCCAGGAGAAGAAGCAGAAGACCACCGTCACCGGTGTGGAGATGTTCCGGAAGATCCTCGACGAGGGGCGGGCCGGCGACAACGTCGGTCTGCTGCTCCGCGGGACCAAGCGGGACGAGGTGGAGCGCGGCCAGGTCGTCGCCAAGCCCGGCACGATCACCCCGCACACCGAGTTCGAGGGACAGGTCTACGTCCTGTCCAAGGACGAGGGTGGCCGGCACACGCCGTTCTTCAACAACTACCGCCCGCAGTTCTACTTCCGGACCACCGACGTGACCGGTGTTGTGGAGCTGCCCGCGGGCACCGAGATGGTCATGCCCGGCGACAACACCTCGATGAAGGTCGAGCTCATCCAGCCGATCGCGATGGAGGAAGGGCTGCGCTTCGCGATTCGCGAGGGCGGCCGTACCGTCGGCGCTGGCCAGGTGACGAAGATCATCAAATAGCCAAGAACCAGGGGCGGCGGTCCCCACACCGGGACCGCCGCCCTCACATGAGACAAACCAGCGGCACGAGAAGACGTAAGGACGGCGAAGGCCACCATGGCGGGACAGAAGATCCGCATCCGGCTCAAGGCCTACGACCACGAGGTCATCGACAACTCGGCGCGCAAGATCGTCGATACGGTGACGCGTACCGGCGCGCGGGTCGCTGGCCCGGTGCCGCTGCCGACCGAGAAGAACGTGTACTGCGTCATCCGCTCGCCACACAAGTACAAGGACTCGCGCGAGCACTTCGAGATGCGGACACACAAGCGGCTGATCGACATCATCGACCCGACGCCGAAGACCGTCGATTCGCTCATGCGGCTCGACCTGCCCGCAGGCGTCGACATCGAGATCAAGCTCTGAGGGGCACATCCGATGACCACGAGAAATGTCAAGGGAGTCCTGGGTGAGAAGCTGGGCATGACCCAGGTCTTCGACGACGGGGGTCGAGTGGTGCCGGTCACCGTCGTCAAGGCCGGTCCCTGCCTGGTGACCCGGGTCCGCACCCCGGACACCGACGGCTACTCCGCCGTCCAGCTCGGGTACGGAGAGATCAACCCGCGGAAGGTGAACCAGCCGCTGCGGGCGTACCTGGAGAAGCACGGGATGACGCCGCGCCGCTACTTCGTCGAGATGCGGACCGTCGACGCGACCGAGTACACCCTGGGCCAGGAGATCACCGTCGAGCAGTTCGAGGCGGGGCAGAAGGTCGACGTCGTCGGGCGCAGCAAGGGCAAGGGGACTACTGGCGTCATGCGCCGCCACGGCTTCCGTGGCCTCAGCGCAACCCATGGCACCCAGCGCAAGCACCGCTCACCCGGCGCGATCGGCGCCTGCGCGACGCCGAGCCGGGTGTTCAAGGGGACCCGGATGGCGGGCCGGCACGGCGGCGCACGCACCACCATGCAGAACCTTGTCGTGCACGCCGTTGACCTGGAAAAGGGGCTGTTGTTGCTCAAGGGTGCGGTTCCCGGCCCGAAGGGCGGCCTGGTTCTTGTCCGTACCGCCGCGCGAGGCGGCGCCGCGGCCCAGCCGGGAGGGACGAGCTGAGCCATGAGCAACGTCAAGGTCATAACACCGGACGGGAGCGAGGCCGGGCGCAGCGTCGAGCTGCCCGCCGAGGTCTTCGACCGGCAGGTCAACGTGCCGGTGATCCACCAGGTGGTCACCGCGCAGCTGGCCGCCGCCCGCCAGGGCACCCACGACACGAAGAGCCGCGGCGAGGTACGCGGCGGCGGCAGGAAGCCTTACCGGCAGAAGGGCACCGGCCGGGCCAGGCAGGGCTCGATGCGTGCGCCGCAGTTCACCGGCGGCGGTGCCGTCCACGGCCCGACCCCGCGTCGCTACGACCAGCGGACGCCGAAGAAGATGAAGGCCGCCGCGCTGCGCGGCGCTCTCTCCGACCGGGCCCGCGGCGGCCGCGTCCACGTGCTCTCCGCGGTCCTCGACGGCGACGCCCCGTCGGCCAAGTCAGCGGCGGCCACGCTGGCCAAGATCGCCGAGACCCGGCACGTGCTCGTCGTGGTCGACCGCGCGGACCAGGTGACCTGGCTGTCCCTGCGGAACCTGCCGAACGCCCACGCCATCTCCCCGGACCAGCTCAACACCTATGACGTGCTGGTCGCCGACGACGTGGTGTTCACCGAGGCATCGCTGAGCGACTTCGTCGAGCGCGTCGGCGCCCGTGTCGTCGTCCACGAGGAGCCGGCGGCCGAAAAGGCGCCGAAACCCCGCACCCAGGCGACGAAGAGCACTGCGAAGAGCACTGCGAAGAGCCCGGCGAAGAGCCCGGCGAAGAGCCCGGCGAAGAGCAGCGGCACGTCGAAGGCGGCCGAAAAGAGCGCCGAGAAGAGCTCCGGGAAGAGTGCCGAAGAGAGCACCGAAAAGAGCACGACCAAGGGTGAGGAGGATGCGGAATGAACAAGATCTCCGATCCGCGGGACGTGCTCCTTGCTCCGGTGATCTCGGAGAAGAGCTACGGGCTCCTGGACGAGAACAAGTACACCTTCCTCGTCCGGCCGGACGCCAACAAGACCCAGATCAAGATCGCGGTCGAGCAGGTGTTCGGGGTCAAGGTCACGAACGTGAACACGCTGAACCGCCAGGGAAAGCGTAAGCGCACCTTCTCCCGCAAGGCGGGGCGCATCAACGGACGTCGGGCCAACATCAAGCGTGCGGTCGTGAGCCTGGCCGAGGGCGACCGGATAGACATCTTCGGAGGTCCGGTCTCATGACGCGAACAGATGTGAGCGGCATGAGAGCGCAACCTCCGAACCGACAAGGTCCGGTGAGCTAGGGAGAACGATGGGTATCCGCAGATACAAGCCGACGACGTCGGGCCGGCGCGGCGCCAGCGTCTCCGACTTCGTCGAGATCACCCGCAGCGAGCCGGAGAAGTCGCTGGTCCGCCCGCTGCGCAAGAACGGTGGCCGGAACGTGCACGGCCGCATCACCTCGCGGCACCAGGGCCGCGGGCACAAGCGGTCCTACCGGCTGATCGACTTTCGCCGCGGCGACAAGGACGGCGTGCCGGCCAAGGTCGCGCACATCGAGTACGACCCCAACCGCACGGCCCGCATCGCCCTCCTGCACTACGCCGACGGGGAGAAGCGCTACATCCTCGCCCCCGGCGGGCTCAGGCAGGGCGACCGGGTGGAAAACGGCGCGTCCGCCGACATCAAGCCGGGCAACAGCCTCCCGTTGCGCAACATCCCGACCGGTACCTTCGTGCACGCTGTCGAGCTGCGGCCCGGCGGAGGCGCCAAGATCGCCCGGTCGGCCGGAATGAGCGTGCAGCTGCTGGCCAAGGAGGGCAGGCACGCGCACCTGCGCATGCCCTCCGGCGAGGTGCGGCTCGTCGATGTGCGCTGCCGGGCGACGGTGGGCCAGGTCGGCAACGCCGAGCAGGGCAACATCAGCCTCGGCAAGGCCGGCCGCAACCGGTGGAAGGGCCGGCGCCCGCAGACCCGGGGCGTTGCCATGAACCCGGTGGACCACCCGCTGGGCGGAGGCGAGGGCAAGTCGTCCGGCGGCCGTCATCCGGTGAGCCCGTGGGGCAAGCCGGAGGGCCGTACGCGGCGGGCCAACAAGCAGAGCGACCGGCTGATCGTCCGTCGCCGGACCAAGAAGAAGAAGCGGTAGGAGCAGTCTCGATGCCACGTAGCCTTAAGAAGGGCCCGTTCGTGGACGACCACCTGATCAAGAAGGTGGAGGAGCAGAACTCGAAGGGCACCAAGAACGTCATCAAGACGTGGTCGCGGCGCTCCATGGTCGTGCCGGAGATGATCGGGCACACGATCGCCGTCCACGACGGCCGCAAGCATGTTCCGGTGTTCGTCACCGAGGCCATGGTCGGCCACAAGCTCGGCGAGTTCGCCCCGACGAGGTCGTTCCGCGGCCACGTCAAGGACGACCGCCGCAGCCGCCGCGGATGAGGAAAGAGAGGTAGCCAACGATGAGCGGCGAAGCCAGGGCGCAGGCGCGGTATATCCGTGTGGCGCCCAGGAAGGTCCGCCGGATGGTGGACCTCATCCGCGGCCTGCCCGTAGATGAGGCCCAGGCGGTGCTTCGGTTCGCACCGCAGGCCGCCAGCGAACCGGTGGGCAAAGTGCTGGCCAGCGCCGTGGCCAACGCGGAGAACAACGCCGGACTCGACACGGACACCCTCTGGGTGAGCCGGGCGTGGGTGGACGAGGGCCCCGTGCTCAAACGTCTCCGCCCCCGTGCCCAGGGCCGGGCGTACCGGGTCAACAAGCGCACCAGCCATATCACGGTAACTGTCGAGTCGCGCCCGGTTGAGGGCGCGACCGGTGGCCGTACCGCACGGACGAGGAGGAGCCGCTAGTGGGGCAGAAGGTCCACCCTCACGGCTTCCGGCTCGGCTACACCGCCGATTTCAAGAGCCGGTGGTACGCCGACAAGCTGTACAAGGACTATGTCAAGGAGGACGTGGCGATCCGCAACATGCTGCAGCGCGGCATGGAGCGCGCCGGTATCTCCAAGGTCGAGATCGAGCGCACCCGCGACCGGGTACGCGTCGACATCCACACGGCCCGGCCGGGCATCGTCATCGGCCGGCGGGGCGCCGAGGCCGACCGGATCCGCGGCGACCTGGAAAAGCTGACAAGCAAGCAGGTCCAGCTCAACATCCTCGAGGTGAAGAGCTCGGAGATCGACGCCCAGCTCGTGGCGCAGGGGGTGGCCGAGCAGCTGTCCAGCCGGGTCGCCTTCCGGCGTGCGATGCGCAAGGCCATCCAGACCGCCATGAAGGGCGGCGCCAAGGGAGTGCGGGTGCAGTGCTCCGGCCGCCTGGGCGGCGCCGAGATGTCCCGCTCGGAGTTCTACCGCGAGGGCCGGGTCCCGCTGCACACGTTGCGGGCGAACATGGACTACGGGTTCTACGAGGCGCGGACTACCTTCGGCCGCATCGGCGTCAAGGTGTGGATCTACCGGGGCGAGGCCCTCGGCAGCCGCGCCGAGCGCGAGGCGCAGAACGTCGCGCAGCGGGCGGCCCAGGGGCGGCCGCGGTCCGGACGCCGCCGTCGCCCGCAGCAGGGGCAGGCTGAGCCGGCCGCACAGGGTGCTTCGGGCGAGGAGGGCTGAACCATGCTGATTCCTCGCAAGGTCAAGCACCGCAAGCAGCACCGGCCGAGGCGCGGGGGCATGGCCAAGGGCGGTACCTGGGTCAACTTCGGCGAGTTCGGGATACAGGCGCTCGAGCCGGCCTGGGTGACCAACCGGCAGATCGAGGCCGCCCGTATCGCCATGACCCGGCACATCCGCCGCGGTGGGAAGGTCTGGATCAACATCTTCCCGGACGTCCCGTTGACCAAGAAGCCGGCGGAGACCCGCATGGGGTCCGGCAAGGGTTCGCCCGAGTGGTGGGTCGCCAACGTCAAGCCCGGGCGGGTGCTGTTCGAGCTGTCCGGTGTGCCGGAGCCGATCGCCCGCGAGGCGATGCGCCGGGCGATCCACAAGCTCCCCATGAAGTGCAGGTTCGTTACACGCGAGGGTGGGTGAGCCGTATGTCGCCGTACGCGATCCACAAGCTCCCCATGCTCTGCTGGTTCAAGTTTGTAACGCGCGAGGGTGGGTGAGGTGTGATGGCTAAGGGCCTGACCGCCGATGAGCTGCGCACCAAGCTCGACGACGAGCTCGTCAGCAAGCTCAAGGAGGCGAAGGAAGAGCTCTTCAACCTCCGCTTCCAGGCGGCGACGGGACAGCTCGAGCACCACGGACGGCTGCGCGCGGTGCGCCGTGAGATCGCCCGCATCTACACGGTGATGCGCGAGCGGGAACTCGGTATCACCACCTTCGTGGAGGAAGAGGAGCCGGCCGCGACCGCGGCGGCTCCGGAGGAGGTTGAGGAGCGGGCATGAGCTCGACCGAGCAGGAGACCCCGGCGCGCGGCGTCCGCAAGGTCCGCGAGGGCTACGTGGTCAGCGACAAGATGGCCAAGACGGTAGTCGTCGAGGTCGAGGACCGGGTGAAGCACGGGCTGTACGGCAAGATCATCCGACGTACCAAGAAGTACAAGGCGCACGACGAGGCGGAGGCGTGTGGCGTCGGCGACCGTGTGCTCCTCATGGAGACCCGGCCGCTGTCCGCCACCAAGCGCTGGCGCGTCGTGGAGGTCTTGGAGAAGGCCAAGTAGGGCTAGGAGTCAACGGTGATCCAGCAGGAGTCGCGACTCAAGGTCGCCGACAACACGGGTGCCAAGGAGATCCTGTGCATCCGGGTGCTCGGTGGTTCGGGTCGACGCTACGCGGGCATCGGCGACATTGTCGTCGCGACCGTGAAGGACGCCCTTCCAGGAGCTGGGGTGAAAAAGGGCGACGTGGTCAAGGCGGTAGTCGTTCGTACGGCCAAGGAGCGTCGGCGTTCCGACGGGTCCTACATCAAGTTCGACGAGAACGCCGCGGTGCTCATCAGAGACGGCGGCGATCCGCGCGGAACCCGCATCTTCGGCCCCGTCGCACGCGAGTTGCGGGAGAAGAGGTTCATGCGGATCATCTCGCTGGCCCCGGAGGTGCTTTAGGCGATGCCGAAGATCCGTCCCAAGCTGCACGTGAAGAAGGGCGACCTCGTCGAGGTCATCGCCGGCAAGGACAAGGGTCGCCAGGGCAAGGTCATCGCGGCCTACCCGAACACCCGGCGGGTGCTTGTCGAGGGGGTCAACCTCGTCAAGAAGCACACCAAGATCACCCAGGGGGTTCGGGGCGCCCAGTCCGGCGGCATCCAGAACCAGGAGGCCCCGATCCACATCAGCAACGTCATGCTGATCGATCCGGAGGCCAAGGAACGAACCCGCGTCGGCCACCGGTCCGGCGAGCAGGGTGACAAGATCCGCATCTCCCGCCGTACCGGTAAGGAGATCTGATGGCCGAGGCCACCAACACGGCGACGAAGACGAGCGAGCAGGCGGCGCAGGAGGCCGCTACTCCGGGCGCCCCTGGCGCAGTGGCGCCCCGGCTCAAGCAGCGCTACCGGCAGGAGATCGCGCCGGCGCTGCTCGAGGAGTTCGGCTACCCGAACCCCATGCAGGTTCCCACGCTGACCAAGATCACGGTCAACATGGGGGTCGGCGACGCGGCCCGGGACGCGAAGCTCATCGAGGGTGCTGTGCGCGACCTCGCCGTGATCACCGGGCAGCGGCCGGCGATCGCCCGGGCGAAGAAGTCGATCGCGCAGTTCAAGGTTCGGGCAGGGATGCCGATCGGCGCGCACACGACGGTACGCGGCGACCGCATGTGGGAGTTCCTCGACCGGCTCCTTAGCCTGGCGTTGCCCCGCATCCGTGACTTCCGCGGCCTGTCGCCGAGTCAGTTCGACGGGCGTGGCAACTACACGTTCGGACTCAACGAACAGCTGATGTTCCACGAGATCAACCCGGACAGCGTGGATCGCACCCGGGGGATGGACATCACCGTGGTCACCACCGCGAGGACCGACGAGGAGGGGCGGTCGCTGCTCCGACGCCTCGGGTTCCCGTTCCGGGAGAGTTAGGGCGACGGTGCAGGACCGAAGCAGCGAGGAGAGTTGACCATGGCGAAAAAAGCCTTGATCGCCAAGGCCGGGCGGAGGCCGAAGTTTCGGGTACGGGCGTACAGCCGGTGCTCGCGCTGCGGACGGCCCCGCGCCGTCTACCGGAAGTTCGGGCTGTGCCGGATCTGTTTCCGGGACATGGCCCACCGGGGAGAGCTCCCCGGCATCACGAAAGCCAGCTGGTAACAACTACGCCGTAGGTCCCGGCGCGGCCGGGAAACCGCGGTGGGGAAGGCTCATGCGGCCATGACAATGACCGATCCGATCGCGGACATGCTGACCCGTCTGCGGAACGGTAGCGCGGCGTACCACGACTCGGTGGCGATGCCGTACTCGAAGATCAAGGCACACATCGCCGAGATCCTCCAGCAGGAGGGCTACGTCTCCGGCTGGCACGTCGAAGACGCCAGGGTCGGTAAGAACCTGGTGATAGAGCTGAAATACGGCCCGAACCGCGAGCGATCGATCGCTGGGCTTCGGCGGGTGTCCAAGCCCGGTCTGCGGGTCTACGCGAAAAGGGACAGCCTGCCGAGGGTTCTCGGCGGCCTGGGCATCGCGATCATCTCGACGTCGTCCGGGCTGGTAACCGACAAGCAGGCCAAGAAGCGCGGCGTGGGCGGGGAAGTCCTCGCCTACGTCTGGTGAGGGAGGGAGCGAGGCATGTCGCGTATCGGACGCTCCCCCATACCCGTACCCAGCGGGGTCGAGGTGAGCATCGACGGCCCTGAGGTCACCGTCACCGGGCCGAAGGGCACGCTCAGCCACACCATCATCGAGCCGATCGAGGTACGCCAGGAGGACGGTGATCTGCTGGTCACCCGACCGAACGACGAGCAGCGGATACGTTCCCTGCACGGCCTCACCCGCACACTGATCAACAACATGGTGGTCGGCGTGACCCAGGGGTACACCAAGACGCTGGAGATCGTGGGTGTGGGCTACCGGGTGCAGGCCCGGGGGCCGGACACGCTGGACTTCTCCCTCGGCTACAGCCACCCGATCACCGTCACGGCGCCGGATGGCGTCACGTTCCAGGTGGAGTCGCCGACCAGACTGCACATCTCGGGCATCGACAAGCAACGGGTCGGCCAGGTCGCCGCCAACATCCGGGGGCTGCGCAAGCCGGACCCGTACAAGAACAAGGGTGTCCGCTACCAGGGTGAGCGCCTGCGCCGCAAGGTCGGAAAGGCTGGGAAGTAGGCAATGGGCAACAGCTTGACTCTCCTCCGCAGGAAGCGCACCCCTGGGCGCTCCGCCGCGCGTGTCCGCCGTCACCTGCGGATCCGCAAGAGGATCAGCGGAACGGCGGCGCGCCCGCGGCTGATCGTCACCCGCTCGTCGCGGCACATCTTCGCGCAGCTCGTCGACGACACGGCGGGGCACACCCTCGTCTCGGCGTCGACCCTGGATCCCAGCATCCGTGGCGCCCAGGAGGACAAGACCGCCAAGGCCCGGAAGGTGGGCGAGTTGGTCGCCCAGCGGGCCAAGGAAAAGGACATATCGTCCGTAGTGTTCGATCGTGCCGGGTACCGTTACCACGGCCGCATCGCCGCCCTGGCCGACGCGGCCCGGGAGGGTGGCCTGCAGGTTTGACGGACACAACGAGGATCGCAGCAGAGAAGATCACAACGGATAGGGATGACTGATGGCAGCAGCTCCGCGGCGCGGCGCTGGCGGCGAGCGGCGTGATCGCCGCGACGATCGCCGCGGTGGCGCCGCCGACAAGGGTGTTTCGTATCTCGAGCGCGTCGTCGCCATCAACCGCGTGGCCAAGGTCGTGAAGGGCGGTCGGCGCTTCAGCTTCACGGCCCTGGTAGTGGTCGGCGACGGCAACGGAATGGTGGGCGTCGGGTACGGCAAGGCGAAGGAGGTGCCGTCCGCGATCGCCAAGGGCGTCGAGGAGGCCAAGAAGTACTTCTTCCGGGTACCCCGGATCGGCGGCACCATCCCACACTCCGTACAGGGCGAGGACGCCGCCGGTGTTGTCCTGCTCAAGCCGGCGAGCCCCGGTACCGGCGTCATCGCGGGCGGCCCGGTGCGCGCCGTGCTGGAGTGCGCGGGCGTGCAGGACGTGTTGACGAAGTCGCTTGGCTCCGCCAACCCGATCAACATCGTGCACGCCACCGTGGCCGCGCTCAAGCAGCTCAACCGACCAGAAGAAATCGCCGCCCGGCGGGGTCTGCCGCTGGAGGACGTCGCGCCCGCCGCGATGCTGCGGGCGCGCGCCGGGGCCGGAGGCTGAGATGGGCCAGATCAAGATCACTCAGGTGCGGTCCGCGATCGGCGGCAAGCGCGACCAGCGCGCCACGCTCCGTACCCTTGGCTTGCGCCGGGTCGGCGCCGTCGTGGTGAAGGAAGACCGGCCCGAGGTACGGGGCATGATCGCGGCCGTGACGCACCTCGTCACCACCGAGGAGGTCGACTGATATGACCCTAAAGGTGCACCACCTGCGTCCCGCTCCGGGCGCCCGCACCGCCAAGACCCGGGCGGGCCGTGGCGAGGCGGGCGCCAAGGGCAAGACCGCCGGGCGCGGCACCAAGGGCACCAACGCGCGGGGACGGATGCGTCCCGGCTTCGAGGGCGGCCAGATGCCGCTGGTGCGGCGGATACCGAAGCTCAAGGGCTTCTCGAACAAGGCGTTCAAGGTCGAGTACCAGGTCGTCAACCTGGACCGGCTGGCAGCGCTCTACCCGGACGGCGGAGAGGTCACCGTCGAGGACCTGGTCGCCAAGCGCGCCGTCCGCAAGGGCCGTCCGGTCAAGGTGCTTGGCGACGGGGAGGTCTCCGCGTCGCTCCAGGTGAGCGCGCACGCCTTTTCGTCCTCGGCCAAGGAGAAGATCGCCGCCGCCGGCGGCACCACAACAGAGCTCTAGCTCGGACCCCCGTCCCGCCGAGGTCCATGTTGTGGGGCACTTAACCGGACAAAACGGCCTCCACAACCTGGATCTCGGCGCGGGTCACGTACTGTTAGAGTCCCTGCATTGCCATCGGCCAGCAACCCATCGCGCAGGAGGAACCGTGCTTTCCGCGTTCACCCGGGCCTTCAAGACGCCCGACCTGCGCAAGAAGCTACTCTTTACGATCTTCATCATCGGGCTGTTCCGGCTCGGCTCGCAGATGCCCACGCCCGGGATCGACACCGGCGCCATCCGCGATGCCCAGGCGCAGGTCCAGGGGAACAGCGTCTACCAGTTGGTCAACCTGTTCAGCGGGGGCGCGCTGCTGCAGCTGTCGGTCTTCGCACTCGGCATCATGCCGTACATCACGGCGAGCATCATCCTGCAGCTGCTCACCGTGGTGATCCCTCGTCTGGAGCAGCTCCGCAAGGAGGGCCAGGCCGGGCAGACGAAGATCACCCAGTACACCCGGTACCTCACCATCGGGCTGGCGGTCCTGCAGGCCACCGGCATCGTCGCGATGGCGCGCAGCGGCCAGCTGTTCCAGGGCTTCACCCAGCCGCTGATCCCGAACACCAGCATCTTCACGGTGGTCACGATGGTGATCACGATGACCGCGGGTACCGCCGTCATCATGTGGCTGGGCGAGCTCATCACCGCGCGCGGCGTCGGCAACGGGATGTCGCTGCTGATCTTCACGCAGATCGTCGCGGTGTTCCCGGCCGAGCTGTACCGCATCTACCAGCAGAGGAACTCCTTCGTCTTCACCATGGTGGTCGTCTCGGGTATCGCCATCGTGGCCGCTGTGGTGTTCGTCGAGCAGGCGCAGCGACGCATCCCGGTGCAGTACGCCAAGCGGATGGTCGGTCGGCGCATGTACGGCGGGACGTCGACCTACATCCCGCTCAAGGTCAACCAGGCCGGCGTCATCCCGGTGATCTTCGCGTCGTCGCTGCTCTACCTGCCCACGCTCGCTTCCCAGATGTGGGGCAACCGTGACCCGAACAGCAGCTGGGTGGGCTGGGTGCAACGGTACTTCGTCAGCGGTGACCATCCGGTGTACATGGCGCTGTATTTCGCATTGATCATCTTCTTCACGTATTTCTACGTGTCCATCACCTTCAACCCGGTGGAAGTCTCCGACAACATGAAGAAGTACGGAGGCTTCATTCCGGGCATCCGGCCCGGGCGGCCGACGGCCGAGTACCTCAACTACGTTCTGACGCGGCTCACCGCGCCGGGCTCGATGTACCTGGGCCTGGTCGCGTTGATCCCGATGGTCGCGCTCTCGGTTGCGGGCGCCACCCAGAACTTCCCCTTTGGCGGCACCAGCATTCTCATCATCGTCGGTGTGGGGCTGGACACGGTGAAGCAAATCGAAAGCCAACTCCAGCAACGTAACTACGAGGGTTTCCTGCGGTAGTGCGGATCGTGCTGGTCGGGCCCCCCGGTGCGGGGAAGGGGACGCAGGCCCAGTTCCTCTCGTCGCATCTGTCGATACCGAAAATCTCGACAGGTGACATCTTCCGGGATAACGTGAAGCGCTCGACGGCGCTGGGCCGCAGGGCGAAGCAGTACATGGACCGCGGTGACCTCGTGCCGGACGAGATCACCATCGCGATGGTGCGCGACCGGCTCAGCGAGGACGACGCGCAGGAGGGTTTCCTCCTTGATGGGTTCCCGCGTAACGTGCCGCAGGCCGAGGTGCTGAAGAAGATGCTCGACGAGATGGACGCCCGGCTCGACGTCGTCCTCGAGCTCGTGGTCGACGACGACGAGGTGGTGCGCCGCCTCTCCGGGCGTCGAACCTGCCGGGTCTGCGGGCGGGTGTGGCACGTCCTGTTCGACCCGCCGGGCAGGGAGGGTGACTGCGACGACTGCGGCGGCGAACTGTTCCAGCGCGACGACGACCGCGAGGAGACGATCCGGCACCGCCTCGAGGTGTATCAGGAGCAAACCACGCCCCTCATTTCGTTCTACGCGGATGAGGGGATCCTCATGGGCGTCGACGCCACGGGGCCGGTCGAGAACGTCACCGATCGGGCCCTGGCCGCGCTGCGTCCCTTCATGGAATGACCCGCCGAAGGATGCGAAAACCAGTGATCCAGATCAAGTCCGACACCGAGATCGGGAAGATGCGGGATGCGGGGTTGATTGTCGCGGCGACCCTCGCCGCTCTGCGGGATGCCATCGAGCCCGGGCTCACCGCCGCCGACCTCGACGCGATCGCGGAACGGTGTATCCGCGACGCCGGCGCGGTCCCCTCGTTCAAGGGCTACCGCGGCTTTCCGGCGACGATCTGCGTCTCCGTCAACGACGAGATCGTTCACGGCATCCCCGACACGAACAAGAAGCTGCGGGACGGCGACGTCGTGTCCATCGACTGCGGCGCCATCATCGACGGCTGGCACGGCGACGCGGCGATCACCGTGCCGGTGGGTACGATGGCGCCGGAGTTGCGGCGGCTCCTCGAGGTGTGCGAGGAAGCGCTGTGGCGCGGCCTGGCCCAGGTGGTGCCCGGCGGGCGGCTTACCGATATCGGTCATGCGGTGGAGAGCTACGTGCGGGCCCATGGCGGCTATGGCATCGTGCGGGAGTACGTCGGCCACGGCATCGGAAGCGAGATGCATCAAGATCCACAGGTCCCGAACTACGGCCGCCCGGGACGTGGGCCTGCCCTGCAGAGGGGCGTAGTGCTGGCCGTCGAACCCATGGTGAACCTGGGCACACAGCACACCAAGTTGCTCGACGACGGGTGGACGGTGGTGACGCGCGACGGGATGCCGTCCGCGCACTTCGAACACACGGTGACGCCCACCGAAGAAGGTCCGTGGGTGCTGACGTCGCCCGACGGGGGACGCTCACGGTTCGCTGAGTTGCTCGGCGCGGGGGTCAAGGGAGATGCCTCATAACCCGTATCTCCGGGCATCCGACGCCGACCGCGATCGGGTGGCCGCAGCATTGCGGGAACACCACGCCCAGGGGCGGGTGACCGCAGAGGAGTTCCACGAGCGGCTGGAACGCGCCTACCAGGCGAAGACGTACGGCGAGCTGGACGTGGTCCTCGCCGACCTACCCGAGGAGGACCTGTACCAGCTTCCGGTGCCGGCGAGTCAGCGCTCCCTGCCGGCACCCCGCACCCGCGGGCAGCTGCTTCGGCGCCGGGTGCTACTCGTCGCGGGCTGGTCGACGTGGGCGTTTGTCAGCTCCGTCAACCTCGTCATCTGGCTTCTGGTGAGCATCGTGGCGGAGGAGTCGATCTTCCCGTGGTGGATCTTGGTCGCCGGCGGTAGCGGCGCGGCCATGCTCGCGGCCCAGCTCATCACCGACCGGCGCCGCCGCTGACCCAACGGAATCTTGGAGTCGGTTTCGCATTCTGGCCGCGCGTGCCCTACACTTCATCGTCGGTCCCCATGTCCCCTGCTTCGTCCTGCGGAGTGGGGGTGACATAGTGCCGGGGCCCAACCCTTGCGTCCCTTGGGGCGCGACCGCCAACAGATGATCGATCAGCGAAGCGCGGAGGACATGCCCAAGAAGGAAGGTGCCATCGAGATCGAGGGCACGGTCGTCGAGACCCTCCCAAACGCCATGTTCCGGGTGGAGCTCGAGAACGGGCACAAGGTCCTCGCCCACATCAGCGGGAAGATGCGGATGCACTACATCCGTATCCTGCCCGATGACCGGGTAGTCGTTGAGCTGAGTCCGTACGACCTGAGTCGCGGGCGGATCGTCTACCGCTACAAGTGAGCGAACCTACCTCGGAGGTCCCAGAGTCAGCCGGGTTAGGTCTCGTGTTCGCCGGAGACCCCAGTGAAAGTCAGACCGAGCGTCAAGAAGATCTGCAAGAAGTGCAAGGTCATCCGCCGCCACGGGCGGGTGATGGTGATCTGCGAGGATCCCCGGCACAAGCAGCGCCAGGGATGACCGAGGGACAATTGAAGCAGGCGCGTGCCGCAGCCGTCGCCGCTCGCCGCGACGGCCACCTCCGGACGGAGGCCGGAGCCCCAACAAGGGTGGGGGACGCGGTGCGCAGGACCTCCGAGAGCGAAGGAGCGGAGCCCGACGATGGCCCGTCTGGTCGGTGTCGACCTGCCGCGTGACAAGCGGCTCGAGGTCGCGCTCACGTACATCTACGGCATGGGGCGGACCCGTGCCCTCGCGACGCTCGACGCCACCGGGGTGGGTGGTGCCCAGCGAGTACACGAGCTCAGCGACGAGGATCTGATCAAACTCCGCGATTGGATCGAATCGAACTACCGGGTGGAAGGCGACCTCCGCCGAGAGGTGGCCGCGGACATCCGTCGCAAGATCGAGATCGGCTCGTACCAAGGAATACGGCACCGCCGCGGTCTCCCGCTGCGCGGGCAGCGCACCCAGACCAACGCCCGCACCCGCAAGGGCAGGAAGAAGACCGTGGCCGGCAAGAAGAAGGCCCGTAAGAAGTAACCACGCCCTGGGCCGCGCCAGGGGCGCCCGAAGGCCCGCGCCAAGGGCGCCTGACGGTAGTCCCGCGAGGACCGACGACCTGCACAGGAGTTTCGTAGACAGATGCCTCCCAAGAGCCGCCAGACCGGCGCCCGGAAGGTGCGCCGCAAGGAGAAGAAGAACGTCGCTCACGGGCACGCCCACATCAAGAGCACGTTCAACAACACCATCGTCACCATCACCGACCCGGTGGGCGCCGTCATCTCTTGGGCCAGCGCCGGCCACGTCGGCTTCAAGGGTTCGCGCAAGTCGACGCCCTTCGCGGCGCAGATGGCCGCGGAGGCCGCGGCGCGCCGGGCCCAGGAGCACGGCATGCGCAAGGTCGACGTCTTCGTCAAGGGGCCGGGCTCCGGCCGGGAGACCGCGATTCGCTCCCTTCAGGCCACCGGCCTCGAGGTCGGCTCGATCCAGGACGTCACCCCGACACCGCACAACGGCTGCCGGCCACCCAAGCGTCGTCGGGTCTGAGGCTCAGGAGAGATAGGGATATGGCACGTTACACCGGGGCTGACTGCAAGCTCTGCCGGCGCGAGAAGATGAAGCTGTTTCTCAAGGGCGCCAAGTGCGAGTCGCCGAAGTGTCCGATCGAGATCCGTCCATTCCCGCCGGGTGAGCACGGACGCGGGCGGATCAAGGACAGTGAGTACCTGTTGCAGCTTCGGGAGAAGCAGAAGGCTCGGCGCGTCTACGGCATCCTCGAGCAGCAGTTTCGTAACTACTACGAGGAAGCCAACCGCCGTAGCGGCAGGACCGGTGAAAACCTGCTGCGGATCCTGGAAAGCCGGCTGGACAACGTCGTGTACCGGGCCGGCTTCTCCAAGAGCCGGGACATGGCGCGGCAGCTCGTCCGGCACGGGCATTTCCTGGTGAACGGCAAGAAGGTCGACATCCCCTCGTACCAGGTGTCGGAGAACGACATCGTCGAGGTGCGCTCGAAGTCCTGGGAGCTGACCCCCTTCGTGGTCGCCCGGGCCGAGGCGGGGGAGCGGCAGGTGCCGGGCTGGCTGGAGGTCATCCCCGACCGGATGCGGGTCCTGGTGCACTCGTTGCCGGTGCGCCAGCACATCGATACCCCGGTCCAGGAGCACCTCATCGTCGAGTTCTACTCGAAGTAAATAGCTGCATACGTCGGGCGTCATATAGCGGGCGTCCCCGACCCTGGAGGCAGAATTGCTCATCGCACAACGGCCCAGCCTCACCGAGGAGCAGGTCGAGGACTTCCGGTCCCGGTTCATCATCGAGCCACTGGAGCCGGGCTT
The DNA here is from genome assembly GCA_009379995.1 of Streptosporangiales bacterium. Lineage (GTDB taxonomy): Bacteria > Actinomycetota > Actinomycetes > Streptosporangiales > WHSR01 > WHSR01. The sequence continues at coordinate 28,609 of WHSR01000002.1, forward strand.
CGGCTACACCATCGGAAACTCGCTGCGGCGTACCCTGCTGTCCTCGATTCCGGGCGCGGCGGTTACCAGCATCCGCATCGAGGGCGTCCTGCACGAGTTCTCCACGGTGCCGGGCGTCAAGGAGGATGTGACCGACATCATCCTCAACCTGAAGGAGCTGGTGGTCAGCTCCGAGCACGACGAGCCGGTGGTCATGTACCTCCGCAAGCAGGGACCGGGTGAGGTCACCGCGGCGGACATCGCCCCGCCGGCCGGTGTCGAGGTGCACAACCCCGAGCTGCACATCGCCACGCTCAACGGCAAGGCCAAGATCGAGATGGAGCTCACCGTCGAGCGCGGTCGCGGCTACGTCTCCGCCGCCCAGAACAAGCAGCCGGGCCAGGAGATCGGCCGGATTCCGATCGACTCGATCTACTCTCCGACCCTGCGGGTCACCTACAAGGTCGAGGCGACCCGTGTCGAGCAGCGGACCGACTTCGACAAGCTGATCATCGACGTCGAGACCAAGCCGTCCATGCGGCCGCGCGACGCGATAGCCAGCGCGGGGAAGACCCTGGTCGAGCTGTTCAGCCTGTGCCGCGAGCTGAACGTGGACGCCGAGGGCATCGACATGGGGCCCTCGCCGACGGACGCGGCCCTCGCGGCCGACCTCGCGCTCCCCATCGAGGAGCTCAACCTCACCGTTCGCTCGTACAACTGCCTCAAGCGTGAGGGCATCCACACGGTGGGCGAGCTGGTGGCCCGCAGCGAGCAGGACCTCCTCGACATCCGTAACTTCGGCGCGAAGTCGATCGAAGAGGTCAAGCAGAAGCTCATCGACATGAGCTTGGCGCTCAAGGACTCCCCGCCCGGATTCGACCCGACCGCGGCCGCCGGGTCCTTCGTCGGCGATGACGAGGGCGACGAAGGCTACGAGGAGACCGAGGAGTACTAGATGCCCACGCCTACCAAGGGCCCCCGTCTCGGCAGCGGCCCGGCCCACCAGCGGCTGCTGCTGGGGAACCTCGCCACCGCGCTGTTCGAGCACGGACGCATCACCACTACCGAGGCGAAGGCCAAGCGGCTGCGTCCGCTGGCGGAGCGTCTCATCACCTTCGCCAAGCGGGGTGATCTGCACGCGCGCCGCCGGGCACTGACCGTGGTTCGCGACAAGGGCGTCATCCACACGCTTTTCAGCGAGATCGGTCCCCGGTACGAAGAGCGCAACGGCGGCTACACCCGGATAACCAAGATCGGCCCGCGCAAGGGCGACAACGCGCCCATGGCCGTGATCGAGCTGGTCGAGGCGGCGCCCCCCGCCGAGACGACCGGGTCCACGGGCTCCCAGGAGGCGGCCGCGGGCGGCCGCGGTGGTGCCCGGCGCCGAGCCGGTACCCGTTCCTCGCGGGCCGCGGTGGCCGGTGCGACCGCGGAGACCGACGCGGCTGCGGAGGCTGAAACGGCCGCGGAAGCGGACGCCAAGGAGGAGACCGAGGCCGAGGCCGGTGCCGAGACCGAGGAACAGACCGAAGAGCAAGCACAGGACGGCGACGAGGGCGAGAAGAAGGCCTGACGGGCGGGCCCCGTCCTAGGGGTCCTGGCGGGTTCGGTAATGACGCTCCAGCGGCTGCGGCTCGACTTGGCCTATGACGGATCCGCCTTCGCGGGATGGGCGCGCCAGCCGGACCGCCGCACCATCCAGGGCGTGGTGGAGGATGCGCTGGCGACGGTGCTGCGCCTGCCGGTGCCGCCTGCGCTGACGGTCGCTGGACGTACCGACGCCGGAGTGCACGCGCGAGGTCAGGTCGCGCACGTCGACGTGCCGGCCGAGGTCTGGGAGCCGGTCACGGACTCCCTTGTCGATCGGCTGGCCGGCATCCTCCCTTCCGATGTGCGGGTACGCCGGGCCGCCGCGGCATCGCCCGGATTCGACGCGCGGTTCTCCGCTCTCACCCGGCGGTACCTGTACCGGGTCTGCGACGACCCCACGGGTGTGGATCCGCTGCGCCGTCACGACACCCTGTGGTATCGACGCCGTCTCGACGTGCACCGGATGAACCGGGCCGCCCGCGAGCTCGTCGGCGAGCACGACTTCGCGGCCTTCTGCCGGCGACGGGAGGGGGCGACGACCATGCGGCGGGTGCACGAGCTGCGCTGGCGGCGGGTCACGCCGGACCCTTCCCTCCCCGGGCATCCTGCCCCGGCCGCCGCGGCAGAGGCCACCGTGGTGGCCGACGCGTTCTGTCACAACATGGTGCGCGCGCTGGTCGGCGCGCTGCTCGCCGTGGGCGACGGACGCAGGCCGGTCGACTGGCCGGGTGCGGTGCTCAGGGCCGGCGTGCGAGACCCGGCCGTACAGGTCATGCCACCCCATGGCCTGTGCCTGGAGGAAATCCGCTACCCCGCCGAGGCCGAACTAGCCGTGCGGGCCGAGGAGACCCGCCGGCGCCGCGTCCCCGCCGACTGACCGGCCGACTGACCGGCCACGGCCACGGTTACGGCGGCGGCGTCTCGTACATCCGCTTCTCCAGCGGCCTGCCGAGGAGCTGCCGGAAGGCGTCGCTTTGTTCGCTCAGCTTCGCCCTCTCCTGTGAGTCCGGCATCCGTCCGTCGGTGTAGGCGGCGAAGGAGAAGATGAAGTACCGGCCGAAGTAGGTGTGGGCGGCGTAACCACCCGAGTTCTCGATCTGCTCCGCGCCGGGACCGGCGAGTGGGGTGGGAAAGATCCACTTCTCCGGATCCGCACGGTTGTGTACCTCGGTGGCGTCCGCCCTGCTTGGTAGCACCGCGACCCCGGCGGTCACCGCGTAGGTATTGGTGCCGTCCACGTACGTGGCCCGCAGTACCCGGGTGCAGCCGGCCTCCTCGAGGACGGACGGGAAACTCTTCCGGCCAATCTCGGAGCAGTCGTTGGTGAGGTGCTCATTCACCTTACGGTAGGATCTGCCACCCACCTGCACGTTCTCCTGCGGGAACGCCTCGTTCAGCGACAGCTTCTTGGGGTCGGTGGAGGCACTGTTGATCTTGCTGGGGTTCCGCACCGGGCCGGTGTTTTGTGTGGCGGCCGGCGACTGGGGCGGCGGCGAGGGACTGGCAGTGGTCGTCGAACTCTGCGGCTGCGCGATGATCTGGTACCCAGCCACACCACCACCGGTCAACATGGCCACGGCCACCACCGCTCCGACGACGAGCAGGAGCGTCTTGGTGCCGGACCTGCGGCGCCCGGGCGGCTCGTAGTCGTACTCGTAGTCGTCGTAGCCGCCGCCGACGACGTCCTCACCGGGCGGGTAGCCGCCGGGCGGCGGTCCGATCTGCTGCCGTACGTCGGCGAAGTTCTGGGCTTCGCCGTAACGATCGCCGGGGTACGCCGGCGGCGCCGTTGGGGGCACCGGTGGCTGCGGCGCACCGGCGAACGGCCGATCGCCGGAGGGTTGGTCGACCGATCGGACGGGGACCGCAGGCCTCTCCGCCGCGGGCGGCTCTTCCCGCTCGACCTCGGGAATACGCGGAAACGCGACGGTCGGGGCCTCGTAGGTCCGGCTCGGAGGTTCCCCCACCTCCGGCGTGGGGGGCTCGGCGCCCAGCCGGGCCGCGGGCTCCTCCGGTAGTGCCGGCTCCGGTGGGGCGGGTTCCTCCGGTAGGGCCGGCTCCGGTGCCGGCTCCTCGGCGGGCTGGTAGGTATCCGCCGCCGGGAATGTGGTCGCCGGCTCCGCGGACCAGGAGGGGGCCGCGGACCAGGAGGGCTCGGCGGCCGAGGGTTCCGGCTCCGACGGCTCGGGCGTCGGGGGCACCGCGGCCTCGGGCTCCTCCGGCGTCGGTGCGGGTTCCTCCGCCGCGACCTCCTCGGGGGCCGCGGGTTCGGTCTCGTCTACCGCGGCTGGCTCGGGCTCCGCCTCTGTCGGCGCGGCGAATACCTGGGTGCCGGCTATCTCGGCCGGCAGCGGGTCGGTGGTCCGATCGCCGACCGTCTCGGTCTCCTGCGCCGTTTCGGTCTCCTGCGCGGTGTCGGCCTGGTACACCGGCTGGTCCGGTAGGGCGGGTTCGGGCTCCGGGGGCGCTTCCTCCGCTCCCTCGACTTCCTCGGCCTCCGCGGACGTCGATGTCTCCTCGCCGGCGGTCGACGGCTCCGCTGCGAAGATCTCGGCGGTGAAGCTCCGATCCCGGGCGGTTGTCGGCTCCGCGGCGGGCGGCTCCGCGGCTACTGGCTGCTCGGCGACCGGCGAGGGCTCGGCCGGTGCGGGTGCCTCGGGTTCCGGTGGCGGAGGCGCAGGACCGGCCGGAGCCGCCGGTGGGGTCGGCGGAGCTGCCTGCTCGTACCGATACGGCGGGGGTTGCTGGGGGGCCGGAGCCGGTGGGGGTTCCGCGGTCTGCGGCGGCCCGCCGCCCCAGGCGGGCGGAGACGGCGCCTGGCCCGGCGGGGGTTGCTGGTAGCCCTGTGGTGCGGGCTGCTGCGGCCCCGGCCCGGGCGAAGGCGGCGGTGGCGCGTGCTCCTCTTGTTGAGGCGTCCTCGGTGCCTCCTGCGGCGGGGGAGCCCCGGGCCGCCCCGGCCGGGGCGGCTGCTGCGGCGGGTAGCCCCTGGGCGGCTGCTGCGGGTAGCCCGGTGGAGGCTGCTGGTAAGCCGGCGGCGTGGGTCCCTGCGGGCCCTGCGGCGCCGGCGCCTGCGGTTGCTGCGTGGGTGCTTGAGGTGCCTCCGGGGCCCGTCCCTGGGGCGGTGTCTCCGGCGCGGGGCCCTGCGGCGCCTGCGCGGGCTCGGCGTACGGCGGTGGCGGCGGGGTGAAGGGCCGCTGGAAACCCCAGGCGGTGTATCCGTCGTCGGCGTCCTCGTCGCCGGATCCGCCGCTGCCCTCCGGCCAGCTTGGGGCCCCTCCGCCCCAGGGTGACTGCTGAGGCTCCTCCGGGGCCTGCCGACCAGGGCGCCCCGCCGCGCCACTGTCTTCTTCTGGCTCCTCCGGCGAGTAGCCGGGTGGCCGTTCATCGCGCCCGTGCATGGGAAAGAGAGTATCTGTGTAGTTAAGACCCCCGGCGGGGGTCTTGGACGAATGTGTACGTCTGCCGCTCGCCGACAGCGCAGGGACTCACGAATAGCACCATCCCTCACACCTCCCCTATGGCGTCAAGGGCCGGCCGGTAAGCCTACGGAAGCCGAGGGCGGGGAGGGCGGTGTTTTCGAACACATCTTCAGCGAATCTGCCGAGCTTCTTGTCCTTCACGCTGGACGGGCGGCGCCCGTCCGCGTACTGGACCCACCGCAGGATGAGGTAGTGCCCGTTCGTCGAGGGCCCGCCCAGCGCCGCGGCGTCGGTACCCAGGTTGCCCGCCGGACCCGAGCCGGGCAGCGGCTGGACGTGGGTGCTCCTTTCCTGGGCGGAGTTGAAGGCCCGTCTGGCCGCGTCCGCGTCGACGAGGTTCGCTATGCCGATCGTGCCGACGACGTCGCCGTTCTCGCTGATGTAGCTGGCGCGCAGCAGCTGCGTGCAGTCTCCCCGCCGGAGCGCGGTCTGCAGCGCGGAGCCACGCACCGCCGAGGCGCAGTTCTTGTCCTCCTTGCGCGCGGCCCGCGTGTAGGTGCGGCCCTTGGCGGCGACCTTCTTGTCGCGGAAGATCTCGTCAAGCGTCAACGGCTCGGGATCGCTCTCCCGCTGGTTCAGCCGGGCAAGGAAGTCGCCGCTCAGCGTGGGCGTAGGGGTCGGCGTGGCCTGCGTCGGGGTCGTGGGTGCGGCCATGGTGGGCGTCGGCGAGGGGGCCGGCGGTCCCGGCCCCCTCCCGCTGGACAGTGCGAAGGCCAAGGCTCCTCCGCCGCCGGCCAGCAGGATGATTACCCCGGCCACGATCCCGATGATGAGCGGCGCGTTGCTCCTCGGCGAGGGTTCGTACGGCCCCATGTCCCCGGGCCCGCCCGGCCCTCCGGGTCCGCCGGGCGGCCAGCCGGGACCGCCGGGGGGAGGCTGCCCGTACGGCGGTTGCCCGTAAGGGGGCTGTCCGTACGGCGGTTGTCCGTACGGCGGCTGCCCATATGGATCGCCGTAGGGCGGCTGGGGTCCCGGTGGCGGCCCCGGCTGCCCGTACGGCGGCTGCCCATAGGACGGCTGGCCGTACGGTGGTTGTCCGTAAGGTGGTTGTCCGTACGGCGGCTGCGGCTCCCCGCCCGGTGGCGGAGGCGGCGGCCAGTTACCCTCGGGTGGAGGGTCCCCCTGACTTCCCCGGTAGCCCATGAAACCCGAGCGTAGCGTCAGGACAACAGATATTTGACAGGGACGGACCACCCAGATCGACGGTCTTTTTGACCCTGATCTGCCTGCGTCGGTATCCTTCCATTCGCTTGAGTGTCGGCCCGCACGGCGGACGAGCACCGCGGGGCCGATCGCCGCCCCGGTCGCCGGGGCCGGACTCCCAAGACCGTGACCAGAAGCAGAGGCTACGACCGTGCGCACATATACACCCAGGCCCTCCGACATCCAGCGGCATTGGCACGTCGTCGACGCCACCGATGTCGTGCTCGGTCGCCTGGCCAGCCAGGTGGCGACGCTGCTGCGGGGCAAGCACAAGCCCGTCTACGCGCCGCACGTCGACACCGGCGACTTCGTGATCGTCGTGAACGCCGAGAAGGTCGTCCTCACCGGCAGGAAGCTGGAGCAGAAGCGGGCATACCGGCACTCCGGGTACCCTGGTGGCGTACGGTCGATCGGCTACGGCGACCTGATGGCCAGCCGGCCGGAACGTGTGGTCGAGAAGGCCGTCAAGGGGATGCTTCCCAAGAACTCGCTGGGCCGGAAGATGTTCCGGAAGCTGAAGGTCTACGCCGGCCCTGAACACCCGCACCAGGCGCAGAAGCCGGTGCCGTACGAGATCACACAGATCCCGCAGTGAGTCACTTGCGGGGGTCCGTCTGCCCGGGCAGTCAGAACCCGGGCAGCTGAGACTGAGACGAGGAGAGCCGAACGTGGCCGAGCCTACCGGCGTCGAGACGCCCGCACCGGACACAGAAACGGAATACGGGCAGGGCGCCCCGGGCCAAGAGGCCCCTGCGGAGGGGGTCTCGGTCGAGTACTCGACCGAGACGCCCGCCGTCGAGGTCCCCGAGGAGGCACCACCCCCGGTGACTGGCCCGACCGCGGGAACCGGGCGCCGTAAGGAGGCGGTCGCTCGGGTCCGGCTGATCCCTGGTTCCGGGAAGTGGCAGGTCAACGGGCAGCCGCTGTCGTCGCACTTCCCCAACCGGGTGCATCAGCAGCTCATCAACGAGCCGTTCGTTGCGTTGGGTGTCGAGGAGCGCTTCGACGTCTTCGCCCGCGTCCGCGGCGGCGGGCCGAGTGGCCAGGCGGGCGCGCTGCGCCTGGGCATCGCCCGTGCGCTGGGTGAACTCGATCCGGAGTTCCGCCCGTCGCTGAAGAAGGCCGGCTTCCTGACCCGGGACGCCCGCGTCAAGGAGCGCCGCAAGTACGGCCTGAAGAAGGCCCGCAAGGCACCGCAGTACTCCAAGCGCTAATCGGATGGCGCCCGGCTACGCCGTGGCCCACGAAGCGCCTTGCCTGCGGTGAGGCCGCTTGGCCGCCGGTGACCCTGCGGACTGGCTCGCTTGCCTGCCTCGCGGCGGAACCGGGGCACGCGGCATGCGATGCTGGCTGGGCCTCGTGGGCCCTTGCCAGCCAGCACCGAGAGCCTTGAGGTTTCCTTCATGAGCCGACTCTTTGGTACCGACGGGGTCCGGGGAATCGCAAACCGCGACCTGACGGCCGAGCTCGCGCTCGGGCTCTCCGTGGCCGCCGCCCAGGTGCTCGGCGACGAGGGCGCGTTCGTCGGGCGACGCCCCACGGCGGTCGTCGGGCGGGACCCGCGGGCATCCGGAGAGTTCCTCGAGGCCGCCGTCGTCGCCGGGCTCGCCAGCGCGGGCGTCGACGTGCTCCGTCTCGGGGTACTGCCGACCCCCGCGGTGGCGCACCTCACCGATGCGCTGGACGCCGACCTCGGAGTGGTGCTCTCGGCGAGCCACAATCCGGCGCCCGACAACGGCATCAAGTTCTTCGCGCGGGGCGGCCACAAACTTCCCGACGAGGTCGAGGACGCTATCGAGGCGCGGCTCCGTCAGCAGTCGTCGCGCCCGGTCGGCCCCGGTGTCGGCCGGGTCCGCGACGCGTACGGCGAGGCCGAACGCTACGTCGATCACCTCGTTGCCACCGTTCCGCATCCCTTGGACGGGCTGCGGGTGGTCGTCGACTGCGCGCACGGCGCCGCGTACGCGGTCGCGCCGCAGGCGCTGCGGCGTGCTGGGGCCGAGGTCGTGGCGATCGGCGCCCGACCCGATGGGCTCAACATCAACGACGGCTGCGGCTCCACCCACCTCGACATGTTGCGCAAGGCAGTCGTCGAGCAGGGCGCCTCCGTCGGCATCGCGCACGATGGCGACGCCGACAGGTGTCTGGCCGTGAGCGCCGACGGCGAGGTGGTGGATGGCGATCAGATAATGGCGATCCTGGCGACCTCGATGCGGGAGTGGGGGCGGCTGCGGCACGACACGGTGGTGGTCACCGTGATGTCGAACCTCGGCTTCAAGATCGCGATGCGGGAGCAGGGGATCAACGTCGCCGAGACCAAGGTGGGAGACCGGTACGTCCTCGAGGCCATGAGGAAGGGCGACTACGTCCTCGGCGGTGAGCAGTCGGGCCACATCGTCATGCTCGACCACGCGACCACCGGCGACGGGCTGCTGACCGCGCTGCACCTACTGGGTGCGGTGGCCCGCGGCGGGCTCCCGCTGGACGAGCTGGCGCGGGTGATGAGCCGGCTGCCGCAGGTCCTGGTCAACGTGCAGGGTGTGGACAAGTCCCGAGCCGCGGAGTCCGCCGAGCTCGCGGCGGCGGTAGCCGCTGCCGAGGCCGAGCTCGGCGACACCGGACGGGTGCTGATCCGTCCGAGCGGCACCGAGCCGATGGTCCGGGTGATGGTCGAGGCGCCCAGCGAGGAGCAGGCCCACGGGGTAGCGGATCGCCTCGCCGCGGTCGTACGCTCCGCGCTCGGCTGACCCGCCGCCCCCAACCCCCTTGGTCGTGATCTTGCAGAAATTTGAACCGGTCCGGATTTGAATTTCTGGCTCTTCGCTGGTTTGCGTGGGTCATGGTGGAAGCGGCGCATTTTGGCGGCGAGTTCGACGGACTCGCCGATTCGGCGGCGGGCGGCCCAGGCCAGCCATTCCTCCAGCAGGAGGACGCGGTCGTCGCCGCCGGGGGCGAAGACCAGACGTAGTGGTTCTTTGAGCAGGTAGGCGTGGTAGAGGTGGTTGTTGACCTCGCGGATCGGTGACAGCTTGGCGGCCTGCCGCCCGGTGAGGTCCTGCGGGTTTGTCACCAGCGCGTAGCGGGCGCCTTTTGAGTTCCGGGGCGAGCGCGGTGGAGCCGTGGCGGCGGGCGGTGTTCCACACCCGTCGCCGCACCTGATCGAGGGCCTGGTTGGCCCCATTTGACGACGTGGAAGGGGTCCGTGCACAGCGCCGCGTTCGGGCAGCGCAGCGCCACGGAGATGTCGAGGCCGGCGATCCAGTCCGCCCCGTCCGCGCTGACCAACGCGATCTGGGCGCAGCGGTCCTCGCCGAGGACGTCGAAGAAGGCGGCCAACGTCGTCTTCTGTCGACCCACACCGGCCCACACCGACCCACAGCAGCCGCCCGCTGCCGTGGTCGACCACCACCACCAGATACTTATCCCCCCGGGCGTAGGACACCTCATCGATGCCGATGCGGCGCACCCCAGCCAGCCGATCCCCGGCCCCACCAGCCACCGCGGCGTCGGCGTCGGCGTCGTGGTCGGCCATCACCCGGGTGATGATCGAGCCCACCGTCTCCCAAGCGATCCGCGCCCACGCCGCCACCGCCGCCATAGTCTGAACGAACGCACCCCGTTCCCCTCTCGTCTCGAGACCTTGAACAGCCCGAAACGTAGAGACCAGGAACGGGGTGCGCCCATCACGACACGCCCAACCACCCACGGAAACCCACGAAGAGCCAGAAATTCAAGATCTGAGGATTTGAATTTCTGCAAGATCACGGCGGTGGGGAGGCCGCCGGGCGTGCAGCAGCACGGCCGCCGCGGCCGCCGCGGCCGCCAGGGCGAGGCCGCCGAATGCGCCGACGGTGTGGGCGTCGGGCGCGATCACCGACTGACCGCGCAACGCCTGCCAGGCCAGCAGGGCCACGAGGGCGAGATACGTGACGCCAGCGGTCCACACCAATTACCAGGCGCGCGGTGGGCGCTGTGGACCGTTACCGCGTCGCCACCGGTACCGGTTCGCCGGCGGCGTCGAACGCCTCCACCTTGACCTTCGGCAGGTCGTCGGGCTTGGCGGCGGACGGGCCCGGCACGGCCGCCTCGCGGTCGTAGACCTCCTGGGCGATGCCGCCGGACAGCCGGATCCGCTCGACGTTCGACCCACCGGCCACGAGGTAGTACCAGCGCCCCGACTCCGCCCGCCACCAGGTGGCGACGGCGCCGGCCTCGGTGATCCCGGCGTCGCGGTACGGCCTCCGGGTGACGACGTACGTCGCCGCCCGCCGGCCGGTGTCGCCGCCGACGAAGGCGGCAGCCTCGGTCGCCCGGCCGGACACCGCGTCGCTGCCCACGTACCGGGCCTTGACGTAGACGAGGGAGACCGGCTCGGTGGCGTCGGGCAGTCGGCCGCGCCACACCACCCCGAGATCGAGCGAATCGACGGTGACGTCCTTGGCCAGTAGCGCGTCGTCGCACAGCACACCCCGCAGCGCCTGCAACGCCGCCGGCGAGGTGACCGACCGGAGGAGGTTCGCCGCCTCGTCCTTGGAGGGCCGGATCAAGGCCAGACGCGTGGGGGAGGAGCTGTCCGGGCGGTACACCGCGAATCGCCAGGAGCCCTCGCCCTTCCAGCTCATCAGGAGGGCGGACCTACACCCCTGACCCTCCGGGACGCGGAGCGGGGCGGTGACGCCGTCGCTGACCTGCACCGGCCGCCAGTTGGGCCGGCTGGACGCCTCCCGGCTGCCGTCCAGCCCGGAGCCGTCCAGCCCGGAGACGTTCATCCGGGTCAGCCACGGAGGCACGAGAAACCGCACTCCCGCATCGCCGGCGGTGCCCGATTGTTCGCTTCCCTGCCCGCTCGCCGGGTCCTCGCCGTGCGCGGTGCTCGCCGACGACTCGCGCGTGTCGCTCACGGTGCCCATCGGCAGCATCGCCCCGAAGGCGCCGGAGGCAGGCGGGTCGGGCAGCGGCCGTATCGCCAGCCGGGGTATCCCGCCGCCCACGTCGTCCCCGAGCTTCCCTAGGGGGCCGGGCCTGGTGTACTGCGCCAGCAGGTCGTGCTGGCGCATGAGCACCGTAGTACGGCCGTCGACGTTTCCCGCGAACAGCACCTGAACCCGGTCGCCCCGGTCCGGCCACCAGCGGGGGGTCGGCCAGTCGTACAGGTCGACGGAGGCGCCACGTCCGGCGAGGTACCAGGCCCGGGCCGCCTCCTGGAGCAACGCGGTGTCGCCGCGGAGGTTCCCGGTCGTCGGCCAAACGGAGAGGCCCGGCCGCTCCGTCTTGCGCCACTCGCCAGCGGCGACGGTGCGTACCTCGTCCCACGGGTTGGCGGTACGGGTAGCCGCCCCGACGGCGGCCCGGATGCCCGCGGTCGCGGCGACGGCCAGCACCAGGGCACCGGCAGCCACCAGGTACCGCCGGCTGAGCCGGGGCAGGAGTTCGAGCCGGGCGCGTCGCGACACCAGCACTCGGGCCGGATCGAGGTCGGGTCCGGAAAGCAGCTCGCACTGACGGTCCGCGGACAGCCCGGTGGCGGCCTCGACCCGGGCCAGGGTGACGCCAGGGTCGACGACGGCCCTGCGGCCGGCCGCCGCGAGCTCGCCGAGCGCCTCGTCCTCTTCCAGCCCTTCCAACCGCACGAGCAGGTAGGCCGCGCGGCTCTCCGGGGTCATCTCGCTGATCTCGGCGCTCAGCCGTCCCGCATCACCGCTGGGCGCGACGGGTTCCATGTGTAGCCGCCAGGACAGCTGGGCCGGCTTCGGGTGCTGTTCCTCGACGAGAATGTGGCGCAGCACCCGCCCACGGGCTTCCCGATAGTCCGGCCCACCCCCACGCATCGGTCGACGCCGCAGCGCCCAGCGGGCGAGCCGGTGCGCGCGGGCGAGCTGATGCTCGCCACTGGCGTCCGCGCCGCTCCAGAGCAGAGCAGCTAACCGGACCAACGCAAAATGGTGGTCGTCGGTCATAACCCCTCTGCTCCCACACTTTGTATCCTGTTCCGGCGTCATCGTATGGCCATCGGGACCTGCGTATCGGGCAGAGCCCGGAACGCGTGGGGATCGCTTCCACCAGCGCTGCGTGACCACCGGATAGCGCGACGCAATTGCAGGTGCCACGGACTCGGTGGGCCGGCCCGCGCCGGGTACTCTGACCGTCATGTGCGGAATCGTGGGGTACGTCGGAGCGAAGCCCGCGCTTTCTGTCGTTATCGACGGACTGCGGCGGCTGGAGTATCGCGGGTACGACTCGGCCGGGGTGGCGGTGCTCGCGGACGACAAGCTCGCCACCGCCAAGCGCGCCGGCAAGTTGGCCAATCTCGAGGCGGCGCTGGCGGAGCGGTCCTGGCCGGAGAGCAGCGTCGGGCTCGGCCATACCCGTTGGGCAACGCATGGGCCGCCGAACGACCCCAACGCCCATCCGCACGTGGACTGCACCGGCTCGGTCGCCGTCGTACACAACGGGATCATCGAGAACTTCGCCGCGCTGCGTACCTGGCTCGAGGGCCGCGGCCACGAGCTGACCTCGGAGACCGACACCGAGGTCGTCGCCCACCTGCTGGAGGAGGAGTTGCACGAGGCGGGCGGCCTCGCCGAGGCGATGCGGCGGATATGCGCGCGGCTGGAGGGGGCGTTCACCCTGGTGGCCGTGCACTCCGAAGACCCGGAGACAGTGGTCGGCGCCCGCCGCAACTCACCGCTGGTGGTTGGGCGGGGGGACGGCGAGAACTTCCTCGCCAGCGACGTGGCCGCCTTCATCGCACACACCCGGCAGGCCGTCGAGCTGGGCCAGGACCAGGTGGTCGAGCTGTACCGCGACCGCATAGCGGTGACCGACTTCCACGGCAGCCCGGCACCGGCTCGGGAGTACCACGTCGACTGGGACGCCTCGGCCGCCGAGAAGGGCGGCTACGAGTACTTCATGCTCAAAGAGATCGCCGAGCAGCCGCGGGCGGTCGCCGAGACGTTGCTCGGCCGGGTGGGCGAGGACGGCACGCTGACGCTGGACGAGATGCGGCTCTCCGACGACGAGCTCCGCGACATCGACAAGATCGTCATCGTCGCCTGCGGTACCGCGTACCACGCCGGGCTCATCGCGAAGTACGCGATCGAGCACTGGTGCCGGATCCCCTGCGAGGTGGAGCTGGCGAGCGAGTTCCGGTACCGCGACCCGATCCTCGACCGGTCGACCCTCGTCATAGCGATCTCTCAGTCCGGCGAGACGCTCGACACGCTCATGGCCGTCAACTACGCCCGCGAGCAGCGTTCGCGGGTGTTGGCGATCTGCAACGTCAACGGCTCGACGATCCCGCGGGCCTCGGACGCCGTGCTGTACACCCACGCCGGTCCCGAGGTCGGTGTCGCGGCGACCAAGACGTTCCTCACCCAGCTCGTCGCCTGCAACCTGGTGGGTCTCTACCTCGCCCAGGTGCGGGGCACGAAGTACGGCGACGAGGTCATTGCCGTCATCCACCAGCTCGCCGCGATGCCGGAGAAGGTCGAGCAGGTGCTCGGCACGGTGGCGCCGGTACGGGCCCTGGCGGGTTCGCTCGCGGACGCCAAGTGCGTGCTGTTCCTGGGCCGGCACGTGGGCTACCCGGTCGCCTTGGAGGGCGCGCTGAAGCTCAAGGAGCTGGCGTACATGCATGCCGAGGCGTTCGCCGCTGGGGAGCTGAAGCATGGCCCGATCGCGCTCATCGAGGACGGCCTGCCCGTCGTCGTCGTGGTGCCGCCGAAGCGTGGTCGGGGTCCGCTGCACGAAAAGATCGTCTCGAACATCCAGGAGATCCGCGCCCGCGGCGCCCGCACGATAGTCATCGCCGAGGAAGGAGACGACAGCGTCGTCGGCTACGCCGACACGCTCATCGCGGTACCGCAGGCCCCGACCCTGTTGCAGCCGCTGGTGTCGACCGTCCCGCTGCAGGTGTTCGCCTGCGAGCTCGCGCTCGCCAAGGGGCACGACGTCGACCGGCCCCGCAACCTCGCCAAGTCGGTCACCGTCGAGTAGGGCACGGCCCCTTCGAGTGACGGCCAGGGGGTGCGGCTGGCGGCCGAATTAGGCTGGCTCGACGCGCTTCACCGTGCCCAGTCGGTCGAGCCCCTTGTCGAACGAGGCGACCGTGCCGGCCCCGGACATCTCGGCGGCCGCCGCTATGTAGGCGTCGGCGAAGGCCAAACGCCTTGTCTCGTAGATCTCGATCGCGCGCAACAGGAGGGCCGGGTTGTTCGTGACGATGTTCCGGACACCAAGCATCGAACGCAGGCCCGACGCGACGACGGGCCGAGGTATGCGGTAGACCCGCCGCAGCACGTAGACGACCTCCGCGACGATCAGATCCGCAACCCAGAGCTCCTCCGCGTCGCGCAGGAAACGTTCGGCCGCATCGGCCTGTTCGGGCGGATCCCTTGTGAAGTACCTGACCACGACGTTGGTGTCCAGGAACGCCCTCACCCCGGCTCCTCGTCCTCGTCCGGGTCTGGCAGGGTCCAGGCAAGCTCCCGGATCTCGCCCCACGACAGCCCCAGTACCTCCGGGGGGACGGGGACGCTGCCCTTGAGCTCGAAGAAGTCCGGTACACGGGTCAGGCGCGCCTGGTCGCCTTCGACACGGAACATGACCTGATCTCCTTCCGAGAGCTCCAGCGCTTCCCTGACCGCCTTGGGAATCGTGATCTGTCCCTTGGAAGTAAGCCTCGCCATGTAGTCCATACTCATTAAGCCATTCCTTACCAAGGCGCCGTGGAAAGGATATCAGCGAGCCGCGCGACCTGCTTTCTTGTACACAGGCATGCCAGGCTGTAGCCGTGATCGTTGGGGTAGGGATCGACGTCGTCGACGTCGGGCGGTTCGAGCGGGCGCTGCGCCGTACCCCTGGGCTGGCGACGCGGCTGTTCACCGAGGCGGAGCGTGGGCGCTCGCCCCGATCGCTGGCGGCCCGGTTCGCCGCCAAGGAGGCATTGGCCAAGGCGCTCGGCGCGCCGCCCGGGTTGCGCTGGCTCGACGCGGAGATCCGGTCCGACTCGGGCGGACGTCCCACCCTCGAGACACGCGGCACCGTCGCGAGCGTGGCGGAGCGTCTCGGAGTGCGCGGCTGGCACGTGTCGCTCAGCCATGATGGGGACGTCGCCGTCGCCGTGGTGGTGGCCGAAGGGTAGTGTCCCGTCGGGACACCAACGATCAATAGACGAAAGATGCGTTACGCACACGAGGTCGGCAAGGTCCGGGCCGCCGAGCAGGCCCTGATGGCCCGGCTGCCCGAGGGCACGCTTATGCAGCGTGCGGCCGCCGGGCTCGCGGCCGTCTGCGCCCGGCTGCTTGTCAGTCGGGCAGCTCCGCGGCGGTCCCGGGTGTACGGCGCTCGCGTGGCGTTGTTGGTGGGCAGCGGCGACAACGGCGGCGACGCCCTGTACGCCGGGGCACGGCTCGCCCGCCGCGGCGCCGGCGTCACGGCCATCCTGGCCGGATCGAAGGTCCACGCCCAAGGGCTCGCCGCGCTGCGCCGCGCCGGGGGACTGACCCTCGCCCTCCGCGGCGGCGAGCACGGGACGGACGGCGCCGGCGAGGACGCCCTCGCCGATGCCCTGGACACCCTCGACGGCGCGGACCTCGTCATCGACGGGTTCGTCGGCATCGGCGTCAGCGGCGGCCTCCGGGATCCGTACGCGCGGCTGGCCTCGCGTACCTCGGAGGTGCCGGGGCTGGTGGTGGCCGTCGACGTACCGAGCGGGGTGGACGCGAGCACCGGATGCGTCGAGGGTACGGCGGTCCAGGCCGACGTCACGGTGACGTTCGGTACCTGGAAGCCGGGCCTCCTGGTCGATCCCGGCGCCTCGTACGCCGGCGTCGGAGAGCTGGTGGACATCGGCCTCGGCGACCATCTCTCCGACCCCGACGTGGTGGCGATGGGCACCGGCGACCTGGCGGCGATGCTGCCCCGGCCCAAACCGGAATCCGACAAGTACCGCCGCGGCGTCGTCGGCGTGGTCGCGGGCGGCGAGCAGTTCACCGGGGCGGCCTCCCTCACCGTGGGAGGTGCGGTCGCCGGCGGCGCCGGCATGGTGCGCTTGGTCTCGGTGGCGGACCCGGTCGAGGTGGTCCGGGGACGCTGGCCGGAGGTGGTCACCACGGTGATCGAGCCCGGCGACGGCGCGGGGGTGTTGGGTGCCGGACGGGTGCAGGCCTGGGTGGTCGGACCTGGGCTCGGCACCGATGACGCGGCCGCGCGGGTGCTGGAGGCCGTCCTGTCCACCGAGGTGCCGGTGCTCGTCGACGCCGACGGGATCACCCTGCTCGCCCGGCACCGCGGCTGGCTGGAGCGCCGGGCCGCGCCCACCGTGCTCACCCCGCACGCCGGTGAGCTCACCCGGCTCGTCGGCGGACAGCGCGGCGAGGTGGAGGCGCGCCGGCTGGAGCACGTGCGCCGCGCGGCCGAGCAGCTCGGGGTCACTGTGCTGCTGAAGGGCTCGACGACGGTCATCGCCGAGCCGGAGCGTCCGGCGCGGGTGAACCCCACCGGCACGCCGTGGCTGGCCACCGCCGGCAGCGGCGACGTGCTATCGGGGCTCGGCGGGGCGCTGCTCGCCGGTGGGATGAACGCGCTCGACGCCGCGTCGGCCGCGGCGTACCTGCACGGGCTCGCGGCTCGGCTCACCGCGCTGCCTGCCGCTTCACCGGCCGCTTCGTCCGCCGCCGGGGTGCCCATCTCCTCGTCGGACGTCATCGAGGCACTGCCGCGCGCGTTCGGTGCGGTCTATGGTGCTGACACCGAGGTCGTCAGCGGTGCCGACGCCGAGGAGTGAGCCATGGTCGCGTCTGCGGGTTTCACCTCCGATGAATGGGCCATTCACCCGGACCTATCGGCTGAGTGGCCCATTCATCGGATGAAGAGGGCGGCATGAGCGCGGCAGACAGTTCGGCCGCGGCCGCGGGGCTGCCTCCGTCTGCCGGTTTACGGCGTGAGCCGGAGGTTCCGGTACGCCCGGACTTCTCCGAGCGTTGGGGCCGCAGGCTGGGCCGTCTCCGGGACCGGCATCCCGCTCTCGGCCGAGGGCTGCGCCGGGCGCACGCGTTGTGGTCGTGGATCGCGCTGATCCTGCTCGGCATCGCGCTGGCCGGCGTGCCCGCGGTGCGTGTCGCCCCGGTCGTCGGCTTTGGGCTGCTCGTGGCGCTCGTGCAGCTGGCAGTGCTGAGCCGGTCGCGCACCGTCTCGTTCGCCTTCTGCGCCGGCTTCCTCGTCGTGGGCGCGCTGCTCGCCGTCCCGATCGGGCTGGTCGAGGCGGTCGCGGCGACCTCGCTCGGCCTCCGCGTGGACGACCAGTTCGCCGTCGTCTACCTGGCCGGCCCGATCGAGGAGCTGCTCAAGCTCAGCCCGCTGCTGCTGCTCGTGATCTGCGCGCGGCACCGGGTGCGGCGGTTCGCCGTGGTGGACTTCTGTCTGATCGCGGCCGCCACCGGTGCGGGCTTCCAGCTGGCCGAGGACGCCGTGCGCCGGGTGGCCGCCCCGCCCGGCGCGGCGGTCCCGGCGTTCGAGGTCGCGGCGGGCTTCCAGTACGCCTGGACGCACCTGCTGCCGGGCTGGGTGGACGTCGGCTCGGTACGGTTCCCGGGGCACCTCGTCCTGACCGGCCTGATCGGGCTCGGCATCGGGCTCGCGGTACGGCTCCGCCGGCGGTACGGCCGGCTCGTGTGGCTGCTTCCGCTGTTTTGCTTCCTCCTCGCCGTACTCGACCACATGGGTTGGGCCGACGCGGTGACGGCGATGTTCGGCGAGGAGGAGTCGCTCGGCTGGCCGGTGCAGCTGCTGCACGCCCTCTTCGGCTACGGGCATGCCGCCCGCTGGCTGCTGCTCGTCCTGCTGGTGGTCGCCGTCGTGCTGGACTACCGGGCCGTCGTCCTGGCGGAGGATCTGATCCCGCCGCTGCCCGGGAAGGCGCCGGGGGATCGTCTGGCCGCGGCGGCCGAAGGCATGGCCCAACGGATCCGAGGTACGGTGCCCGACTACGCCGCGCCGGTGTTCCATCGGCTGGCCGGCGGACTCGGCGGCGCCCTCGTCGCCTCCACCCAGGCGTTGATGCGGGCCGTCCACGAGGGTGCGGTGTTCCTGGTGGCCGCGCGGCGCGGCCCGATGGTCTTCTTCTCCGCGCTGCGCGTGGTACGGGAACGGCGCGAGCTGGCCCAGGCCGTCCACCGTGCGGCGGGCCGGCCCCGCCGCGACGTGCCGCCACGCGCGGAGGTGCGTCGCCGGGCCGAGCGGTTGACTCGTACCCTGCTCCCGGACGCGGCCGCCCCGGCCATGGCGGGCGCGGCAGCCTCGGGCGCCGCGGTGGGTGTGCTGGCGGGTGTGCTGGCGGGTGTGCTGGCGGTGGTGGGCGTGGCGGCCGGCCTCGCCGTGGCCTCCCGGGCCGTCTGGGCCGCAGGCGCTGCCGGGGGTGCAGCCGGCGGCGGCGTGGGCCCGGCGTTCGTGGCCGCCCTCCACGACGAGCTGGCGAACTGGTGGTACGGGCTGTCCCCGCCCGGCCAGCTCGCCGCCCCGGCGGGGGCGCTCGGGCTGCTCGCCGTCCTGGGCGGGATCTGGGCGCTACCCACCGGTGCGCTGGGTGTCGGCGGTGCCGCCGGATTCCTGCGCGATCCCGGCAGGACCACCAGGGAGTTCCTCAGCAATCTCACCCCCGGCCAGGTCCTGTACTACGGGGCCGCGCGGGCGCTCGGCCTTGCGGTTCCCGAGACCGCGCGACGGGTGCTCGAGGGTGACCGCCCGTCCGCCGCCACGCAGGCTCGTCCGTCGTCCCGGCTGGCGTTCCCGCCCTGGCACCTACAGAAGCGGTACGACAGGTGCGCGCCGCTGTTCGACCTGCCGCCGCGGTACACCCAACGGCACGGCGAGCTGCTCCGGGGGGCGCTCGAGGCGTTCGTGGACGCGACGGACACGGCCCACATCCACAACGCCCGCTACGGCGGGCGGCCGGCCACCATCTACTACGACCCACGGACGCGAATCGCCGTGGTCTTCCGTCCGGGGGGCGAGTTCTGGTCGGCCTGGCGGCTCACCCCTACGCAGTACCACGACGTCGTCACCCTGGGGACGCTATGAGCATTCCGGAGATCCCATGAGTGGGCGGCGGAGGCGGCACGAGCCCGGTCCGCTGCGGCCGGGCATCGCAAAGGACCTGGTGCGCCGACTGCTTAGCCGGCCGCAGGAGCTGCAGTGGGACTGGCTGTCCGGGGAGGGCAGGGAGGCCGTGCCGTTCCCGGCCCCGGTCGCGCAACAGGCCGGAGCCGTCTTGATGGACGCGCGGATGGCCGAGCGCATGGTGCTAGCCGCGCTGCGGCTGGGCGTCGACCATCTCCTCGCCTGTCGCACCCAGCCGGAGTACCTGAACGAGCCGGTGGTCGTGCTTCCCCAGAACCCGCCGGCCCTGGCCCAGCAGGCCGCGCGGTACGGGCTCACCGACTTCCTGGTGGTTCCGCCGGGCTTCACCGCCGCGCTGCTGGTGACCACCCTTGGGTACGGAGTCGCCGCCGGTTCCCCGTCGTTCGTCGAGGCCGCGCTCGGCGCGGACGTCGACGAGGCCAAACGCAGCTTCGCCGAGTACGCCTGGGGGGCGCGGGACGTTGGCCCCACGCTGGTGGAGGCGGCCTACGCCTTCGGTTGCGTGGCCTCGGGCCCGCACCATGCGCCGCGGTGGAAGGCGTGGTCCGGCGCGTCCGAGGTGCCGCCGGGCAGCGGGGTCGGCGAGCAGCTCAGCCTGATGCGCCAACTGGCCGGGGGCAGCATCGGAGCCGACCAGTTCGTACCCGCGTGGCTGGCCGCCCGGGACCGGGAGATCGGCGACGGCGAGCACGCGGTCGGCCCGCTGGCCGACGCGCTGCGCCGGGTGCTGTACGCGGTGGACGACTTCGTGTCCGCGCCGGTGCTCCGCGGTCCGGAGGACCTCAACGAGGCGGGCCTGGTCGAGGCGATACGGGCCGGGCTGCGCATACTGATGCCTGCGCAGAGCTGATGCCTACACAGAGTTCGTGACCAAAATCGTGCCCGAAATGTCGCTTTGGCTGGTCACCGACCCTGTGAAGGGAGCGATGTATGGGAGAGGTCGAGTTCGCACTCGTTGCCGAGGTTCCGGTGGATTCCGACCGCGCCCTGGTGTACGAGGAGGGGTGGCAGTCGTGGAGTCCCACGACCACGTATCGGGTCGGCGACCCTCCGGTGCGTTCACCCGACCCGCACTCGACGGCGCTGTGCTACCTGCCCGACCGCCTGCCGTCCGCCGACGTCTACCAGGGTGAAGGGCTGCTCGCTCTCGACGCCGGCGATGGCGGGCCGGTGCACGTGTTCGCCGCGCCCGACCCGCGCGCCGAGGTGCCGTCGGTGCGGGCGGGGCGGGCCGGGGACCACCTTGTCGTGCGCGCCTCCGGACCGGTCGAGCACCTCACCGACGACGGTCCGGGCGGGTTGGAGGGCGCGCTGCGGCGGTGGGCCGACGCCTACGCGGCCCGGGTCGGCATGGACTCCCCGCGCCCCGCGCCGACCGCATGGTGCTCCTGGTACCAGTACTTCACCAAGGTGACCGAGGACGACGTCGTCGAGAACCTGGACGCGATCGACGATCTCGAGCTGCCCGTCGACGTCGTACAGATCGACGACGGATACCAGGCCGGGATCGGCGACTGGCTCACCCTGTCCGATGCCTTCCGGTCGCTGCCCGACCTGGCCGCGCGCATCCGTGACCGTGGGCGGCGCGCCGGTATCTGGGTAGCGCCGTTCCTCGTCGGCGAAGGTTCGGCCCTGCGCGCCGAGCATCCCGACTGGCTGGTCGGCGGCGGCACCCAACCAGCCGATGCCGGGCGCAACTGGGGGCAGCGGCTGTTCGCGCTCGACGTCACCCACCCGGACGCGGCGGCGTACCTGCACGAGGTCTTCGCCGTCCTGCGGGAGCAGGGTTTCGACTACTTCAAGATCGACTTCATCTACGGCGGTGCCGTACCCGGCCATCGCCACCAGGACGCGTCGGCGCTGCAGGCGTATGCCGAGGGACTGCGCATCATCCGGGACGCGATCGGCGACGCGTACCTGCTCGGTTGCGGCGCGCCCCTGCTGCCCACGGTGGGGCTGGTGGACGCGATGCGGGTGAGCCCGGACACCGCGCCGAGGTACGAGCCGACCCGCGACGAGCCCAGCGCTCCCTCCCAGCGGGCCGCCGAGCTGTCCGGGGCCGCCCGCGCCTACCAGCACGGCAGGTTCTGGGTGAACGACCCGGACTGCCTGCTCGCCCGCCCGGACGTGGAGCGGCGCGCCGAGTGGGCGGCACACGTGGAGCGCTACGGCGGGCTGCGTGCGTCCAGCGACCGGCTGCTCAGCCTGGACTCGTGGGGGTTGGAGACCACCCGCCGGCTGCTCGCCGAGCCGCCCCCGACACGGTTCGACGCGCCGTAACCTGTGTGCGAAAGATCGCCCCTTGGGCCTGACTGTCACACTGGCAACATGACGACCGCGCAGCGAGCCGAGGCGCACATCGACCTGGACGCCATCCGGGCGAATGTGGCCGGCCTGCGCGCGCGCACCGGCGGCGCCGAGCTGATGGCCGTGGTCAAGGCCAACGGGTACGGCCACGGGATGGTGCCGGCCGCCAGGGCCGCGCTGAGCGGCGGGGCCACCTGGCTCGGCGTCGCGTTCCCCGACGAGGCGCTGGCCCTTCGGGCCGCCGGCATCGACGCGCCAATCCTCGCCTGGTTGGCCGTGCCCGGCGAGCCGTTCGCCGACGCGATCCGGGCGGGGATAGACCTGTCCGCCGCCGGCCCGTGGTCCATCGACGACATCGTCGCGGGCGCACGGCGGGCCGGCCGGATCGCCCGCGTGCACCTCAAGGTGGACACCGGGCTCAGCCGGGGAGGCGCGCCGGTGGCGGACTGGCCGTCCCTGGTGGACGCCGCGCTCGCGGCGCAGGCGGACGGCTCCGTCCACATTGTCGGCGTATGGTCGCACCTGGCCTGCGCCGACCAGCCCGGACACCCCTCGATCGCCCGCCAGCTCGATTGCTTCCGCGACGCCGTCGCGTTCGCCGAGAAGGCGGGCGTGCGCCCGGAGGTGCGCCACATCGCCAACTCGGCTGCCACGCTTACCCAGACGGAGGCGTACTTCGACCTGGTGCGTCCGGGCATCGCCACCTACGGGCTGTCCCCCATACCGGGCCGGGGCACCTTCGGACTCCGGCCCGCGATGACGCTCACCGCCCCCTTGGTGCTGGTGAAGCGGGTGCCCGAGGGCAGCGGGGTTTCGTACGGCCACCGGTACACGACCGCGCGGGACACCACGGTTGGCCTGGTCCCTCTCGGGTACGCCGACGGTGTTCCGAGGCACGCGACGAACACGACCGAGGTTCTCGCTGGTAGGAAGCGCCGGCGGATCGCCGGGACCGTCTGCATGGACCAGTTCGTGCTCGACCTCGGCGACGACCCGGTGCGGGCCGGCGACGAGGTGGTGCTCTTCGGTCCGGGTGATCACGGCGAGCCGACCGCCCAGGACTGGGCGGACGCGCTGGGCACCATCTCCTACGAGATCGTCAGCCGGATAGGGCCGCGGGTTCCGCGGACGTACTCCGGAGCGGCGGCGTGACGGGAGGCAGGCGACGCATGGGTCTCCTGACCGCGGCGGCCGGCATGGCGGTCGCCGGTGTCGCCGTCGGCGTCGCGACCCAGCGCTACGCCGTCGAGAGGGTACGGCGCCGCTCCGACCCGGCCGCGGGCGAGCTGTTCGGTCTCCTGCGGGGCCGTCCGCTGACGGTCCGGGCCGACGACGGCGTACCGCTGCACGTCGAGGTGCGCGACCGTTCGGACGTCGGCGACGTGGGCGCGGACCGGACCATCGTTTTCTGCCACGGCTTCGCGCTCCACCAGGGCTGCTGGCACTACCAGATGCGTGATCTGACCGACCTGGGCCGACTGGTGTTCTGGGACCTGCGCAGCCACGGGCGCTCGGGGCGGGGTAGCCGCGAACGCTCCACGGTCGACCAGCTCGGCAAGGACCTGTACGCGGTTCTCCAAGCGACCGCGCCGCCCGAGGGCCCGGTGGTGCTCGTCGGCCACTCGATGGGCGGCATGTCGATCATGGCTCTCGCCGACCAGCACCCCGAGCTGTTCGGCAGGCAGGTGCGGGGCGTGGGCCTGATCTGCACGTCGTCGGGAAGGCTCGCCGAGGTGACGTTCGGCCTGCCGGCACTTTCGGCATGGACGGTGCGCCGGATGACCTCCGGTGTCCTCGACGTCCTGGGCCGGCGGTCGAAGCTGGTCGAGCCCGGCCGCCGGCTGGGTCGCGACCTCGGTCTCCCGCTGGTCCGGCACTACGGGTTCTCCCAGGAGGGCGTGAGCCCGTCGTTGGTGAGGTTCGTAAACGAGATGATCGCCGGAACCCCTGTCGACGTGGTCGCCGACTTCTACCCTGCCCTCATGTCCCACGACAAGCTCACCGCGCTGGCCTCCCTGCTGCCGGACGAGACGCTCGTCGTGGCGGGTGAGAACGACAGGTTCGCGCCGGTCGACCACAGCCGGGCGATCTCGGCGGCGGTGCCGGGCGCGCGGCTGTGTGTCGTGCCGGACGCCGGTCATCTGGTGATGTTGGAATGGCCCGAGATCGTCAACGAGGCGCTGCGGGAACTGGTGGCGGAGACCTCTCGCGTCCCGGCGCGGGAGAAGCCGAGCCGGTGACCCGTCCGGACGAGCTCGCCCCACGGGCGAGGACCTGGCCGGAGCTCGCCGCCGTTGCGACGCGCTGCGTCGCCTGCCCCGAGCTGGCCGCCGCACGTACCCAGGTGGTCGTGGGCACCTGGCCGCCCGGCGCCCGGGCGCTGCTCGTCGGCGAGGCTCCCGGCGCTCGGGAGGACGAGACCGGCGTGCCCTTCGTGGGTCGGGCCGGAGGGCTCCTCGACGAGCTGCTCGCCGACGCCGGCCTGCCGCGCGAGCGGGTAGCCGTCGCCAACGTGTTGAAGTGCCGGCCGCCGGGTAACCGCAAGCCGACGCGGGAGGAGATCGCCCGCTGTACGCCGTGGCTCGCTCGCCAGATCGCGCTCGTCGATCCCCTGGTGGTGGGCGTGCTCGGCGGCACGGCCGCCGCGTGGGCGCTGGGACGCCAGGTACGGATCGCCGAGGCGCGCGGGCGGGTGTTGGAGCTCGCCGTCTCCGACGGCGGCACCGGCCGACCGCTGGTGGTGACCTACCACCCCGCCGCGGCCGCCCGGTTCGGCCGGTACGGCGGCCCGATGGCCGCGTTGCGGGAGGATCTGCGGCTGGTGGCCGAGCTTACGGCGCGGTGAGCTACGGAGACCGAGGGAGAGTGCGTGACCGTACACGCGGTGATTCGGGTACCGACCGAGCACGACATGCGGGCGCTCGGCCGGCGGCTCGCCGAGCTGCTGCACGCCGGCGACCTGGTAGTACTGTCCGGTGAGCTGGGGGCGGGCAAGACAACGCTGGTGCAGGGCCTAGGTGAGGGGTTGGGCGTGCGCGGCCCGATCACCTCGCCGACCTTCATCATCGC
This sequence comes from Streptosporangiales bacterium, assembly GCA_009379995.1. Classification (GTDB taxonomy): domain Bacteria; phylum Actinomycetota; class Actinomycetes; order Streptosporangiales; family WHSR01; genus WHSR01. Next base: position 53,373 of record WHSR01000002.1, read on the forward strand.
CCGGGTCCATCCCTCGCTCACCGGCGGTCCGGCGCTGGTCCACGCCGACGCCTACCGGCTGCAGAGCGTCGCCGAGATCGACGACCTCGACCTCGACGCCTCGGTCGAGGACTCGGTGACGGTGGTCGAGTGGGGGGAGGGCATGGCCGAGGGCCTCACCGAGGACAGGCTGGAGGTCACCATCTCCCGCGCCGACGGTGAGGAGCGGAGCGTACGGCTCACCGGCGTCGGCAGACGCTGGACTGACGTGTCGTGGACGGTGTCGACGTAGCGCCCGTCCGCGGCGACAAGGGGCAGCGGTTGGGTCCCGATTGGGCCCCTCGGTTGGGCTCGCGGGCTCACGCGCCGGCGGCCGCACGCTGGCTACGTTTCCGTCATGGGACGGGGTGAGCGGGGCGCCAACACCATCGAGTACTGCGCCCTGGTGGTGCTCGTTGCGGCGGCCTTGGTGACAGCGCTCTCGACGGGTGCCCCGGCGCAGCTCGCCGGCCGGTTCACCCAGGCCGTCTGCCAGGTCGCCCAGGAGGGCTGCGGGGGATCCGGCCCCGGGTCCGGAGGTCTCCAGGGCGTACGGGCCGACCGCGCCGGTCAAGGCGGCGGAGCGGGCGGGCTCGGTCGCGTCTCCGCGGAAATCGGATCGTGGTTCGTACCCCCGCCTCCCGAAGCCGTCAGCTCGGGCCGGGCCGACGGCGAGGACGCACGGGACTCCTTCTACGAGTCCTGGGACGACTGGGACGGCTGGCTCGAGGACGTCACCGAGCGGATCCACGAGAGTACCCCCGACCCGGAGTACTCCGCGGAGTTCTTCCGCGGCCTCGGCAGCGACGCCGCGCTGCACATCTTCCGGGTGGCCCTGCACGAGTACGACGAGGACGGGGACGGCCACCTCGACGACGGCGAGCTGGAGCGGGCGCGGGAGGAGCTCGGACTGCTCGCCCATATGCTCGCGGGCTCGCTGAGGCACGGCACGCTGCCCGAGGACTACCGGGACGAGCTCTTGAACGGGGACCCGGAGGCGCTGTCGATGTTGATCGACCTCGCCCCCGCCGGGCTCCCGCCCGACTTCTTGAACCAGGCGGTCCATAACATCTTCGACGACCCCAGCTCCAGCACCGAGGACCAGCTGCGTGCCCTGCAGGCGCTGGGCGAGAACCCTGCGGCGGCCCAGAGCTTCCTCTCCGACCGCGACAACCTGGACCTGTTCGAAACCCACCCCCTCTGGGACCACGAGCAGCTCCCCGAGCACGTCGCGAGGATATTCGACGCCGCACTGCGCTACGACGTGGGCAGCATCGGCCATCAGCGATCGTTCGCGAACGTCATCGACTACGTCAACGACAACGACGGCTGGTTCGAGGACGGTGACTTCGACGAGGCCCGCCAGGTACTGGCCACCCGTCTGGTGCCGCACATGCGGTACCTGTCCCGGCTCGGCCAGCGGCTCGCCGGGCGCGACCCGGACGGTGCACCTCCGGCGCCCCGGATCCCGGTGTCGCCCGAGGAGATGCAGGAGTTCCTCGGCGTCGTCATGGGCGATCCCGAGTCTCGGGAGATCTTCAACGATGCGGTGGTGCGCTACGCCGCCGAGCATGACCCGCTCACCGAGATCGCCCCGGACACAGAAGTCAGGGATCTCGACGAGTTCCTCGACCGGACGGACGAGGTCGGTGGACTCTTCACGCTGGCCGTCCTCGGACAAAACGAGGCGCACATCTCCGCGCAGGAAGAACGGGACCTCGTGCTGGACATGTACGACACGGTGACCGGCGGACCGGCCAAGAGGGTCCTGCTGCGTGCGGCCAGCAGGCTCGGCGGCCCGGCGACCGCGGCGGCCGGGGAGGCGATCGACAGGGTCGCCGAGGAGGGCAGACAACGGCTCGAGGAGGAGCTTCAGGAGGGTGTCGACGCCCAGAACCCGGCCGCCGAAGCCAACCGGCTCATCGAGTCGATGACCCAGGATCTCGACGCCCAGCTCGAGGCGCAGGGCGTCACCGACCCCGAGGACCGCGAGACCATGACCAGGCTGATCACGCTCGTCTACAAGGGTGAGCTCTACGACGGCATGGTGCAGATCATCGACGCCCCGTAGCCGCCGATTGCCGGTCGGCTTCCCCGGCGCGAGACGTGGCGGTTCGGCCGGCTACGCTACGAGCCGTGCTGCTCCTGGCCTTCGACACCGCGACGCCGGCGATCACCGCCGCGCTGCACGACGGCTCGGCCCCGCTCGCCTCCCGAACGGTAGTCGACCAGCGCCGGCATGCCGAGCTGCTCGTTCCGTCGATCGACGCGGTGCTGCGCGAGGCGGGCGCGAGCCGGCGCGACCTCACCGACGTCGCGGTGGGCGTGGGCCCCGGGCCGTTCACCGGGCTACGGGTCGGGCTGGTCACCGCCCGTTCCCTCGGGCACGCCCTCGGCGTTGCTGTGCACGGGCTGTGCACGCTCGACGTACTCGCCTGGGAGTATTTCGGCGCGGGGCCGTTCCTCGCGGTGACCGACGCGCGCCGCCGCGAGGTCTACTGGGCCAGCTACCGGGACCGCGGCACCCGGCTTGCCGGGCCGGCCGTTGCTCTCCCGCACTCCGTCGAGGATCGTGGCCTGCCCGCGGTCGGGTACGGGGCGGCGCTCTACCCCGACGCGTTCCCGGACGCCCGGCCGCCGCAGTACCCGTCCGCGGAGGCCCTCGCCGGCCTCGCCGTCGCCCGGCTCCGTGACGGCGTACCTACCGGCCCGCCCGAACCGCTCTATCTCCGCCGGCCCGACGCCCGCCTTCCCGGACCACGCAAGCACGTGACCCCGGCGTGAGGCTGGCATGGCATCGGGCACCGAGCGGTCGGGCACCGGAGAGTGGGGCAACGTCTCCCTCCGTCCGATGGTCGAGGACGACCTCGGCCCGGTACTGGCCATCGAGCGGGCGCTGTTCCCAGAGGACGCGTGGACCGAGGGGATGTTCCGGAACGAGCTCGCCGGCCGGTCGAGCCGGCACTACCTGGTCGCCGAGGAGGACGGCAAGGTCGTCGGGTACGCGGGGCTGTTCGCGCACAGGAGAGCTGCCGACGTGCAGACCATCGCCGTTCGGTCCGGGCTCTGGGGCCGCGGTGTCGGGACCACGTTGCTGGCCGCGCTGCTCGAGGAGGCGGAGCGCCGCGGCTGCGGCGAGGTCTACCTCGATGTGCGTGCCGACAACGACCGGGCTCAGCGGCTATACCAAAGGTTCGGGTTCGAGCGGATCGGGGTTCGGCGCGGCTACTACGAGCAGGCCGGCGTGGACGCGGTGGTGATGCGACGGACAAGGGCGAGTGGAAGTGAGAAGCGTGGCTGACGAGCCGCTGGTGCTCGGCATCGAGACGTCCTGCGACGAGACCGGGATAGGGCTGGTCCGCGGCCACACGCTGCTGATGGACGCGGTGGCCTCCAGCGTGGACGAGCACACCCGGTTCGGGGGCGTCGTACCGGAGATCGCCTCCCGCGCCCACCTGGAGGCGATGACGCCGACGGTTGAGCGGGCACTGGCCGGGGCCGGGGCGCGGCTTGCCGACGTCGACGCGATCGCCGTGACGGCTGGTCCCGGACTTGCCGGGACGCTGCTGGTGGGTGCCGCCGCGGCGAAGGCGTACGCCTTCGCGCTGGGCGTGCCGCTGTACGGGGTACACCATCTGGCCGCCCACGTCGCCGTCGACCAGGTGGAGCACGGGGCGCTGCCGCAACCCTGCGTCGCCCTGCTGGTCTCCGGCGGGCACTCCTCGCTGCTGCTCGTTCCCGACGTTGCCACCGAGGTGGTGCCGCTCGGCGCGACGGTGGACGACGCGGCCGGGGAGGCGTTCGACAAGATCGCCCGGGTGCTCGGGCTGCCCTTCCCCGGCGGTCCGCCGGTCGACCGGGCTGCCCGCGAGGGCGACACGCAGGCAATCTTCTTTCCGCGCGGCAAGTACGACGACGGCACGTTGGACTTCTCCTTCGCCGGCCTGAAGACGGCGGTGGCCCGCTGGGTCGAGGCGCGCGAGCGGGCCGGAGAATCCGTACCGGTGGCCGACGTTGCCGCGTCGTTTCAGGAGGCCGTCGCCGACGTGCTCACCAAGAAGGCGATCGAGGCCTGCCGCCGGCACGGCGTACCCGACCTGCTCATCGGCGGCGGTGTCGCGGCCAATTCGCGGCTGCGCGCGATGGCCGAGGAGCGGTGCGAGGCGGCCGGCATCCGGCCGAGGGTGCCGCGGCCCAAGCTGTGCACCGACAACGGCGCCATGGTGGCGGCGCTCGGCGCGGAGCTGGTGGCGCGGGGAGTCGAGCCGAGCCGCCTCGACCTGCCGGCCGACTCCGCCCTCCCCGTCACCACGGTGTCGGTGTGATCGGTGCGATGAGGCTGTGTCGTCGATGGGGTGGGGCCTAGGGCTGCTCGCCGCCTCGGCCGTCCTGCTCGTCGCCGGCGCCGAGCTGTTCGTCGAGAACGCCGCCGGGGCCGCCCGCCGGCTCCGCGTCACCGTCCTCGCCGTCGGTCTGTTGCTGGCCGGTGCGGAACCCGAGGAGCTGATCACCGCTGTGATGGCGGCGGCGCAGGAACGGCCGGGGCTCGCCGCCGGCGACGCGATCGGCGCGAACCTCACCATTCTCACTCTCGTCCTCGGGCTCGCCGCGCTCGCCCGGCCGCTGCCGTTCGGGCGGCGTGTCCGGTCGTACGCCGCGCTGTCCGCCGCGGCCGGCGCGCTCGCGGCCGCCGTCCTGGCCGGCGGGCAGGTTTCCCGGCTCGAGGGCGCCGGCCTGCTGCTCGCCTACGTCGCCCTGGTCGCCCTGGTCTGGTGGCGCGAACGCGAGGCGCCGTGCTCGGCGAGCTCGCCAGTGTCGCCGGGAAGTCCGAGGTCAAGGGTCCCTCCGGCGGCGGCGCTCCCGCGCGGGAGGAGGGCCGGAGGCAAACGGTGGCGCTCCTGCTCGTCCTCGTCGGGCTCGGCGTGATGCTCCTCGGCGGCAACCTCGCCGTCGCCGGCGCGGTCCGCGTCGTCGAGGCCCTCGGGGTCGCCGAGGGCGCCGTGGGGCTCACCTTGCTCGCGTTCGCGACCACCGCCGAGATGTTCGCGCTGGTCCTGGCCGCGGCCCGGCGCGAGGTCACGGAGATCGCCGTGGCCGGCGTGGTGGGCTCGGCGATCTACAACGCGACCGCGACGCTCGGCGCCGCCGCCCTGGCCCGGCCACTCGCCGTGGACGGGCTGCTCGGGCCGGCGCTCGCGGCCGCGCTGCTGCCGATCGCCGTCCTCCTGCTGGCACCGCGCGGCCGGCTCACCCGGCCCGCCGGAGTGCTGCTCGCCGCGGGCTATGTCGGCTACGTCGCCCTCATCCTGATCCGGTGATCCCGAGCCCTCCGTTTGGCCACGGCCAAAGGGGTTGCGGGTGAGACCTGGGAGCTACCTCCGGTGGCTCTGCGGGGTCACGACCCCGGTCGCGCGCCTGATCTAGTCTCGAACCGATGCGCGATCGAGGAATACTAGGGCTCATCTTCCTGGTGCTGGCGGCGCTCGCCCTCGCCTGGGCTGCGGGCCCGCTGGTCCTGCTGCTGCCACCGGTGGTCCTGGTCGTCTGGTTCGTCAGCCGGTTCCGGCGCGAGCTCCGGGAACGGGTGACGGCCGTTCTGGAGGCCGTCTGGGACGCGGTGTGGGCCGCGCCAGCGGTGCTGCCTCGCCCCGCCCCGCCGCGCTCGCGCCGGGAGTCACGCGTGCGCTGGCTGGTCAGGATCCTCGGCGTGCTGCTCGCGGGAGCTCTCTACGCCGGCGCCACCGGGCAGATGTCGAGCTGGCAGTTGCCCGGCTACGTGTTTCCCTTCCTGGCCGCTCTGCAGACGCTCCCGCTGGCGGCTGCCTGGCGCGCGCCGCTGGCCTCGTGGCGGCTCATGGCGCTCGGCCTGTTCATCTCGACGGTCACCGCCGTTGGACCGTATCAGTGGGCCTGGCCGGTGACGAGCTTCATCGCGTTCGTGGCGGTGCTGTACTGCGTGGCCGCACGCTCGGAGCGCCGGATCCTGTTCGCGGTGGCGGCGCTGACCTTCGGGCTGGTGCTGCTGCCGGCCGTCTGGACCGCCGGCATGCCGTCGCCCGCGCTGTGGGTCCTGGTCGGTGGTTTGATCGGCGTGCTGGCGCTCGGCGACGCCGTACGGCAGCGCGGCGAGGCCCGACGCGAGCTCGCGGTCAGCGAGGGACAACGTCAGCAGGAGCTGGCCCGGCGCGCCATCCTGGAGGAACGGTCGCGCATCGCCCGGGAGCTACACGACGTCGTCGCCCACCACATGTCGATGATCGCGATCCAGGCGGAGGCGGCCCCGTACAAGATCCCGGACCTGTCCGAGGAGGGTCAGCGGACCTTCTTGGCGATCCGGGAGGCGTCCCGCGCGGCGCTGACCGAGATGCGCCGGCTCATCGGACTGCTGCGGGCCGAGGCCGAGGCGGCCGAACGGATTCCCCAGCCCGGTCTGGAGCGTGTGAAGGAGCTGGTGGACGGCGCCCGGGCGGCCGGGGTGCCGGTAGAGCTGACGGTCCTCGGCGACCCGCGGCCGGTGCCCGCCGGCGTCGGCCTGTCGGCGTACCGCATCGTTCAGGAGGCGCTGAGCAACGCCACCCGGCACGCCCCCGGCGCGCCCGTCGAGGTCGAGATGTGGTACCAGCAGTCCAACCTGCGGGTGCGGGTCACCAACGAGGCGCCGCCCGGCGCGCCCGCCGTGGCGTCGGAGAGAGCCCCGGCGGACGGCGTGCAGCCGGGACGCGGGGAGCCGGGACACGGCCTCATCGGCATGCGGGAGCGGATCACCATGCTGGGCGGCGAGCTGTACGCTGGCCCACGCCCGAAAGGCGGCTTCGTCGTCGAGGCCGTGCTGCCCCTCGACGGATCCGCTGAGGCGTCCGCCGACGGGACCGGCAACGGCCGAAGGGAGAAGTCGGCGTGAGCGACGCACGCGAGCCATCGGCGAGAACCGCGCACGGTGAGTACCCGGCGAGCGGGCGGAGAAGCGAACGAAAGCAGACGCCGTGAGCATTCGCGTCGTGCTCGCCGACGACCAGGCGATGGTCCGCGACGGCCTGGCCGCGCTGCTGCGGGCGGCCCCGGATATCGAGGTGGTCGGCGAGGCCGAGGACGGCGAGCGGGCCGTCGAGGTGGCTCGGCAGCTCCACCCGGACGTCGTGGTGATGGACGTACGGATGCCGGTGATGGACGGGTTGGCGGCGACCGCGCGGATCCTGGAGTACGCGGACGACGCCGAGCGGCGTCCCCGGGTGCTCGTGCTGACCACGTTCGACCTGGACGAGTACGTGTACGAGGCGCTGGCAGCCGGCGCGAGCGGGTTCCTGCTCAAGGACGCGTCAGCGGCCGACCTGATGCACGCGGTCCGGGTTGTCGCCACCGGGGACGCGCTGCTCGCCCCCTCGATCACCCGCCGGCTCATCGCCGACTTCGCCCGCCGACGCCCCGGCCGCGCGGCCCCGTCCGAGGCGGTCGCGGCGCTGACCCCCCGGGAGCGGGAGGTACTGCTTCTCATCGCCAGGGGGATGTCCAACGGCGAGATCGCCGAGGATCTCGTGGTCGCCGAGCAGACGGTGAAGACGCATGTCGGCCGCATCCTGACCAAGCTGGGGCTGCGCGACCGCGCTCAAGCGGTCGTCGTAGCCTACGAGTCCGGTCTGGTCCGCGCCGCAAACCCGTAAGCCCGGAGAGCCAGCGCCCCTACCGCCGCGGAGGCAGGGCGAAGACGGCTCCGTGGACCGACGATCTCGGCCTTTCCGCTGCCTAGCTTCGTGCCCCGAAGACGAGGGTTCGACGGCTCGGCGGGAGGGCATAAGACGTGACGGTGTTCCGGGTCAGGGTGCTCGCGCTGACGCTGGGTGCATCCGTAGCCCTCTCTCCGGCTCCGCAGGCCGCGATACCGCCGGCCGACCCGCACACCCTCGATATGCGGCTGGGACGGCAGCTCGACTCGTGGGCCGCCTCCGGCCGGCAGTTCCTGTTGGTCGACCCACGCGGGGACGGCCGGGCCGTCGAGGTGCTGGGCGACGTGAGCACCGCCAGGCACATCGCCGTCCTCGTGCCCGGCAGCGACCAGACGCTCGCCAACTTCGACGGCGGTCCCGCCAATCCCCGTACCGCGCCGGCGCGCACCGCCCGCCTCCTGGCCGGCGCGATCGAGGCGGCCGACCCGGGCAGCGTGGCCCTCGGTAGGACGGCCGTCGTCGCCTGGCTGGGCTACGACCCCCCGGACGGCTTGCTGGCGGGGGCGCGGTCCGAGCCGGCCATCGCCGGCGCCCGCGCCCTCCTCCGGTTCCTGCACGCGGTGAACCCGCGGGGGAGCGCGCACCTGACCATGGTCTGCCACAGCTACGGTTCCGTCGTCTGCGGTCACCTGGCGCCGGTCCTGCGGGACGCGCCGGGACGGGTGGGCGACATCGTCGTACTGGCCAGCCCCGGCATGGATGTTGGCTCCGCGGCCGAGTTGCACACCACCGCACGCCTCTGGGCGGCCAGGGCCGAGGGCGACTGGATCGGCCACGTCCCCCACCTCCGGTTCGCCGGTCTCGGCCACGGCGCGGACCCGGTGAGCGGGTATTTTGGTGCTTGCGTGTTCAGTACACGCGGGGCTCGGGGCCATGCCGGTTACTACGAACCCGGCAGTGAGTCGCTGCGCAACGTCGTGCGCATCGTGCTCGGTCGCGGCGGCCGCGTCGAGTACGCGGGCGCTGCCCCGCGAAAGGGATGCGATGCGCATATCGAGGGGACCCGTGACGGCCGGGAGTGATCCGGCCGTCGTCCGCACCGGGGGACTGTCCGGACTGGCGGCGCGCATCGAGGCGGCGACGCCCGCGACCCGTGAGCGCACGGTGGACGGCCTCCGCGCGATCGGCATCTGCGGCATCGTGCTGGGCCACTGGCTGGTGACGGCGCTCGTACTCGGCAGCGGGAGCCTGCACATCGCCAGCCCGTTGGCGACGCTGCCGTCGTTTTCCCCGCTCACCTGGGCGCTGCAGCTCCTCGGGCTGTTCTTTCTGGTCGGCGGGTACGCGAACGCGCGCAGCCTGTCGTCCGCCGGCGCGGCTGGGCGTTCGTACCTGTCGTGGCTGCGTGGGCGGGCGGCCCGGCTCGGCCGGCCGGTGGTGATCCTGCTCGCCGCGTGGGCGATCGTCGGGTCGACGCTGTGGGCGATCGGGGTGCCTCCGGGCACCATGCGGACGACCGTCGTGCTGGTGGTGCAGCCGCTGTGGTTCATAGCCGTCTACCTGATCACCACGGTGGTGACCCCGCTGGCGGTCGCGGCGGACCGGGCACTGGGCGTTGCGGCGGCCGCCGTCCCGCTAGCCATCACGGCGGCCGTCGACGCGGCGCGGTTCGTCTACGACATGCCGGTCGGCGGGGTGAACGTGCTGGCCGCCTGGCTGGTGACGTACCAGCTCGGAGTCGCGTGGGCGCGCGGCGGACTGGCCGGCCGCGCCCATGCGTGGGCACTCGTGGTCGGCGGCGGGGTGCTCGCGCTGGTGCTCGTGGCCGCGTTCCGGTACCCGCTCAGCATGGTCGGCATCACCGGCGCTCCGCGTTCCAACCTCAGTCCCCCGTCGCTGCTCGTCCCGGCCGTCGCCGCCCTGCAGACGGGCATCGCCCTGCTGTTGCGCGGCCGGCTGGCCGCCCTGCTGGCCCGCCCGCGCGTCTGGGCGGCGGTGGTGCTGCTCAACCTGTCCGCGATGACCGTCTTCTGCTGGCACCAGACCGCGTTGCTCACCGTGACGTTGGGCGTCAACCTGGCCGGGCAGTTGCCCGGGCTGCACACCGAGCCGGCCGGGGTGCTCTGGCTGATGGAGCGGCTCGTCTGGCTGCCGGTCTTCGCGGCGGCGCTGCTGGCGCTGTGGCTCATCTTCCGGCGCTACGAGGGCCGGTGGCAGGTCCCCAAGGCCGCCCGCGTGGCGGTCGTGGCGCTCGCGCTCGGCTACGCGATCTACGCGGCCACTGTGCTCTGACCCTTCCCCCCCGCCGAGATCTATGTTGTGGGGAGCATTTGTCCGTTTTGGGCCCCCCACAACATAGATCTCGGCGGACGTCGGCTCGACTCGGCTCGGCTCGGCTCGGCTCAGCTCAGCGTCGCGCGGTCCGCGACGTCCCACCAGCTCGCGTCCCCGAGGTGGGCGAATCCGAGCGAGGTGTACAGGGCCAGGCCCGCGTCTGTGGCGGTCAGCACCGCCGGCACGTCCGGATTGCGGCGCAGCATCATGGTGAGGATCACCCGGGCGACGCCCCGGTGCCGGTGCTCGGCCAACGTGGCCAACCAGTACACCCCCACCGACGAGCCGTTGTGGAAGGTCACGCCGGCCCCGGCGACCTCGTACGAGCGCTGCCCCACCCAGAACGCGAGGCCGGGCACGGCGAGCAGACCGGCCGGCGCGAACAGGCCGGGACGGACCGGCCGCAGATCGGGGTAGGGGAAGCCATCCACGATGGCCCGCTCGGCGTCGGCGAGTTCCTCCTCGTCGAAAACCCGGAAGACCGCCACGCCGCTGGTCGCTTCGAGGTCCACGTCCCCGAGGGCATCGACCGGCCCCGGTTGGCGCATCATGGCCGGCATCCGCCAGGCTCGGCGGAAGCCGTACGGGGCGAGATCGAGGGTGCCGTAGGGATCCTCGATCCGGATCCCGCCGCCGCGGGGGTTGCCGGCGTAGAAGTCGCGCAGCCCCGCGACCAGCCGCTCGGCATCCTCGACCGGCGCGGTGAGCAGAACGCGGTTACGTCGCGGGGACACACCGGCGTCGACGGCCAGCCATTCCGGTCGTCGATCGGTCCGCGCACCCGACACGGCGGCCATGGCCTCGTGCAGGGCCGCCGCGTTCTCGGCGATGAGATCGCGCGGATCGGTCACGTGTTCATGATCCCACCGGCCGCGCGGCGAACGAACGGCGACCATTGTGGGATGAGCCGACGCGCGTGGTTTCTCTTCGCCGTCATGTCGTTGCTGTGGGGGCTGCCCTACCTCTTCATCAAAATCGCGGTGGCCGAGCTGTCTCCCGTGGTGATCGTGTGGTCCCGGTGCGCCATCGCCGCGGTTGTGCTGCTCCCCTTGGCCGTAGGCTGGGGCGCTCTGGGCGAGCTACGCGGCCGCTGGGTGGTGGTGCTCGCCGTGGCGGGGGTGGAGGCGGCCGCTCCGTTCCTGCTTATCACGACCGGCGAAGTGTTCATCACCTCCTCGCTCGCCGGGCTGCTTATCGCGGCCGAGCCGCTGTTCGTGGCGCTGTTGGCGCTGTGGGTCGACCCTTCGGAGAGGGTGGACCGCGTGCGTCTGTTCGGGCTGCTGCGCGGCCTCGGCGGCGTCGCCGTGTTGCTCGGCTTCGACGTGGGCGGTGAGAGTTGGGAGCTGTTGGGCGCCGGCCTGTTGCTGCTCGCCGCGTTTTCCTACGCGGGGGGCGCCCTGATGGTCAAGCGGTACTTCGCGGCGGTCTCGCCGCTGGGTCCGTCGACCGCCGCCGTCGTGATCAGTGCGGTGGCACTGACCCCGTTCGCCGCGCTGAGTCTGCCGGCCCGGCCGCCGAGCGCCGCCACGATGGCGAGCATCGCCGCGCTCGGCCTGCTGTGTACGGCCCTCGCCTTCATCGCGTTCTTCGCGCTCATCGCCACGGCGGGCGCGAGCCGGGCGGTGGTCATCGCCTACGTCAACCCGGCGGTGGCCGTGGCGCTCGGGGTGGCGATCCTCGACGAGCCGCTCACCGCCGCCACCGTGGCCGGATTCCTGCTCATCATCGCCGGCTCGTGGCTGTCTACGGGTGGCCGGTTTCCGCCGCGCGCCTATGCGTTCGTGTCGGGGCTGCGGCGCTAGGAGCCTTCCTTGTCCCGCCGAGTTTCGGCACGACCTTCGGCTCGGCCCTCGGTGCGGGCCTCGGTACGGCTTTGGGCCCGGGGCGCCGGCCGGAGCAGTGCCTCGGCGAGGGCCAGCATGGTCTCCTCGAGCGCGGCGAGGCGACGGGCCCACTCGGTGTGCACCGCCTCGATGATCTTGGTGAGGGTTTCCTCGACCTCCTCGCGGTCCGGCCGGGCGCGAAGATCCTCGCTCAGCTCGCCCACGGCTTGGGCCAGGCGTTGGTCGAGGTTGTTGAGCCAGGACGCGGGATCAATGATCGGGCGCTGGGTGAGATCCGCCAGGCGCCGATGTATCTCCGAGACCTGCAGGGACGCGGGCAGTCCCTCGACCCGGTCGCCAAACGCCTCCAGCCGCCCCTCGACTCCGCCCAGCCGTCCGTGCAGCCCTTCCAGCCGCCCGTCCAGACCCGCCAACCGGCTTGCCACGTTCTCGCTGCCGTGGGCCACGCCCTCGAGGTCCTCCTCGATCCGCTGAACGGCCCCCTCCACCGACCTGCCGAGCTGCTGGACGTGTCCCGCCAGCTCGCTCAGCACCTTTTCGATGCGGTTGAAGCGCACACCGGCGGCATCCATGCCGACCTGGAGCTTCTCCAGGCGGGACGCCACGTCCTCCACCCGGTTGGCGGTCTGCTGGGACCGGTCCACGATCGGCTGCAGTTTCCCGAGGATCTCGTCCACGCTCTCGGTGACACCGCCGAGATCGGCCCGCACCGAGGGCATCTCGCCGATCGGCTTGGCCCGCTCGGCGACCGCGTCGATGTGCGCGGCCAGGGACTCCGCCCACTGCGGGGGCTTGGTGACGAGATCGTCGATGCGCTGCCGTACCGAACCGAGCTGGTTGGAGAGCCCGGCGATCTCCCGTTCGCGTACCTGCTGGAGCAGCCACTCCAGGCCCTCCAGCCGTTGCCGGAGCTCCTCCACCGCCGCGCCATGCGTGCGCTGCTCGTCCATCTGGTCCTGAGCCGCTCGGGCTAGCAGGTCGCGCATGCGGTCGGAGATCGGTGGGCCTCCCGGGTGGGCGAAGTCGTGGTTTGGTTGGTTCACCCGATGCTCCTTCTTTCGGGGCGCGTGGGCGATGGCCTCGACTGCGCGAAGAGCGTCGTGTCGAATGGGCGACAGGCCGGTCTTCTATGCGATATCCAGTTCACTCTAATGGGTTTGTCCAGCCCTCTCGCAGGTCACTGGGAAAGTAGCAGATATTCTGTCGCGATTTTCGAGGGTGACTTTTCGTATAAATCGGTCATATATGTGTCAGATCCCGGGTGGGACCGAGGCGTGGCCCACCCGGCGGCGGCCTTGATCAGCTCGCCCGCTCCGACACAGCCTCGGTGACTGCGCTGGCGCGGCGGTGCTTGCCTTCGTAGCCCGGCAGGCCGGGGCCACCTGTGGCAAGAAGGCGCTCCAGCCCTGGACGGTCGAGAAAGAACCCCCCGCACTCCGAGCACTGTTCGACCGGCGTCCCGCCCAGTTCCTGGTTGCGCATGGCGCCGTGGCACTTGGGGCACTTGGGACACTTGGGGCACTCCAGGGCGGACTCCGACATCCCGCGTATTCCTCCCCCCACGCGTGCCTTCCACGTGCTCATTTCGGAGGGTAGCGACCGGCCCGGTCGATTACCGCGGAGGCACGCCGTGGCCGGCGGGTTGGCACAGCAGAACTGTCGGTGAGCCCGCGAGCCGGGTGAGCACGACCACGGACGAGCCCTCGCCCGACGGCCGCAGGTCGCGGCGGAGCCGTTCGACGTCGACCGCGGAGCCACGCTTCTTGATCGTGAGGTTGCCGACGCCCCGGGCGCGAAGCAGTGCCCGCAGCCGTTTCAGCGAGAACGGGAACACGTCGGTCACCTCGTACGCGGCCGCGAACGGCGTGGGGACGAGGCGATCGGCGGTGATGTACGCGATCGTCCGGTCGAGCAACGCCCCGTCGACCAGTGCCGCCGCCTCGGCGACGAGGTGGGCGCGGATCACCGCGCCGTCGGGCTCGTAGAGGAAGCGCTGCGGCCCTCGTACGGGAGGGTCGCCGACGTCTGGGTCGGCGGCGAGGGTCGCGCCGGACGGCAGCAGTGTTGCCCGGCGCGCGACGCCGCCCGGGCGCCCACCCACAGGCACGCCCGCCGGGTCGCCCAGCCACAGCGCTGCCTCCTTGACGTCGCCGCCGTCGGACACCCACTCGGCCTCGGCCCCGGCGGGCACGAACGTGTGCGGTATGCCGGGGGCAACCTTGACGCACCCGACGCGGGCCCGCCCGACCAGCCCGAGCGCGACCGGCAGCGGCGGTGCGTAACCGTACGGGTCGAACGTTCGGCTCCCCGTGGCCCGGCGTCCGGGATCACAGAAGGCGGCGTCGTACGCCCCGGCGTCGACCTCTTCGGCGTCGGCGCGGCGCACGGACACCCGGTCACCGAGGCCGAGCGCCGCGACGTTGGCCCTGGCCACCTCGACCGTGAGTGGGTCGCTGTCGAGCGCGTCCACCCGGTACCCGGCGCGGGCGAGCGCGATCAGGTCGCCCCCGATCCCGCAGCACAGTTCGACGAGACGACCGCCCTCGAGTCGTCCCCGCGCGGCGAAGCGCCGCGCCCGGTGATCCGCGACGGTCCGCCGCGTCGCCTGTTCGAGGCCGTCCGGGGTGAAGTACATTCGGTCGGCGTCCGCGTCGAACTTCTCCCGCGCCCGGGCACGCAGCCGCGCCTGGGTGAGCGCGGCCGCGACGAGGGGTGCGGGATAGCCGCGACGAAGCCGGCTGGCGGCCCGGAGTGGATCGCGTACGGGGTCGCCGAGCGTGCCGTCGTCGTCGGCCAGGGCGGCGAGAAGCCGCTGCCCGGCGGGGTCGAGCAGAGCCCTGAAGCCCTCGGGGTCCACCCGCGTACCTCCCGTGTTGACGCGCACCCGAGCGCGGGCTAATGTGCGTACCTGGCACTCTCAGTGTTAGAGTGCTAACCGCGCGACGAGGTCGGTCTGGTTCCCGCGACGGCAGGCCGCCGGTCGCCTCTCACCTAGTCTCCATGGACTTCCGTAAGGGGGAGGTCAGATCGTGACGACCGCCACCGAGAGCAAGGTTGTGATCAAGCCGCTCGAGGACCGCATCGTGGTCAAGCCCCTCGAGGCCGAGCAAACGACTGCGTCCGGCCTCGTGATTCCGGACACCGCCAAGGAGAAGCCGCAGGAGGGCGAGGTCCTCGCCGTCGGTCCCGGCCGTTGGGACGAGGACGGCGACAAGCGGATCCCGCTCGACGTCAAGGTCGGGGACATCGTCCTCTACAGCAAGTACGGCGGAACCGAGGTGAAGTACAGCGGCGAGGAGTACCTCGTGCTCTCCGCCCGCGACGTGCTCGCCATCGTCGAGAAGTGACGGAGCGCGGCACACCGATGGGCTTGCCGCCCGAAGGAACATAGGTTCGCTTGCGAACCAGTCGTCCAAGCTAGCTCCGCCCCGGGCCCACCCGGTCAGCCCGGGTCGGCTCGGGGCGGAGGCATGAGAGGACTTAGGTATGCCGAAAATTTTGGAGTTCGAAGAGGATGCGCGGCGCGCCCTCGAGCGCGGCGTAAACGCTCTTGCGGGCGCCGTAAAGGTCACGCTCGGTCCCCGTGGGCGGAACGTAGTTATCGACAAGAAGTTCGGCGCTCCCACGATCACCAACGACGGCGTCACCGTCGCCCGCGAGATCGAGTTGGAGGACCCGTACGAGAACCTCGGCGCCCAGCTCGCCAAGGAGGTCGCCACCAAGACCAACGACGTCGCCGGTGACGGCACCACCACCGCGACAGTCCTCGCCCAGGCGATGGTCAGGGAGGGCCTGCGCAGCGTGGCCGCGGGCGCCAGCCCGACCGCGCTCAAGTGGGGTATCGACGCCGCGGCGCAGGCGGTCGCCGACAAGCTGCTGGAGAGCGCCCGCGAGATCGAGGAGCAGAGCGACATCGCTCACGTGGCTGCGGTCTCGGCCGGAGACGACCGGATCGGCGAGCTGATCGCCGAGGCGTTCGCCAAGGTCGGCAAGGACGGCGTCATCACCGTCGAGGAGTCACCGACCATGGGTCTCGAGCTGGAGTTCACCGAGGGTCTCCAGTTCGACAAGGGATACATCTCGCCGTACTTCGTCACCGACTCCGACCGCATGGAGGCCGTCCTCGAGGACGCCTACATCCTGCTCCACCAGGGCAAGATCGCCAGCATGGCGGACGCCCTGCCGCTGCTGGAGAAGGTCGCCGAGACCAAGAAGCCGCTGCTGGTGGTCGCCGAGGACGTCGAGGGCGAGGCCCTGTCCACCCTGGTCGTCAACAAGATCCGCGGCACCTTCGCGAGCTGTGCGGTCAAGGCGCCCGGCTTCGGCGAGCGGCGCAAGGCGATGCTGCAGGACATGGCGATCCTCACCGGCGGCCAGGTCGTCGCCGAGGAGGTCGGCCTGAAGCTGGACTCGGTCGGCCTGGAGGTTCTGGGCCGGGCGCGGCGCGTCGTGGTCAACAAGGACGCGACCACCATCGTCGACGGCGCCGGCGAGGAGAAGGACATCCAGGAGCGGATCCGGCAGATCCGGATGGAGATCGAGGCGACCGACTCCGACTGGGACCGGGAGAAGCTGCAGGAACGGCTCGCCAAGCTGGCCGGCGGCGTCTGTGTGCTGCGTGTCGGTGCGGCCACCGAGGTGGAGCTCAAGGAGAGGAAGCACCGCCTGGAGGACGCCGTCTCGGCGACCCGTGCCGCGATCGAGGAGGGCATCGTCGCGGGCGGCGGCAGTGCGCTCGTACACGTTGCGAGCCAGCTCGGCTCCCTTGGCCTGTCCGGGGACGAGGCGACCGGCGTCGCGATCGTCCGCCGGGCGCTCGACGAGCCGGCCCGCTGGATCGCCGAGAACGCCGGCAACGAGGGCTACGTCGTCGTCGCCAAGATCCGCGAGCACGGTGGCGGCAAGGGGTTCAACGCCACGACGGGCCAGTACACCGACCTGATGGCGGAGGGCATCACCGACCCCGTCAAGGTCACCCGCTCCGCGGTGCAGAACGCCGCGTCGATCACCGGGATGATGCTGACCACCGAGGCCCTGGTCGTGGATAAGCCGGAGGAGTCCGAGGAGAGCCCCGCGGGCGGCGGCCACGGTCACGGCCACGGCGGCTTCTGACAACCAACCATCGAAAGGGCCGGGCGCGGACACGCGTCCGGCCCTTTCGTGACATTACGGCGGGTTGGTGAGCACGCCGGCGAGCTCGAAGTGCATGGGGTCGGTCCAGCTCCAGTCGCCGCCCCAGGCGAAGCCCCACCTCTTGAAGATCGCTACGACCTGCCGGTCGATCTCGCCGGACGTCCCGCGCAGGTTACCCGGAACGTTGATGTCGATGGCGATGCCCCAGGTGTGCAGCGAGATGGCTCCGGGGCTGCCCTCGATGCCCTTGGGTACGAAGCAGCCGCCGTACTCCCCGGGATGGATCTTGTTGGCCAGCCCTCGGTCCACGACCTCCTGAAGCGCGCCCCGCAGCTGCGGGAGCATCAGCCGGTGGCAGCGCACCTCGCCGAGAATCGGAACCCGTTCGGTGCGGATGTTTTCGCGCACGAAAGCCGGGTCGATCCACAGCCCGCCGTTCGGCAACCACCGGTAGCGGAACGTCCCGAACGCTCGGGCCGCGTCGTCGCCGGTCAGGAAGGCCATCTGGGAGACGCCGCCGGACGCCCCCGCCCCCGTCCCGGTCAGCTTCTTGACGTGCGTGTCGTCGCCGAGCATCCGTCGCAGCCGGGACGCGACCTCGGACGGGTCGGTCGAGCCGGTGCCGACCACCACGCCGTTGCCGTCCGGTACGCCAAACCGGTCGCCCGCCGCGGGTTCGACTACCACGTCGACGCCGGGGACGGTGGTGGCGAACACGCCGATCCGTGGCAGGCGTCCGTCCGCGGACTCCGCCGTCCCGCCGAGGGGCAGCCTCAGCCGTTCCCCGGTGGCGTGCGCCACGGCGGCTTCGCCGCGGGCCACCGCCTGCCATACCGCGTCCGACTCGGCGGTCCCCTCCGGAGCGAACGCCCGGTACGTCGACGGGTCGACAGCGGCCACCGTGACGCTCTCGCCCCGCAGCGCCGTCGAACCCAGGCCGATGACCGCTATCTGGGTCACGCCAGGTGCGTCCCGCAGCCGGCGCAGCGACGCCTTCGGGATGGGTTTCGTGCTCTGGACGAGGAGATCGGGCCGCACCCGCTCCGCCAGCGGGGCGACCCGGAAGCCGGCCGGAGCCGAATCCACCCGCGGGACCGGAGATGCCGCCGCGTTGCCCGCGGCATGGCCTCGCCCCGCCGGGTCGCGTTCCTGGGCGGCGACACTGGACGGATCCGCGGCACATCCCGAAACCAGGGCGGCGACCAGTGCCATGGCCGCGAACACCGTGCCGATCGGCGCGCCCCGGACCCGCACCTGCCGCACCTGTCCTCCGTCGTGGACCCTTCGTAGATCACAGAAACATCGGGCACCTGCCCGGGTCAACGACGCACGGACCGCACGGTGACGGGGGCGGAAATGCAGACGTTGGGTAACGGGATGATTTCCCCCTGTAACCACATATCTGTCTCTTCCCGCACTGTGACCATTCCGTTGTCCACAACGGTGGCGACAGGGGACACCTCAGCCGGCATCATGCTCTACGTGACCGAAAGGTGCATCGCGGACGCCGTGCCGGACGACGTGCCGGCGCGAAGCCCCGCGAGGGGGGAAGAAGCCGACCTCCGTGAGCTCACGAACCGCGCGGTGGAAGGCGATCAGAACGCGATCGAGTCGCTCCTCGGGTCCGTGCGGCCCATGGTCGTCCGGTATTGCCGGGCGCGCCTGGGCCGGGCCGGCGGCTACTACCACATCGCTGACGATGTCGCCCAAGAGGTCTGCATCGCGGTGCTGTACGCGCTGCCCCGGTACCGCGACATGGGCCGTCCATTCACATCCTTTGTCTTCGGGATCGCCGCGCACAAGGTGGCCGACGCCGTAAGAGGGGCCGTCCGCGCCGCCGTGCCCACCGAGTATCTCCCCGACGGGCCGGACGACCGCCCGGGACCCGAGGAGACGGTGGTCCGCGTCAGCGAGGCGGAGCGCGCCAGAGCCCTGCTGTACCGGCTGCCGGAACATCAGCGAGAGCTGGTGCTATTGAGGGTGGTGGCCGGAATGTCGGCCGAGGAGACGGGTAATGTACTGGGCATGTCTGCGGGTGCGGTACGTGTGGCGCAACACCGGGCCCTCGCGCGGCTACGGACGATGGCAAGCGAGGAGATGGATGCGTGAGCGCCGCACGTCCGAGAAATTCCGGACTTGTGGATCTCGTCGCGGTCCATACGTCCGATCGGACCATCGAGGCCCTGGCGGCGCGCCGCGCTGCGCCCTCTGACGACGTCGCTGTACGGCTGCTTGCCGCGCTGGCCGCCGACGTTGACGTCGACGCGGACAGGCGAGCGGGTCGCCCCGCCATCGAGGCGGTACCCGACGAGCCGGTGCCGATCGGGTCACGTCGTGACCGGCGCAGCGGCCGCCGCATCGGTATCCGCACCGCGATCACCGCGGGCGTCGCCGCGGCGGCGCTGACCACCACCGGGGTGGCGGCTGGCACGATCGGCGGCCTCAAGTCGGTAGAGCGGGCATTGGGGATCAACGCAGAGATCGTCTCACCCGGCGAGCGGGTCCGGGAGGCCCTGGAGACGGCTCGCCACCAGATGGATCACGGCGAGTACGCCGCCGCGCGGGAAACGCTCCGCGTCGCGTGGGGGCGGTGGGCCAGTCTCCGCGGACCGGAGGCCGCCGAGCTGGCGGATGCCATCGAGAGCCTGCAGGCTCGGCTCGCCCGCGAAGCCGGGATACCGCCAGAACAGGTGGCGCCGAAGAGCTACCCGGACGGCCGCCCCGCACCACCGCCCGCGCCGACGGGCGTTGCCGGCGGCGGAGCGGTGTCGCCCAGCGGGGCGAGCAACGGGAACACCGGGGAAGGCGCGGTGGGCGCACCCGACACTGACACCGGAAACGGCGGCAACGGATCGGCATCCAGGCCGAAGGACAAGGCGAAGGTGGCGCCGGATCCCCAGCCCACCGATGCCGACGGAGGCTCCGGGGGCAGCCCGTCGCCGCAGCCCACGACGACGGCCTCTCCGGAGCCCAGCACGACATCCTCGCAGAGCACCGAAGCGACCCAGGAGGGGTTGCAGAACGTCGAACCGACCGCACAGGAACAGAACGCCGACTCGGACGGTCCGGACGACACGGCCACCCCTGACCCGTGATCTTGCAGAAATTTCAAACCGACCCGGTTTGAAATTTCTGCAAGATCACGGGCATTTGGGGCAGTTCAGTAGCCCTTGCTCTCCTCGCTGTCGATCACGCCATCGACGTAGCCGCGGGCGTAGTCCCAGGTCACGTACTCGCTGGGATCGGGGCCGCACGCCGGCTCGTGCACCTGCTGCCCGCCGTTCTCCAGGAGCTGGCGAAGGTTGCCATGGAGGAGGTCCCAGCCGAGGTAGTGGACCTCACCGCAGTCGGCACAGTCGATCGCCATCCCCTTGACTCCCTGCGGCTCCAGCAGGGCGCGGAACACCTCCAGGTCGGCAAGGTCGGAGAGCACCTCTTCCTGCTCCGCCGGGTCGAGCTGCCGCGCCTCGTCCTCGTCGTCGCCGAGCGCGGCGGACGGGTCGAACGGGTCATCCCGGAACGGGTCCTGCGGAGTGTCGTCATGCACTCCTCCACGCTAACGTGACGCACGACATCGTTCGCCCGGCAGGGCGGATGCGGGCCGGCGGGGCTCGGCGCGTCGCGGCGTCGTCTCTCCTACGATGAAGGTGATGTGGTAATCCCTCTCGAAGGCTGGTCATGATCCCCGGCAGCGACACCCCCGCCACCGGCGACGCCGGCGTAGACAGCGCGGCCATCGGTCCCGACTCGTTCCCCGACAAGTTCGGTCGGTTGGGCTTGACGTTCGACGACGTCCTGCTGCTGCCCGCGGCGTCGGACGTGCTACCCAGCGAGGCCGACACCAGCACCCGGCTTTCCCGCAACCTCACGGTCCGCATCCCGCTCGTCTCCTCGGCCATGGACACCGTGACCGAGGCGCGGATGGCGGTGGCCATGGCCCGCCAGGGTGGGGTGGGCGTACTGCACCGCAACCTCCCGATCGAGGAGCAGGCGCAGCAGGTCGACACGGTCAAGCGCTCCGAGGCCGGCATGGTGAGCGACCCGGTGACCTGCTCGCCCGAGGCGACGGTCGCCGAGGTGGAGCGGATGTGCGCCCGCTATCGCATCTCGGGTGTGCCGGTGACCGACCCGGCCGGCGTGCTCGTCGGGATCGCCACCAACCGCGACTTCCGGTTCGAGACCGACCTGACGCGCCCGGTCAGCGAGATCATGACCCCGATGCCGCTGGTGACCGCGCCCGAGGACGTCGGCCGGGAGGAGGCGTTCCGGCTGCTCAAACTGCACAAGCTGGAGAAGCTACCGCTGGTGGACGGTCGCGGTCGGCTGCGCGGGCTCATCACCGTCAAGGACTTCGTCAAGAGCGAGCAGTTCCCCGACGCCACCAAGGACCGGGACGGACGGCTGGCCGTCGGCGCCGCGATCGGCGTCGGCGAGGACGCGTACCAGCGGGCCGGGGCGTTGGTGGAGGCCGGCGTCGACTTCCTCGTCGTGGACACCGCGCATGGCCATTCCCGGTCGGTGGGCGAGATGGTCGCCAAGCTGAAGGCCAACACCAAGGTTGACGTGGTCGGCGGGAACGTGGCCACCCGCGAGGGTGCCAAGGCGCTCGTCGACGCGGGTGCCGACGGCATCAAGGTCGGCGTCGGCCCGGGGTCCATCTGTACCACCCGGGTGGTCGCCGGGGTCGGCGCGCCGCAGGTCACCGCGATCTACGAGGCCGCGCAGGCGGCGCGGCGCGCGGGTGTGCCGGTCATCGCCGACGGTGGGCTGCAGTACTCCGGCGACATCGCCAAGGCCATCACGGTGGGCGCGGACACCGTCATGCTCGGCAGCCTCCTGGCCGGGTGCGAGGAGAGTCCCGGCGAGTTGATCTTCATCCACGGCAAGCAGTACAAGGCGTACCGCGGCATGGGGTCGCTCGCAGCCATGCAGGGCCGCGGCGGCGGGCGGTCGTACTCGAAGGACCGGTACTTCGCCGACGACGTGCTGGCCGAGGACAGGCTGGTGCCCGAGGGCGTCGAGGGCCAGGTCCCCTACCGCGGCCCGCTCGCCGCCGTCGCACACCAACTCGTCGGCGGGCTGCGCGCGGCGATGGGGTACTGCGGCACGCGGACGATCCGCGACCTCCAGGAGCGGGGCCGGCTCATCCGCATCACCGCCGCGGGGCTGCGGGAGAGCCATCCCCACGACATCCAGATGACCGTCGAGGCACCGAACTACAACCGGTGACGAAGGGATTCCGCGCTGGTGGCTGAGGTCGAGATCGGTCGCGGCAAGACCGGACGCCGCGCGTACGGCTTCGAGGACATCGGCGTCGTACCGGCCCGGCGGACCCGTGACCCCGAGGAGGTCTCCACCGCCTGGCAGATCGACGCCTACCGGTTCGAGTTGCCGCTGGTGGTCAGCCCGATGGACAGCGTCGTCTCGCCGCGTACGGCCATCGAGATCGGCCGGCTCGGCGGTCTGGCCGTCCTCGACCTCGAGGGGCTGTGGACGCGCTACAAAGACCCGGAGCCGCTGCTGGCCGAGATCGTCGAGCTCGACGACGACAGGGCGACCGAACGGCTGCAGGAGATCTACGCCGAGCCGATCCAGGAGGACCTGATCGGGCAGCGGATCCAGGAGGTCCGGGACGCGGGCGTCGTCACCGCGGCGCGGCTGAGCCCGCAGCGTACGACGCGGCTGCACAAGGCTGTCATCGACGCGGGCGTGGACATCTTCGTGATCCGCGGCACCACCGTCTCCGCGGAGCACGTGTCCGGCCGGGCCGAGCCGCTCAACCTCAAGCAGTTCATCTACGAGCTCGACGTGCCGGTGATCGTGGGCGGCTGCGCCACCTACCAGGCGGCCCTGCACCTCATGCGCACCGGCGCGGCAGGGGTTCTTGTCGGTTTCGGCGGCGGGTCCGCGCACACCACCCGTACCGTCCTCGGTGTGTCGGTACCCATGGCCACCTCGGTGGGCGACGTGGCGGCGGCCCGGCGCGACTACCTCGACGAGTCGGGCGGCCGGTACGTGCACGTGATAGCCGACGGCGGGATGAGCCGCAGCGGCGACATCGTCAAGGCCCTGGCCTGCGGCGCGGATGCGGTCATGGTGGGCTCGCCGCTGGCCCGGGCGGTCGAGGCCCCGGGGCGCGGCTACCACTGGGGGAGCGAGGCGGCGCACGCGATGCTCCCCCGTGGCGCGCGGGTTGGGGTCGGCACGATCGGGACGCTGGAGCAGATCGTGCACGGACCCTCGGCGATGCCGGACGGGTCGATGAACCTCATGGGCGCGCTGCGCCGGGCCATGGCGACCGCCGGCTACTCCGACCTGAAGGAGTTCCAGCGGGTCGAGGTGGTCGTCCACCAATGAACCCTCCGTAGGGGGCGACCGGAGAGTGGTGATGATGCCTGCACGACTGGGGCCGGCGGAGCGCGAGGAGGCGCTCGCCCACCTGGCAGCTAACGAACTCGACCTCGTCGTCGTTGGCGGCGGCATCGTCGGCGCGGGCATCGCCCTCGACGCCGCGGCGCGCGGGCTCACCGTCGGGCTGGTCGAGGCGCGTGACTTCGCTTCGGGTACGTCCAGCCGATCCAGCAAGCTGATCCACGGTGGGCTGCGCTACCTGGAGAACCTGGAGTTCCCGCTGGTGCGTGAGGCGCTGCAGGAGCGGGCACTGCTGCTGCAGCGGCTCGCGCCGCACCTGGTACGCCCGGTGCCGTTCCTCTACCCGCTGACCCGCCACTGGGAGCGGGCGTACGTGGCGACCGGCGTCGGCCTGTACGACGTGCTCGGCCTGTCCCTGGGATACAGCCGGGGACTGCCCCGGCACCGCCACCTCACCCGCACCCAGGCGCTCCGGGCCGCCCCCGCGCTGAAGCGGAACGCTCTGGTCGGAGCGGTCCTGTACTGGGACGCGCAGGTCGACGACGCGCGGTACGTGGTAACGACGCTGCGCACCGCGGCAACGTACGGGGCGCACGTCGCCTCCCGTACCCAGGTCCTGGGCTTTCTGCGAGAAGGAGAACACGTCACCGGGGTGCGGGTCCGCGACCTGGAGGCCGACCGCGAGTTCAACGTACGCGCCAAGCAGGTGGTCAACGCGACAGGCGTGTGGACCGACGACATCCAGGCGTTGGTGGGCGGTCGGGGGCAGATACACATACAGGCGTCCAAGGGGATCCACTTGGTCGTGCCCCGCGACCGCGTCCACTCGCGCTCCGGGATCGTGATGCGCACCGAGACCAGCGTGCTGTTCCTCATCCCGTGGGGTCGGCACTGGATCATCGGCACCACCGACACGGATTGGAACCTGGACAAGGCCCATCCGGCGGCCAGCCGCACCGACATCGACTACCTGATCGAGCACGCGAACCGGGTCCTCGCCGTCCCGCTGACCCGCGACGACGTGGAGGGCGTCTACGCGGGTCTGCGGCCGCTGCTCGCCGGCGAGTCCGACGAGACCTCGAAGCTGTCCCGCGAGCACACGGTCGCCCATCCGGTGCCCGGACTCGTTCTGGTGGCCGGCGGCAAGTACACGACGTACCGCGTCATGGCCAAGGACGCCGTCGACGCGGTCGCCCACGGTCTGGACGAGAAGGTGCCGCCGTCGTGCACCGACGTGGTACCGCTGGTCGGGGCCGACGGGTTCCAGGCCAGGTGGAACGCCCGCCACCGGCTCGCGGACTGCTCCGGCCTCCATGTGGCCCGCATCGAGCACCTCCTGCGCCGGTACGGGTCCCTGGTCGACGAGGTGCTCGCGCTGGTGCGCGAGCGCCCCGACCTCGGCCGGCCGATCGAGGGTGCCGACGACTACCTGCGTGCCGAGGTGGTGTACGCGACCTCGCACGAGGGCGCGCGTCACCTGGACGACGTTCTCGCGCGACGGACGCACGCCTCGATCGAGACCTGGGATCGCGGCGAAGGGGCCGCGGACGAGGCCGCCCGGCTGATGGGCGAGGAGCTGGGGTGGACCGGCGAGCAGGTGGAGCGCGAGGTCGCGTACTACCGCAAGCGGGTCCAGGCCGAGCGGGACTCGCAGGAGCAGCCGGGCGACCAGGAGGCCGACGCGGTGCGCCTGGGCGCGCCGGAGATCGTGCCGACCGCGCAGCCGGCCTGAGCCGTCTGAGCCGGCCTGAAGTCCCTATCCGGCCGTTCTGCACAACCTAGGGCCGCCCGGTTCAGCGGGTTTGTGCTGGTTGTCCGGGACTTGGCAAGATGCGCTTGACGAAAATCGAGGGGTAGGGAAGTCTTTTCACGACCGCTATGTATCAGGAGCCCCACCGGGGGGCTCATGTATGCGGGGGTGATGAGGAAAATGGCACAAGGCTACCGTACAACCGTCGAGACAATGCAGGCTGCTGCGAACCACACGCAGCAGGTCAACCAGGACGTCCAGGCAGAGCTGAAGTCCCTGATGGCCAAGATCATGCCGATCACTTCGGGCTTCAAGGGGAATGCCGCGACGAGTTTCATCCAGCTCCAGCAGCGCTGGGACGAGGCCGCCACGAGGCTCAACAACGCGCTGGCGGACATCGCCGAGGGAATCCGGCAGAACAGCACCACCTACCAGACCTCCGACGAGAGCGTATCGGAGTCGTTCCGCGGTATCGGTGGGGCGCTGGGCTAAGGCCCACCGGGACGACGCCGCAACGCGAGATCTTCAACGAGAGGTGTGAACAGTGGGGCAGATCCAAGTCACTTTTGGGATGCTGCAGCAGGCTGTCGCCGACACCGGCGCCACCGCGAGCAACCTGGAGGGCAAGCTCGGTGACCTCAAGGGTTACCTCCAGCCCATCGTAGGCGAGTGGGACGGCGAGGCGAAGGAGCTCTGGCACGCCAAGCAGCAGCAGTGGGACCAGGCGCAGCAGGAGATCAACCAGATGCTGCAGCAGATCTCCCGTGCTCTGCAGCAAGCGGCCGAGGACTTCCAGGGCGCGGAGAACGCCAACAAGGCCGTCTGGGGCTGAGTTCCTGGTAGCAAAGCCGACGCAGAGCTTGGTCAGTTCTGGCAAGGCGGGCCGGTTCGTCCGGCCCGCCTTGTGGTTTCTCGGAACGGCCGCCGCCGTCAACGCGGCGGCCGTTTTCGTGCTGCCCGCCCGGCCAGCCGTTGCGGACAACGTCCGGGCATCCCAGTGGCACCTGCTCTCCCTGGACGTCGCGAAGACGCACCGGGTCAGCCGCGGCAAGGGGGTCACGGTAGCGGTGATCGACTCGGGTGTGCAGGCGAGCCATCCCGATCTTCGGGGCTCCGTGGTACGCGGCCGCGACTTCGTAGGGGACACGGACGGACGGGTGGATAGAAACGGGCACGGCACCGGCGTGGCCGCGCTGATCGCCGGGCACGGGCACGGCACCGGCGACGGGGCCCTGGGCCTGGCGCCGCGGGCGACGATCCTGCCAGTCCGGGTGAGCAATCCGAACGGGAAGTACACCTCGACAGCCGCGGCACAGGGGGTCCGCTGGGCCGTGGACCACGGGGCGGACGTCATCAACATGTCGGGGGGCGCGTCGGCCGACGATCCGGCCCTGCGCGGCGCGGTCGCCTACGCGCAGGCCCGCGACGTCGTGGTCGTCGCCAGCGCCGGCAACACCGACCAGGGGGACCGGCGGGTGCTCTACCCCGCGGCGTACCCGGGCGTCGTCGCCGTCTCCGCGGTGGACGGGACCGACAAGTTCTCGCCGGACTCGGTGCGGGGCCCGCGGGTGGCGCTGGCCGCGCCCGGCGTGCGGGTGGTGACCGCCACCACCGACGGCGGCTACGCGATCGGTGCCGGCACCAGCGACGCGGCAGCGCTCGTCTCCGGCGCCGCGGCGCTGGTCCGGGCCGAGCATCCGGACCTGGACGCCACGAACGTGGTGAACCGGCTGATCCGCACCGCCGAGGACCGGGGACCCAGCGGACGGGATCCGCGCTACGGGTTCGGCACCGTCGTTCCCGTCGCCGCGCTCACCGCCGACGTGCCCCGGGTCGCGGAGAACCCGCTCGGCACAACGACGGTCAGCGCGCCCAGGCGGCACGGGTTCCGGCCGCCGGGCGCGTCCGGAACGCCCGGGGGAGACGCCGAGCCCGGCGTGGTCTCCGGCCTCCCGGCCCGCCTTCTGCCGGCGCTCGTTGGCGCCGCGGCGGTGCTGCTGGCCTGCCTGAGCGTGGCGGTCGGATGGATGGTGACCGCCCGCCGCCGATCCCGCTAGCGCCGTGGCCGAAACCGGCTCGGCATGCATTGCGTAGTCTTCCCGTTACTGGCTGAAACGTCCGGTGATCCGTTCTACGCTGCGGCCATGGCTTCCGAAACCGCTGCCACAAAGGAATCCGCGTCGATCGCGAAGGCCGAAAGCGCCGAAAGCGCAAAGGGCTCCGAGGGCGGGCGGACCATCGCCCCCGATCTGATCTCCCGGCTCACCGCACGGGTGGTCTCCGGCGGCGGGTCCACCGTCACCACGTACGCGCCGTTCA
Organism: Streptosporangiales bacterium; assembly: GCA_009379995.1. Classification (GTDB taxonomy): domain Bacteria; phylum Actinomycetota; class Actinomycetes; order Streptosporangiales; family WHSR01; genus WHSR01. The sequence goes on from WHSR01000002.1 coordinate 80,804, forward strand.
CCCAGAAGCCGCTGGCGACGATCCCGCAGTCGGATCCGGACGACGTCGTCGCCGCGTACGAGCGCGCCCGGGCCGCCGGGCGTGCCTGGGCCGAGCGCGATCCCCGCGAGCGGGCGAAGCCGTTCCTTCGGTTCGCCGAGGCAGTGCTCGACCGCCAGGCGGAGATCCTCGACATCATCCAGTGGGAGAACGGCAAGGCGCGCAAGCACGCCTTCGAGGAGGTAGTCGACGTCTCCGCGGTGTCGCTGTACTACGCGCGCCGCGCGGCGCGCCTGCTCCGGCCGCGGAGCCGGGCCGGCGCCCTGCCGGTGTTCACCCGCACCCGCGAGCTGCACCACCCGAAGGGTGTCGTGGGCGTCATCACGCCGTGGAACTACCCGTTCGCGCTGGCGGTCACCGACGTCGTTCCGGCGCTGCTCGCCGGCAACGCGGTGGTACACAAGCCGGACACGCAGACCGCGCTTACCGCGCTGTGGGCCGTCCAGGTGCTCGAGGAGTGCGGGCTGCCGGAAGGGCTGTGGCAGGTAGCGCTCGGCGAGCCGGGTACCGTCGGTGACCCCCTCGTCGACGGCGCCGACTACGTGTGCTTCACCGGCTCGACCCGGGCCGGCCGGGCGATCGCCGAGCGGGCCGCCGGTCGGCTGATCGGCTGCTCGCTGGAGCTCGGCGGCAAGAACCCGATGCTCGTGCTGTCCGACGCCGACCTCGACCGGACCACCGAGGGGGCGCTGCGGGCCTGCTTCGCCACGGCCGGCCAGCTGTGCATCTCGATGGAGCGGATGTACGTGCACGAGTCGGTGTACGACGCCTTCCTCGAGCGCTTCCTGGACCGGATCCGCGGCATGCGGCTGGGCCAGGAGCTGGACTTCACCGCCGACATGGGCTCGCTCACCTTCCCGCGTCAGCTGGAACGGGTCAGCGCGCACGTGGACGGCGCCCGGGAGGCGGACGCCACCGTGCTGTCCGGGGGGCGGCCCCGCCCGGACGTCGGCCCGCTCTTCTACGAGCCGACGGTGCTCACCGACGTGACGCCGCGCATGGCGGTGTGCCGGGAGGAGACGTTCGGCCCGGTCGTGTCCGTGTACCGGTTCCACGACGAGGACGAGGCGGCGCGCCTCGCCAACGACACCTCCTACGGGCTCAACGCCAGCGTGTGGACCCGCGACGTCGGCCGTGGCCGGGCGATCGCCAGGAGGATCAGGGCCGGAACCGTCAACGTCAACGAGGGCTACGGCTCGGCGTACGCCTCATACGATGCGCCCATGGGCGGGATGAACGATTCCGGGCTGGGCCGGCGGCACGGCGCCGAGGGCCTACTCAAGTACACCGAGGCGCAGACGGTCGCCAGCCAGCACGTCCTCGGGTTCGATCCGAAGTTCGGGATGACCGCCGAGCGGTACGCGGCGATGCTCACCGCGATGCTCAAGGTGCTCAAGCGGACGAGGATCCGGTAGCCATGGCTCAGCGCGTCGAGGACGCCGACTGCGCCGAATACGACGTCGTCGTGGTTGGGTCTGGCTTCGGCGGCAGCGTGGCAGCGCTGCGGCTGACCGAGAAGGGGTACCGGGTAGCGGTGCTGGAGGCCGGACGGCGGTTCGCGCCGGAGGATCTACCGAAGACGAACTGGGACCTGCGCAACTTTCTGTGGATGCCGAGGCTGGGTATGACCGGCATCCAGCGGATCTCGCTCCTGCGCGACGTCATGGTGGTGTCCGGTGCCGGCGTCGGCGGTGGCTCGCTGGTGTACGCGAACGTGCTGTACGAGCCGCTAGAGCCGTTCTACACCGACCAGCAGTGGGCGCACATCACCGACTGGCGGGCCGAGCTGGCGCCCTTCTACGACCAGGCGAAGCGCATGCTCGGGGTGACCACCAACACCGGGCTGGATTCCGTCGACGAGGTGATGAGGCAGGTCGCCGAGGACATGGGCGTCGGGGACACCTTCCGCCCGACCGACATCGGCGTGTACCTGGGCGAGCCGGGAGTGATCGTCGACGACCCGTACTTCGGCGGCGTGGGTCCGAAGCGCACCGGCTGCCTGCGGTGCGGGCAGTGCATGACCGGCTGCCGGCACGGTGCGAAGAACACCCTCGGGGCCAACTATCTCTACCTGGCGGAGCGGGCCGGGGCGACCGTCTACCCGCTCACCACGGCCACCGAGGTACGCCCGGACGGCGATGGCCGCTACACCGTCGAGACCGTCGGCTCCGGCGGCCCCGCCCGCCGCGAGCGCCGTACCTTCGCCGCGGAGCACGTGGTGTTCGCCGCGGGCGCGCTCGGCACCCAGAGGCTGCTGCACAAGCTCCGCGACGGGGGAGCGCTGCCGCGGATCTCCGCCCGCCTCGGGGAGTTGAGCCGTACCAACTCCGAGGCGGTTCTCCGGGTGATGGCGCGCGGGAAGCGGCGGCAGGATGAGGCCGCGGGGCCGGTGGACTACAGTGAGGGGCCGGCGATCGGCTCGTCGTTCTTCCCCGAGCCGCACACCCACGTGGAGCCCGCGCGGTACGGGAGGGGGTCGAGTTCCATGGCCCCGCTCGCCACGATGTTGGTCGACGGCGGCGGCCGGCTGCCCCGGTGGCTGCGGTTCTGCGGCGGAGTCGTCAGGCATCCGCTGATCTTCCTCCGGTCGTTCTCGCTGCGCCGCTGGGCGGAGCGGACCGTGATCCTCCTGGTGATGCAGGCGCGGGACAACTCGATCACCGTGTACGGCAAGCGCGGTCCGTTCGGGCACCGGCTGGCCTCCCGGCAGGGGCGCGGCGAGCCCAACCCGGCCTGGATACCGGTGGCGCACGAGGTGGCCCGCAGGGCCGCCGACAAGATGGACGGCGATGCGGGCGGCACCTGGGGACAGCTCGCCAACATCCCGCTGACTGCTCACTTCGTCGGCGGATGCACGATCGGCGACTCGCCGGAGACCGGGGTGGTCGACCCGTACCACCGGCTGTACGGGCACCCGGGCCTGCACGTGGTCGACGGGTCGGCGGTCACCGCCAACCTCGGCGTCAACCCGTCGCTCACCATCGCCGCACAGGCCGAGCGGGCGATGGCGTTCTGGCCCAACAACGGCGAGCCCGACCCCCGGCCCGAGCTCGGCTCGGCGTACCGGCGCATCGACGCCGTGACACCACATCACCCGGTCGTTCCCAGCCACGCACCGGCCGCCCTGCGGTTGTCCACAGCCCGCCGCTGACGCGCCGCGGTCCCCGCCGCCCGCGGCTACGTTTCCGGCGTGGGTGAGTGGCTCACCCACTAACCCATCCGCCCCAACTAGACTGAAGGCACTCCGCGCTCCGCCGAAGAGGTTCTGCTTTTGTCAGCTGATAACGGGTTCGACACGGTCCTCGTCGTTGACTTCGGGGCACAGTACGCCCAGCTCATCGCGCGCCGGGTGCGAGAGTGCCACGTGTACAGCGAGATAGTTCCCCCCACCATGCCGGTCGGGGAGATGCTCGCGAAGCGGCCGAAGGCGATCATCCTGTCCGGCGGCCCGGCCTCGGTGTACGCCGAGGGCGCGCCGCTGCCTCCGGAAGGGCTGTTCGAGACCGGTATGCCGACACTCGGCATCTGCTACGGGTTCCAGCTGATGGCCCGGACCCTTGGCGGTGTCGTGGAGCGTACCGGCATCGCTGAGTACGGCGGCACACCGCTGTCCGTGCTGACCGAAGGCAGCCTGCTGGCGGGCCTGCCGCGGGAGCAGTCCGTGTGGATGTCGCACGGTGACTCCTGCATAAGGGCGCCGGAGGGCTTCCTGGTGACCGCGAGCACGGACGCCACGCCGGTGGCCGCGATGGAGGACGCCGCCCGCGGGCTGTACGGGGTGCAGTTCCACCCGGAGGTGCTGCACACCGAACACGGCAGGCAGGTGCTGCGGCACTTCCTGTACGACGCGGCCGGATGCCGGCCGACCTGGACGATGGCGAACATCGTCCAGGAGGCCGTCGAGGCGATCCGCGGCCAGGTGGGTGACAAGCGAGCGCTGTGCGGGCTGTCCGGCGGCGTCGACTCCGCGGTTGCCGCGGCGCTCGTGCAGCGGGCCATCGGCGACCGGCTCACCTGCGTCTTCGTGGACCACGGGCTGCTGCGAAAGGGAGAGGCCGAGCAGGTCGAGAAGGATTTCGTCGCCGCCACCGGGGTGTCCCTGAAGGTCGTGGACGCGGCCGACCGGTTCCTCGCCGCGCTGTCCGGCGTCGCCGACCCGGAGCAGAAACGCAAGATCATCGGACGGGAGTTCATCCGCGCCTTCGAGGGCGCGGCACGCGAGACCCTCGGCGAGGCGGGGGCGCACGGCGAGGAGGTGCGGTTCCTCGCCCAGGGCACGCTCTACCCCGACGTGGTCGAGTCCGGCGGCGGCAGCGGCGCGGCCAACATCAAGTCGCACCACAACGTCGGCGGGCTGCCCGAGGATCTGGGGTTCGCGCTCGTGGAACCGCTGCGTTGGCTGTTCAAGGACGAGGTGCGTCGCGTCGGTGAAGAGCTCGGCCTGCCGCCCAAGATCGTGTGGCGCCAGCCTTTCCCCGGACCCGGGCTGGCCGTCCGGGTGATCGGGGAGGTCACCCGCGAGCGGCTGGACGTGCTGAGGGAGGCCGACGCCATCGTCCGTGAGGAGCTGACCCGCGCCGGGCTCGACCGCGACATCTGGCAGTGCCCGGTGGTGCTGCTCTCCTCCGTTCGCTCGGTCGGTGTGCAGGGCGACGGCCGTACGTACGGTCATCCGGTAGTGCTGCGGCCAGTGACCAGCGAGGACGCGATGACCGCCGACTGGGCGCGGCTGCCGTACGAAGTGCTGACCCGAGTCTCCACCCGGATCACCAACGAGGTGCCCGGCATCAACCGAGTGGTCCTCGACGTCACCAGCAAGCCTCCCGGCACCATCGAGTGGGAGTAGACTTCGATCACAGTCGTCGACCTTCTTGATCATTTTTTCCGCTCATCGAGACGACTTTCATAACCGCGGAACCTGGTCACCTACAAGTCGCGATTCAGCCACGCCGTAGAGCTGGTGCCTCGTCTACCTGAAACCCGGTGATCGTTCGGCGCACATGCAACCTTCTGCGGGTTCTTCCTTTGGGCCGATGGAACTGAAGGGGAGACCTCGTGAACTGCGGCTTCATCGACGAGTCGGTGTACGACGACCACGGCCTATACGTTGTCGCCGTGGTCATGGCCGACCCAGCGTTACGCAGGGCCGTGGAGTACGCGCTCACACGAGTCGTTCCAGGCACGGGACCCCCACATTGGCACGATGAAGGGGACGCTGTGCGACTCAACATGGTCAGAGCGGTGGCTCAGTTGGACATCGATGCGCGGGTGTACGGATGCCGGTTCGAACGGCCGGTGCGCAAGGAAGCCGCTCGCTGCCGTGCTTTGGGTTGGATGGTTCAAGACTTGGACGACGAAATAGGTTCGTTGATCTTGGGTCAACGAGACGATGCGCAGGACAAGAACGACCGAAGGGTTCTGCGACCCCTGGCCGGCAGACCGCCACGGTTTCGCTATGATCACGTACCCGCCCGTAGAGAACCGATGCTCTGGCTACCAGATATAGCGGTCGGGGCCGTTGCGTGTTCTCTCGTCGGACGGACGGATGCCTATCGAGTCCTACTCGAGGACGTGCTGACGGTCGTTGAATGCGAGCCCTGAAGAGCGCGAAGGCCGGGCGCCCGTCATCCGGCGGGAAACCCGGCCTCACTTCCGGACGTCTAGTGACGTCGGCATTGGTCATTTTATGCTTGTCTATCCCGCTGTCAAAGTAGCCGTGGCGTCGAAGCCGCCGACCGTCCGGCAAGGCAGCGGCCCTGCTCGGCCTCGGCCAGCCGAGCGCACGGATGTCGTCGGGGTTGAGCTCGCCGCGGTAGTACAGACCGGTGTCGGGCCGGTGCTCGCCCTGGGCCCGGGCCCCGCAAAGGTGACCGAGAGCACGCCCGGAATCGCGGTCGTCCGCTCGGCGATCGGTTCGGCTAACCGCTCGCCGGTCAGTCGCTCCAGGAGTACCTGCTCAACAAGCTGATCGAGGAGGCGCGGCGTCCAACTCTGGACGAAGTTCTCGCCCGTGCGGCCGAGCGGACCGGTGGATCATTCTCGGTTCAAGATGCGGTGCAGATCATCCATCACGATCGCGATACGCGGTGAGGTCGCGTGCTCGTCTCGTCGGGCGGATTCTGTTCGCTCCAGCCGTAATCGATCTCGAGGTGGCTTCGTTTCTTCGCAACGCCGTACGCGGCGGGCTGGTCACGGTCGAGCGAGCTCGGCGCGCCCTCGTCGACCTGGACGACTCCGCGCTTCAACGCTCTCCCCATCCGCCGCTCCTCGGCCGGGTTTGGGAACTGCGCGACAACCTGAGCGCGTACGACGCCGCTTACGTTGCTCTCGCCGAACTTCTTGACGTCCCTCTCCTCTCCGCGGACGGCAAGCTTGCTCGGTCGAGTGGGCCCCGCTGCCCTATCGAGCTGTTCCAGTGACGAGGTCGCTCAGGTGACGCGGGTGGGCTCGGCGGAGTACTCCTCGTACACCCTGTCCTCGACGACGCGGCGCAGCCGGTCGAGGCCGTCCCATACGTCCACGTACCGGGTGTAGATCGGCGCCGGGCCGAGCCGCAGCCGGTCCGGGGTGCGGTAGTCGGGGATTACCTTGGCCCGCTGGATGAGCGCCTGGCAGATCCGCCACGCCTCGGGATGGTGCAGCGTGACGTGCGAGCCTCGCTGGGCCGGGTCGCGCGGCGAGGCGAGCCGGAAGCCGAGGGGTTCGAGCCAGGCGTCGGCGAGGGCCACCAGGTACTCGGTCATCGCGACGCCCTTCGCCCGCAGGGCCCCGATGCCCGCCTCCGCGAGCAGCTCGGCGCTCGTCTGGACGGCCCGTATCCCGGCGATCGGCGGGGTGCCGGTGAGGAACCGGGCCATGCCGTCGGCGGGCCGGTAGGTCGGACCCATCTCGAACTGCTCGTGCCCGCCGAACCATCCCCAGATCGGCTGTCGCAGGCTGTCGGCGAAGTCGCGGCGCACGTAGCAGAAGGCCGGCGCGCCGGGACCGGCGTTCAGGTACTTGTACGTGCAACCTACCGCAAGGTCGGTATCGACCGCGTCGAGCTCTATCGGCACCGCGCCGACCGAGTGGCACAGGTCCCAGATCACCAGCGCACCCGCGTCGTGGACGATGCGGGTGACCTCGGCCATGTCGAGCAGCGCGCCGGAGCGGTACGCCACCTGGGACAGGCACACCAGCGCCGTGTCGTCGTCCACGGCCGCGGCGAGCGTACCGAGGTCGAGTCCGGCGTCGATGTCGGCGTGGATCAGACGGAGCTCGAGCCCGCGCTCCTCGGCGAGCCCGGCCAGGACGTAGCGGTCGGTGGGGAAGTTGTCGTCGTCGGTGACGATCACCCGGCGTTCGGGCCGGGCACGCGCGGCGGCCGCGGCGAGCTTGTAGAGGTTGACGGTGACGGAGTCGCAGACCAGCACCTCGTCGGGGCGGGCGCCCAGCAGGTGCCGGCCGAGAACCTCGCCGGCCTGGGCCGGTGCGTCGATCCAGTCGTCCCACGACCGGATGAGGCCGTGGCCCCATTCATCCCGGACCACCTGGTCGAGCCGGCCGGCGACCGCCTTGGGCAGCCGGCCCAGCGAGTTCCCGTCGAGGTAGACGAGATCAGAATCGTCGTCGACGACGAAACGATCGCGGAACGCCGCGACGGGATCGGCGGCGTCGAGCGCCTCGGCTTGCTCACGGCCGGCCGAGACGTCCACGCCGCTGATCCCCTCGGTGCCGCTAGCTACGGCGCCGCCGGCGGCGCCGTAGGGCGAAGAGGAGCACGAAGAGCGCGGCGACCCCGCCCAGCACCGGAGCGAGCCGCTTGAGGACCGGCCCGCCGGCCACGTCCAGCAGGTCGATGGCGTCGTTGCGGGGGCGGGTAGGCCGGGCGGAGCCGAACCCGCCCGCCGCGGCGCCGGGAGGCTGGGACGGCCCTGCCGCGGACGGAAACTGCGGAGCGCCCACGGCCTGCCCATCCGTACCGCCGCCGACGGGAGCCGTCGACGACCCGGCACCACCACCGGCGGCCGCTTCGGAGCGGCCGCCCGATCCGAGCTCCTCGGCCAGGCACTCGGCGAACTGGTCGACCAGCTTCCCGCCCACCTCGGCCATGACGTTCCGGCCGAACTGTGCTGGCCGACCCGTCACGTTGAGGTTGGTGTGGACGGTCACCCGGGTGGAGCCGCCCTCGTCGGACAGCTGGGTGTCGACGGTGGCAGACGCCGTGCCGCTGCCACGGGCCTCCTTGCCCGACCCCTCGATCGTGACCTTGTGTGCCTGCTCGTCCTTGTGCGAGAAGCGTGCCGTGCCGCGGTAGGTCACCGTGATCGGGCCGACCTTCACCCGGAGCCGGCCGGTGAACTCATCGCCATCGACCGACTCCAATGTCGCCCCCGGCATACACGGCGCGACACGCTCCACGTCGAGCAGTACCGGCCACGCCTGGTCTACCGGTACCGGGATGGTGAATTCGTGTTGGAGTTCCATACACCTCCTATACCCGTGCCGCAGCCGCTAGGGCTCGCCCGGTCAGTACCTGGGCGAGATGCCTACGGTAGTCGGCCTGGCCGTGCAGGTCGCTCGGGGGGTGGGTGCCCTCGGCCGCCTGGGACGCGGCCTCGTGCAAGGCGGCCGGAGCCGCCTGCGTCCCCTGGACCGCTGACTCTACCGCGCGGGCCCGCACCGGGGTGGCACCCATGTTGGTGAGCCCGACCCGTGCCTCGGCGATGTTGCCGTTGGCGCGCCGTACGGCCGCCGCCACGCCGACGACCGCCCATGCCTGCGCGACCCGGTTGAACTTCTCGTAGTGGAAGCCCCAGCCGGCCAGCTTGGGCACGCGCACCCCGACCAGGATCTCCCCGGGCTGCAGCGTCGAGGTGAGGTAGTCGGCGAAGAACTCACCGGCCGGGATCGTCCGCTGTCCGTTCGGCCCGGTGGCGATCATCTCCGCGTCGAGCGCGACGGTGACGGCCGGCAGGTCGCCGGCGGGGTCCGCGTGGGCAAGCGAGCCGCCGAACGTACCCCGGTGCCGCACCGCCGGGTCCGCGACCGTGGCGGTGGCCAGCGCTATCAGGGCGCAGTGCTGGTTCACCAGTGGGTCGCGTACCACTGTGTGGTGGGTGGTCATGGCGCCGATGACCAGGGAGTCGCCCTCGTCCCGCACGCCGCGCAGCTCGGCCACGCGGTTGAGGTCGACGAGCAGCTCGGGGTAGGCCAGCCGCAGCCGCAGCAGCGGCATCAGGCTCTGCCCACCGGCGAGCACCTTGGCCTCCTCGCCCCCCTGGGCGAGCGCCGACACGGCCTCGTCGACGGTGGTCGGCGCTGTGTACTCGAACTGAGCCGGGATCATCAGCCAATCCCCTTTCCGAGAGTCTGGGGCCGAGGGCTAGGCACTGGCGGCCGAGCTTTCCTGGATGGCCCGCCACACCCGTTCCGGCGTGCAGGGCATGTCGACGTCGTCGACGCCGAGGTGGCGCAGCGCGTCCACTATCGCGTTGACGACAGCGGGGGTGGAGCCGATCGTGCCGGCCTCACCGATGCCCTTGACGCCGAGCGGGTTGGTGGTCGCTGGGGTCTCGGTACGGGCCATGGTGATCTCCGGTACGTCCGGCGCGGCCGGCACCAGGTAGTCGGCGAGGGTGCCGCTGGTCAGGTTGCCGTCGGCGTCGTACGTCGCCTCCTCGTACAGCGCCTGGGCGAGACCCTGGGCGATACCTCCGACGACCTGACCCTCGACGACAAGCGGGTTGATGACCCGTCCGCAGTCGTCCACCGCGACGTAGCTGCGGATCTTGGTGAACCCGGTCTGGGTGTCCACCTCCGCCGCGACCAGGTGGCTGCCGTGCGGGAAGGAGAAGTTCTCCGGGTCGAAGGTCGCGTCGGCGTCCAGCGACGGCTCGACCCCCTCCGGCATGTCGTGCGCCAGGTGCGTGGCGAGCACTACCTCCTGGATCGTCTTCGCCGACTCCGGAGCGCCCCGCACCCGGAACGTGCCGCCGGAGAACTCGATGTCGGTGTCGGCCGCCTCGAGCAGGTGCGCCGCCACCTTGCGGGCCTTCTCGATCACCCGTCCACAGGCCTGGGTGATGGCGATGCCGCCGACCGCGAGCGAGCGTGACCCGTACGTGTCCAGCCCCTTGTGCGACGACTTGGTGTCGCCGTGGATGAGCTCCACGTCGTCGAACGGCACGCCCAGCGCGTCCGCGACGATCTGGCTGAACGTCGTGTCGTGGCCCTGCCCGTGCGGGCTGGCGCCGGTCACCACCTCGACCTTGCCGGTGGGCAGCATCCGCACCGAGGCGTACTCCCAGCCGCCGCCGCCGAACGACAGCGAGCCGAGCACCCGGGAAGGCGCGATGCCGCACATCTCGGTGTAGATCGAGATGCCGATGCCGAGCTGGACCGGATCGCCGCGGTCACGCCGCTCGGCCTGCTCGCGGCGCAGCTCCTCGTAGCCGAACAGCCGGAGCGCCTCGTCGGTGGCTGCCTCGTAGTTGCCGCTGTCGTAGGTCAACCCGGCGATCGTGTCGAACGGGAACTCCTCGTGCCGGATCCAGTTCTGCCGACGCAGCTCGATCGGGTCGATGCCCAGCTCCTGCGCCAGGTCGTCCATCGCCCGCTCGATCGCGTACGTAGCCTCCGGCCGGCCGGCGCCGCGGTAGGCGTCGGTGGGTGTCTTCGTGGTGAACACCCCTGTGCAGCTGAAGTCGTACGCGTCCATCTTGTAGATGCCCGGGTACATGAACGCGCCGAGCAGCGGCACGCCGGGCGTGATGAGCTGCAGGTACGCGCCCATGTCGGCGACAAGGCTCACCTTGAGCCCGAGCAACCGGCCCTCGCGCGTCGCGGCGACCTCGATGTCCTGGATCTGGCCCCGGCCGTGGATCGTCGCCTGGTAGTTCTCGCTGCGGCTCTCCGTCCACTTCACGGGCCTGCCCAGCCTCCTGGCCACGAGCAGCGCGATGGACTCCTCGGCGTACAGGTTGAGCTTGGAGCCGAATCCGCCGCCGACGTCGGGAGCGACGACGCGGATCTTGTGCTCCGGGACGCCGGTCGTCATCGCCAGCAGCAGCCGCAGGATGTGCGGAATCTGCGTGGCCGAGTACAGCGTGAACTCGCCGGCCGCCGCGATGGGCTCGACGACCACCGCACGGGGCTCCATCGCACTGGGCTGCAGCCGTTGCTGGAGATAGCGGCGCTTCATCACGATGCCGCCCTCGGCCTGGGCACGGTCCCGGGCCGCCTGGTAATCACCGGCGGGCATGTGGAAGTCGTAGCACTTGTTGGTGCCGAGATCGGAGTGCACCAGCGGCGCGCCGTCCGCGAGCGCCTCCTCCAGGTCGAGGACGGGCGGCAGCGGCTCGTAGTCGATCTCGATGGCCTCCAGCGCGTCGGCTGCCGAGTACCGGTCCCGGGCCACCACCACGGCCACGGCGTCGCCGGCGTACCGCACCTCGTCCACCGCGAGCGGCGGGTTCGGCGGCTGCGCCATGTCCTCGGTCACCGGCCAGGCACAGGGCAGGCTGCCCTGCTCGTCGGCGAAGTCGCGGCCGGAGAACGCCGCGAGCACGCCGGGACGGTCGAGGGCGGGCGAGACATCGATTCGGGTGATACGGGCGTGGGCCATCGGGCTGCGCAGGACCGCCATCTGCAGCAGCCCGGGTACCTGGATGCTGTCCGTCCAGCGGGTCTGCCCGGTGATGAGCCGGGCATCCTCCTTGCGCGCCCGGCGCGCACCGATTTCCTTGGCCGCCCCGGGCGTCGCCTGAGCCTGCTCGGTCATACCCGCGCCTCCTTCGGGTCGGTCGCGGCTGCGCTCTCCGTCATCTCCGCGGCGGCTCTCCGCACGGCGCGGACGATGTTCTGGTAGCCGGTGCACCGGCAGAGATTCCCCTCCAGCCCGTCACGGATCTCGTCGTCGGAGGGGTTGGGGTTATCCCGCAGCAGGTCGGTCGCCGCCAAGATCATCCCTGGCGTGCAGTACCCGCATTGCAGCGCGTGCTCTTCGTGGAAGGACTTCTGCATCGGATGCATCTGACCGTCCGCGGCGAGGCCCTCGATGGTGGTGACCTCGCTTCCGTCCGCCTGTACGGCCAGCACGGAGCAGCTCTTCACGCTGCTGCCGTCCATGAGAACCGTGCAGGCGCCGCAGTTGGTGGTGTCGCAGCCGATGGGGGTGCCCACCTTGCCCAGCCAGTCGCGAAGGTAGTGAACGAGCAACAACCGTGGCTCGACGTCGTCGTCGTAGGTAACGCCGTCAACCTTCACTGAGATGCGTGGCATGCCTCCTCCTCGGGGAACGAGAGGCTGATTTCTGGTTGAGGGGTCGCTCGGAGTGGGGATTCGGTTGGGACTCACTTACGGAGTCGTTGGCTGGGTCGTTTGGCGGTCCGTCACGGGACAGCGAGGACGACCGACATCGCAGTCGCATTCGGCGCATTCGCCTACCCCCTAGAAAGGGTCGACGTCTGCCAAGGTAGGACGATCTCACGGGGCGCGGTAGCCCCCTATGGGGGTGATCCAGGCTTACCCTCCGCCGACCTCGCGCCAAACGTTCTCGACCTGGCCGGTTCCGGCTCCGGGCGTTGGGAGCTGGGGTTCCTAGCGGTCCATGAAGCGGCGGACGAGGGCGCCGGCAAGGTAGGCGACGCCGACCCCGATCAGCAGCGTCGGGAGCACCCACAGCGGGTCGACGCGTTGGTGTACGACGGCAGCCACCAGGTAGGTGAGGCCGATCCCGACGAAGAGGATCCCTTGCAGGAACGAGGCCACGTCCGGCTCATGTCGGCGCACGGCGCACCTCCAGCTCGCCGCCATCCACCCGAAGGGCGAGGTTGATCCGCGGGCTCGTGTCCGACGTCTTGGACGCCGGTGGGATGACGTATCCCGAGCGCACCGGCGCGCCGTCTTCGGTCCGCCCGGGCAGCCTCACCGAGCCGGCGCCCACGTACGCGTCGACGTCGACAGTCGCGTCCGGGGGGATCACCACTCGAAGCTCCCCGAAGGACAGCCTGGCCTGGACGTCGTACTCGCTCTTGCTGGGCGGCAGGGCGGTCAGGTCGAGGACCGCGTCGCAGCACCCGAACCGGAACGGTTGGGCGACCTCCTGCGCGCTGGCCGGCCGCCAGGTCACGTCGCCGACCCCACCCCGCAGTGGGTTGTCCATGTTGACGTCGACGGTGGTGGCCACCAGGGCGGCGGAGACGGCCAGGCCGGCGAGGACGAGGACGGGGCTGCGTCCGTACCAGGTGCCGAGCGCCAGACCCAGCCCGATCGTGACCAGCACGGCCGCGAGGACGAGCTCGGCCGGAGCGTTCATCACACCCGCGGCACCGAGCAGCGCGAGCACGCCGGCGACCGAGGTCGCGATGGCGAGGGTGAGGAGGGTGAGCGGGGAGGGCCCGCGCCGTCGCGCCGTGGCAGGAGGTCCGGGTGGGGGCGGCTTCGGCCCGGGCGGTCGGGGTGCATACGGCTGCGCCGCGTACGGTCCCTGCGGGGCTGGCTGCGGGGGGAATGGCCCCGGCGGGGTCGGCCCCGGGGAAGGCCCTGGCGGGGCAGGAGGGGCAGAACCGGGTGGCGGGGGTGGTGACGCGTGTGGTGGTGCGGGCGGCGGTGCGGCTCGCTGCCGCTGGACCTGTCCGGGCAGCGAGCGCAGGGCGGCGATCACGTCGACGCCCCGGGCATGGGCGACGAGCAGGACGACCACCAGGACGGCCAGCAGCACCATGGTCGCGCCACCGAGCCCGTTGCTGAGGCCCGAGGCCACCAGACCCAGCGCCAGAATCACCACGAACAACACGAGGCCGGCCGACGGATTGATCCTTCGGCGCAGGATGCGCTCGGCCCGCGACCGCTCGGCGTACTCGTCCGGGATGATCAACCAGCCGAGCAGATAGAGCAGCACACCCATCCCGTTCGCGACCGTGAGCAGCGCGAACGCGACGCGGTACACGATCGGGTCGATGTCGGTGTGGCGGCCGAGGCCCGCGCACACGCCCGCGAGCACGCGGCCGTCGCGGCTGCGCCGTAGCGGCCGGTGCGGGGTGGGCCCGCCGGAGGGCTCCGTCTCCGGGGCCGCCGGGGTCTCGGCCATGCTGCCATCGTCCCGCACCGTTCCCGCCACCTCATCAGGGATGTCCCGGATACGTCCCGGAGGATTTCCCCGGTCCACATCTGGGCGGGGCCCTGATGTGCATCGGGCCCGTGACGTGTCACGATCCTGGCATGAGCACACCTGGATTCCGCAGATCGCCATCAGGGAGCCGGCCACGGCAATGAAGGCCTCAGCCCCCGTAGGCCCGGGAGCGGGGGGCGGGCTGCACGGCTCCGACGGCCCCGGTGCCGCTCGCGGGCGCCCACCGGGGCTACGGCGACAGGCCGAGGGGAGACTGCTGGCCGGGGTGTGTCGTGGTCTCGCCGAGCACCTCGGCCTGGACCCCCTCGTCGTGCGGCTGGTGTTCGTCGTCCTGACCGTGGCCAACGGCGTGGGCATCCCCGTCTATCTGGCCTTCTGGGTGCTGGTCCCCGCCGCGCCGTCGGATCGGCGCGTGCAGGACCGGCGCCTGCCGCGGGACTGGGCGGAGCTCATCGCGTTCGCTGCCCTGACCCTCGGCGGCGTCATGCTGCTCCAGCTGGTCGGGTTGCTCCCCGGAGGGGTCGCGTGGCTCACCATCATCCTCGGCGGTCTCGGCACCGCCATCCTGTGGCAGCAGGCCGACCCTGCCCAGCGGGAGCGCTGGCTCGAGGTCACCGGTCGGCACACGCAGTCCTCGCTGATCCGCTCCCTCCTGGGTGCCGTGCTGGTGGCCGGCGGACTGGTGGGCTTCCTGTTGAGCCAGGGGGAGCTGCGCGCGGCGCGCGAGGGTCTGGGTTTCACGGCCATCGTGGTCGGCGGGATCGCGGTCATCACCGGGCCGTGGGTGGTGCGGATGGCCCGGGAGCTCACCGCCGAGCGCCGGGAGCGCATCCGTTCTCAGGAGCGCGCGGAGTTCGCCGCCCGTATCCACGACTCGGTGCTGCACACGCTCACCCTCATCCAGCGCCACTCCAACAACCCCCGCGAGGTGCAACGGCTGGCCCGCGCCCAGGAGCGGGAGCTGCGTACCTGGCTGTACCGGCCGAAAGCGGACGCGGACCGGACCCTCGCGGCGGCGACCGAGCGTGTCGCCGCCGAGGTGGAGGAGGCGCACGGGGTGCCCATCGAGGTGGTGCTGGTCGGCGACTGTCCGTTGGATTCGCGGCTCGGAGCGGCGCTGCAGGCGGCGCGCGAGGCCATGGTCAACGCCGCGAAGTACTCGGATGCGCCGCAGATCTCGGTGTACGCCGAGGTCGAAAGGGAGGCGGTGACGATCTTCGTACGGGATCGGGGCAAGGGGTTCGACCTGGATGCCGTGCCGGACGACCGGCTCGGGGTCCGACAGTCGATCGTCGGACGGATGGAACGCAACGGCGGCACCGCCACCGTGCGGTCGACGCCGGGGGAGGGGACCGAGATCGAGCTTCAGGTGGGCCGAAGCGAGTGACGGCATGCAGGCGATAAACAGGGAGGACTGAACGCAACCATGGCAGGAACAGATCATGAGTGAACGTCCACGCGTTGTCATCGTCGACGACCACCGGCTGTTCCGTACCGGGGTTCGGGCCGAGCTGGGCGACGCCGTCGACGTCGTCGGCGAGGCCGAGGACGTCGACAGCGCCGTACGGGCGATCGGCGAGGCCAAGCCGGGCGTCGTCCTGCTGGATGTGCACCTTCCCGGGGGCGGCGGACAGGAGGTGCTGCGGCAGGCGCTTCCGGCCTACCCGGAGGTTCGTTTCCTCGCGCTGTCCGTCTCCGACGCGGCCGAGGACGTGATCGGGGTGATCCGGGGCGGTGCCCGCGGGTACGTGACCAAGACGATCTCCGGAGAGGAGCTCGCCGACGCGATCCGCCGGGTTGCCGAGGACGACGCGGTGTTCTCGCCCCGGCTGGCCGGCTTCGTGCTGGACGCGTTCGCCGCGACCGACGTACCGCCCATCGACCCCGAGCTGGACCGGCTCACCCAGCGGGAACGCGAGGTGCTGCGGCTCATCGCCCGGGGCTACGCGTACAAGGAGATCGCCCGCGAGCTCTACATCAGCGTGAAGACCGTGGAGACCCACGTGTCGAGCGTGCTGCGCAAGCTGCAGCTGTCCAACCGGCACGAGCTGTCCCGCTGGGCCACCGCCCGCAAGCTGGTCTGATTCCTTACCCCCTTTCGGCCGTGATCTTGCAGAAAGATCACGGCCGAGGGTGCGCCGCCGAGATGCGGAAGCTGGCGCGGCCGAAGGCGACCCGGTCGCCGGGGCGGATGGTTTGCGGACCGACGAGCCGCCAGCCGTTGACCCGGGTTCCGTTCCTCGAGCCGAGGTCGGCGAGGACCCACTCTCCGTCGCGCCATCGGAGCTCCGCGTGCAGGCGGGACACCGTCGAGTCGGAGACGGTCAGGTCGCAGGCGGGATCCCGGCCGATGACGAGACCGCCCCCGCTCGGGTCGGGGAGTGCGAGCCGGGGGAGCCGGGGCTCCCGCCAGGCCGCCTCGACCCGTGCGGTGAACGCGGACAGGGCCGCGACGCCGTCGAGCAGGCGCCCGGTGATCCGTCTCCGCGGCGGCAGGTCGTCGAGGAGGTCGGTGAGCTCGCGCCGGCTCTTGGCCCGGAGAGCGTGACCGACGCGTCCCACGAAGGTCTCGTGCGAAAGCCGTCCCTCCATGGAACGGTCCTGCAGGGTCTTGACGGCACGCTCACGATCCGCGTCCGACGCGCGCACCGGAGGTATTGACCCTTGCACCCCCATGGGGAAATTGTCTCCCCGCACGCCCTCGGGTGTCGAGCATGCGTCAGAGAAGAAGGCCGACGATGATTTATATGGTGCTAGAGTAAATAGCACTATGTCGGGACGGGACGGGCCACGGCTGGACTACCGGCGCGTCGGCATCTACCTGACCATCGCCTTCGGCCTTGCCTGGGGGACGGTACTCGTCCTCTACCTGACCGGCGGTTTGGTGCACAGCCCGGTGCTCATTCCGGGGACGCCGGTGACCCTGGCCCTCATTCTGGTGCCCACGCTCTTCATGTGGTCGCCCGCGCTCGCCCACATCATCACGCGGCTCGTAACCGGCGAGGGATGGCATGACCTTTGGCTGCGGCCGGACCTAGGGCGGGTCCGGCGCCCGTTGCTCGCCTCCTGGGCGGGTACGGTGCTGTGCGTCCTGGCCGGCGGACTGGTCTTCTTTGCGGTATTTCCCGGCGCCTTCGACCCGTCGATGAGTGCGCTCCGGGAGCGAGCCGGCGGGCAGCTACCGACAAGCCCGTCGGCCTCCGCCGCGATCCTGCTGCTGTTGGCGCTGCTCGTCCTGTTTATCGCGCCGCTGTTCAACAGCTTGTTCACCTTCGGGGAGGAGTTCGGTTGGCGGGCGTACCTGCAGCCGCATCTGCTCGCGCTGGGCAGTCGACGTGCCGTGGTCATCACCGGGCTTATCTGGGGCGCCTGGCACTGGCCGCTCACCGCCATGGGGCACAACTACGGCACGCGGTACGCCAGCGCCCCATGGCTCGGCATGTTGGCGATGACCTGGTTCACCCTCGTCGTCGGGATCTTCCTTGGGTATCTCACCCTGCGCGCGGGCAGCGTGTGGCCGGCGGTCCTCGGCCACGGGACCCTCAACGCGGTCGCCGGGTTGCCGATACTCGTGTCGGCCGGCGGGATCAGCCCGGTGCTCGGACCGCACCCCGCCGGTCTGTTCGGCTCCGCCGGCTTCACCGCGGCGGCGCTGTGGATCCTGCTCACGCCGAGATCTATGTTGCGGGGGACTCAAAGCCGGCAAACCGGTCCCACAACATAGATCTCGGCGGGGGGATTGACTACGCCTTCAGTTCCGCAGCGCCGAACGAGACGCTGAATGCCCTGCACCAGATGGACATGCTCGTCAACCTGTCGAGATCGGCTTCGGTGGGGATGGGGTAGTTCTGGCTGCCCTGGTTGCCTTTGAGTGCCCCGAGGTCGACGCTCTCGCCGTTGCGGAACGCCCGCGAGCCGGCCGGGCCCTCCTTGACGGGTTGGTCGGAAAGCCAAACGCGCAGGTCCGGACCGTCGGAGGTGCGGAGGTCCTCGATGCGGAGCACCCGGGAGCCGTCCTCGAGCCGCAGCACCTGCACCGTGCCGGAGGTCTCGTGCTCGTGGGAGATGAGTTGGCCGGTCGCGAGCGTCCGCGGACCCTGCCGACCCCTGGCGCCGCCAGCCGGCTCGGCCGTACCCGTGGAGACCGCGCCAGGCGCGGCCTCGTCGACGGTGCGGTCGATGAACAGCCGCCATGGCTGGAACAGGTAGAGCGCCACCGCCAGGACGAGGGCGAGAACAATGGTGAACACGGCCCAAACGGCGGGCCGACGCAGGAGATCATTCACGGTGCCGCATTCAACCGCACCCGGCCTCTCCGGAAACCCGAAATGCCGGAAAAGGGCCGGCCGTGCTCAGCCGGTCTCGACCGCCTGGAACATCTCGGCGAGCCGGCCGTCCGGCATGCCGGCACGGTGGGCGTTCTCGCCCAGCCAGCCGCGGAGCCTGTCCTCGAGACCGTCCATGTGGGCGGTCTGGCTGACGTGTGCGCGCAGCGCGGCCATCTTCCGGTCGAAGGTGTCGGTCACGTCGACGTACCGGTTAGGCTCCCGGCCGCCCTGTATCCACACCTCGCGTACCGTCCAGGCGTCGAGACCCTCGTCCCGAAGCAACTCCGGGTGCGCGAACGGGTTGCGCGCGTCCGGGTAGACCGCGCAGATGGCGGCCTCGCCGGCGGCCAGGTGGTCGGGGTGGCTGGCCGGAAGCCGCGCGTAGTTGCGCTCCGGGCTGTGAACGAGTATCCGGTCCGGCCGGACCTGCCGAATCACCCGGGAGATGTCGCGACGCAATTCGAAGGTCACGGTGAGCCGGCCGTCCGGGTAGCCGAGGAAGCGGACGTCGTCCACTCCGACGCATTTGGCGGCCGCGGTCTGCTCGGCGCGCCGGATATCCGGGATCTCCTCGCGCGGCACCTCCCGGTCGAAGCCCCCTGAGTCCCCGTCGGTCACGATCAGGTACGTCACCTCGATCCCGGCGTTCGTCCAGGAGGCGATGGTCCCCGCGGCGCCGAAGTCGATGTCGTCGGGGTGTGCGGTAACGGTGAGGACGCGGCGTACGTCATGGTCGTCGAGCACGCATCCATGCTAGGTCGGGCGCACCGGGCGGGCCCCGGCCGCTACCGGGTATCGCGGTGGAACGCGAAGAACAGCGAGTACGGGGTGCCCGAGGGCGACGCCGGCCGGCGGGCGTACTCCTCGAAGATGGCGCTCAGCCGGTCGAGCAGCTCGCCCCGCTCGGCGCCGGTGAGCCGCACGCCCAGCCGAACCATCAGGGTCTCCTCGTCGTTCTCCACCGGGCGGACCTCGTCGAGGAAGGCCTGCACAATGGCTCCCCGTTCGCCGACGTCCAGGGTCCACGACTTGCGGGTCGCCCGGTACGGCACCTCCCGCGCACCGCGCATGCCCCGGCGCTCCGGCTCGGGGGCGAGGAATCCGGTCTCCACCAGCCGTCGCACGTGATGGAGCACCGAGCCGGGATTGCGGGCGAGGCGGCGGGCGATCTCCTTGTTCGTCAGCGCCTCGTCGAGGCAGAGGCGCAGGATGCGCAGCCGCACCGCCGAGGCGAGCGCCCGGGCCTCGGCCTCGGTCGCCGGCCGGCGGGGCGGGCCATCCGCGGGGCCACGGTGCGTCGGCTGGGCCGTCACGGCGGCCAGCATAGCGCCGCCGAACTACTGATTGACTTTTCTCAACCACTGCCTCAGGCTGAGTAGCCGTGCGGGAGAGCCTCGCCGTCCATCGCGATTTCTGGCTGCTCTGGATCGGCGACGCGGCCAGCCTGTTCGTCCTGCCGCTCCTGGCGGCCCGTGCCTTGGACGCCACGCCGTTCCAGGTCGGCCTGGTCTCGACGTGCCTGACCGTGTCGTTCCTCCTGCTCGGGCTGCCCACCGGGGCCTGGGTGGACCGGATGCGGCGACGCAGCGTGCTGATCGTCAGCGACATCGGCCGGGCGCTGGCGCTGGGTTCGCTGCCGCTGGCCGGCGCCCTCGGCGTGCTGACCCTCCCGCAGCTGTACGCGGTGGCGCTCGGGTACGGCGTGCTGACCGTGTTCTTCGACGTGGCGTACCAGAGCTACCTGCCGTACCTGGTCGGCCGGGACCGGCTGGTCGAGGGCAACGCCAAGCTGGCGGCGACGCAGACGGCCGCGCAGATGGGTGGACCGACGCTGGGTGGCTTCGCCGTCCAGGCCTTCACGGCGCCGTACGCCGTGCTCGCCAACGCGGTGTGCTTCGCGTGGTCGGCCGCCTGGATCGGGCTGATCCGGGCCCGCGAGCCGCTGCCGGAAAGGCGGCCCGACCGGCACCTCGGCAGGGAGATCGCCGAGGGGCTGCGCTTCGTGTTCGGTCATCGGCTGCTGCGGGCGATCGCCGGCTGCACCGCGTCGTTCAACCTGTTCATGATGATGAGCCAGCCGATGCTGATCGTCCTGCTCGCCGAGGAGCTGGCGCTGCCGAGCGGAACGGTCGGTGCGTTCTTCACCGTCGGCGCCGCTGGCGGTGTCGTGGGCGCCGTCTTCGCAAATAGGATCGCCTCGCTGGTCGGCGGGGGTCGGGTGATCTGGCTGAGCGTGGCCCCGGCCGGGCCGTTCGCGCTTCTCGTACCACTGGCGCAGAGCGACTGGCGGCTCTGGCTCGCGGCGGCGGGCCAGTTCGTCGTGGCGTTCGGCACCTCGGTCTACAACGTCGCGCAGGTCAGCTTCCGCCAGCGGCTGTGCCCGGAGGTGCTGCTCGGGCGGATGAACGCGACCATGCGGTTCCTGGTCTGGGGCACGATGCCGCTCGGCGGCTTCCTCGGCGGAGGGCTCGGCTCGCTGATCGGGGTCCGGCCCACGGTGTGGGTCGCCGCGGGTGGCGTCGCGCTCGCCTTCCTGCCGGTGTTCCTCTCTCCGCTGCGTGCCATGCGCGAACTGCCGGCACACGGGGGCGACGTCCTGCGTCCCGTCCCCGATCGCCCCTAGGCTTGGGAGAGTGACCGGCACCGACGCGCTCCTCCAAGGACTGAACTCCCAGCAGCGAGAGGCGGTGCTGCACGAGGGCAGCCCGCTGCTCATCGTCGCCGGAGCCGGTTCGGGCAAGACCCGGGTCCTCGCCCACCGGATCGCCTACCTGCTCGCCAAGCAGCCGGACGGTACGGCGAAGGCGCACCCGGGCGAGATCCTCGCGATCACGTTCACCAACAAGGCCGCCCGGGAGATGGCCGAGCGGGTCGAGGCGCTCGTCGGCCCCCGCGCCCGGGCGATGTGGGTGATGACGTTCCACGCCGCCTGCGTACGGATCCTGCGGCGGGAGGCGAAGCGGCTCAACCTCCCGAGCTCGTTCACCATCTACGACCAGGCCGACTCCCGGCGGCTGATGGCCATGGTCTGCCGCGAGCTGGACCTCGACCCCAAGCGGTACCCCCCGAAGTCGTTCTCCGCCCAGGTCAGCACGCTCAAGAACGAGCTGGTCGACCACGAGACGTTCGCTTCCCGGGCGGCCACCCACATGGAGCGGACCCTTGCCGAGGCGTACGGCGCCTACCAGCGCCGGCTCGCCGAGTCGGGCGCGCTGGACTTCGACGACATCATCATGACGACCGTCAACCTGCTCCAGGTGTTTCCCGAGGTCGCCGAGACCTACCGGCGGCGGTTCCGGCACGTGCTGGTGGACGAGTACCAGGACACCAACCACGCCCAGTACGTGCTCGTACGCGAGATCGTCGGCCGGCCCGAGCTGCGTACCGCCGACGGCGACCTGGTCCGCGAGGGTTCCGACCTGTCGCCCGCCGAGCTGTGCGTTGTCGGCGACGCCGACCAGTCGATCTATGCCTTCCGGGGCGCGACGATCCGCAACATCCTCGAGTTCGAGCGCGACTACCCGGACGCACGGACCATCCTGCTGGAGCAGAACTACCGGTCCACGCAGATCATCCTGACCGCCGCGAACACACTCATCTCCCGCAACGCCGACCGCAAGCCCAAGCAGCTGTGGTCCCAGCAGGGCGAGGGGCCGAAGATCGTCGGCTACGTCGCCGACAACGAGCACGACGAGGCCGCGTTCGTGGCGAACGAGGTGGACCGGCTCACCGACGAGGGCGAGTGCACACCGAAAGAGGTGGCGATCTTCTACCGCACGAATGCCCAGTCCCGGGTGTTCGAGGAGGTCTTCATCCGGGTCGGTCTGCCGTACAAGGTGGTCGGCGGGGTGCGCTTCTACGAGCGCAGGGAGATCCGCGACGCGCTGGCGTACCTGCGCCTGCTCGCCAACCCGGAGGATACGGTGTCCCTGCGCCGCATCCTCAACGTGCCCCGCCGGGGCATCGGCGACCGGGCCGAGGCGTGTATCGAGGTGCTCGCCCAGCGGGAGCGCATCTCGTTCAACCGGGCGCTGCGGCGGGCCAGCGAAACGACCGACGCGGCGCCCGACCTGGCATCTCGGTCGCGGAACGCGATCAAGGACTTCGTCGCCCTGCTCGACGAGCTGACGGACATGGTCAGCACGGCCGGCCCCGTCGACATCGCCGAGGCGGCCCTGGAGCGCAGCGGCTACCTGGCCGAGCTCGCCGGGTCGCAGGACCCGCAGGACGAGAGCCGGATCGAGAACCTGCGCGAGTTGGTCGCGGTGGCCAGGGAGTTCGAGGATCGGCTGCGGGCCGAGGAACGTGCGCCGGAGGGGACCCTGGCCGACTTCCTGGAGTCGGTGACCCTCGTCTCCGACGCCGACGACGTTCCCGAGGGCGCCGAGGGCGGCGGCGTGGTGACGCTCATGACCCTGCATACGGCGAAGGGCCTGGAGTTCCCCGTCGTGTTCCTCACCGGGCTTGAGGAGGGCGTGTTCCCGCACAACCGCTCCCTGAGCGAGCGCAAGGAGCTAGAGGAGGAACGCCGGCTCGCCTACGTCGGCATCACCCGTGCCCAGCATCGGCTCTATTTGTCCCGCGCGGCGGTGCGCAGCTCGTGGGGCGCTCCGACGTTCAACCCGCCGTCCCGCTTTCTCGAGGAGGTTCCCTTGGACCTGCTCAGGTGGGAACGCGAGGAGTCCTCGCTGGCCGGTGGGGCCGCGACGCCCGCGATCGCGGCGACGGCCGCCCGGCCGGGCACGCGGTCGCCCGGCAACCGGGCGGTGCCGTCGCTGTCGGCCGGGGACAAGGTCACCCACGACGCCTTCGGTCTCGGCACGGTTCTGTCCGTCGAGGGGAGCGGGGACAAGACGGCTGCCACCGTCGACTTCGGCGGCGACGACGGGGTGAAGAAGCTGCTGCTCCGCTACGCGCCGATCGAGAAGCTCTGACCTGGCCGGCTCACGCCGGGAGCCGGTACGTCGTACTTCGGGATCATCGAGTCCCTTGTGACCAGCGTCAGCCCTTCCACCTGCGCCTGCGCAACCAGCACGCGGTCAAAGGGATCCCTATGGTGATAGGGAAGCGATCCCGCAGCCAAGCCATGTTCCCACGCTATGGGGAGCGGAAGGACACCGCTGGCGAGCACGCGATCCACGAAGTCGTCGACGAGCCGGATCCTTCCCTGTGCCTTCTTGATGCTGGCCTCCCAAAGCGAGGCGGCACTGACTAAGACGTCAACAGCATCCCGGATCACGTCGATCGTCTTGCCTTTGAGCTGGGGTCGAGCTCCATCCACCACAGGACAACATGAGTGTCCAGGAGCAGTCTCACGGGAGCATCCCGAAGTCACGAGCAATCTCCTCATTGACTTCGTCGGAGTCCCAGTCCTCCGCCTTCCAGATTTGGCCCTTCAGCAGACCAGCGTACGGACGGGCTTGCGCCGCAGCGGGATCACCTTGGCGATGGGCGTGCCGGACTCATCGATGATGACCTCGTTGCCCGACCTGATCTCATCAAGGAGCTCTGGGCGCAGTTTAGCCTTCTGAGCTGCGCGGCTACCGGGGCTTTCCACGGTCTGGGAGACCCTGCGTTACCCTGCCGATTGAGGTATCCCTGCGGAGGGGTGAGGCAGCTATGGACCCCACGGGTCGGATCCGGGTCGTCGTCGCCAAGCCCGGTCTGGACGGGCACGACCGGGGAGCGAAGGTCGTCGCCCGGGCGCTTCGCGACGCCGGCATGGAGGTCATCTACACGGGGCTGCACCAGACCCCGGAGCAGGTAGTGGAGACCGCGATCCAGGAGGATGCCGACGCCATCGGCCTGTCGATCCTGTCGGGTGCGCACATGACCCTCTTCGCCCGCGTTCTTGAGCTGCTCGCCGAGCGTGACGCGGCCGACATCACGGTCTTCGGTGGCGGCATCATCCCCGAGGCCGACATGCCCGAGCTGGAGCGGATGGGGGTCGCGAAGGTCTTCACCCCGGGTGCCACCACCACGGAAATCGTCGAGTGGGTACTGCGCAACCTCGGGGAGGCTCACGTCGAAGAGGCCGCGGGCACCTGACCCATCCGACCCACCTGCCCATCCGAGAACTGGGAGGGGCTACGCTCGGGTGCGGTCTTTCCCCGAGCGGCCCCTGTGTCATCAGTGGAGCAGGGCCGAAGCGGAGCAAAAGGCCTTGAAAAGGGCACTGCCACGTCTTCCACCAGAAGGACGGCCCACGTGGACCTGTACGAACATCAGGCGAAGGAACTCTTCGCAGAGTACGGCGTGCCGGTGCCGGCCGGCAGGGTGGCCAAGACACCGGAGGAGGCGCGCGCGATCGCGGCGGAGTTCGCCGCGGCCGGCTCGCCTCGGGTCGTGGTCAAGGCGCAGGTGAAGACCGGCGGGCGGGGCAAGGCCGGCGGCGTCAAGCTGGCCGACGGCCCCGAGGCGGCGGCCGAGCACGCACGCGCGATCCTCGGCATGGACATCCGTGGCCACACGGTCGGCAAGGTCCTTGTCGAGCAGGCCAGCGACATCGCCGAGGAGTACTACTTCTCGTTCCTGCTGGATCGGGCGAACCGTACGTTCCTGTCCATCGCCTCCCGGGAGGGCGGCATGGACATCGAGGAGGTGGCCGCCACCCAGCCCGAGGCGGTGGCCAAGGTTCCGATCGCCGCGCTGGTCGGGATCGACGCCGCGCGGGCCCGGGAGATCGCCGTCGCGGCGAACCTTCCCGCCGAGGTGGTCGACGGCGCGGCCGACCTCATCACCAGGCTGTGGCGGTTGTTCGTCGAGCGCGACGCGACGCTGGTCGAGGTCAACCCGATGATCCGAACCGGGGACGGCGGCGTCGCGGCGCTCGACGCCAAGGTGACGCTCGACGACAATGCCGCGTTCCGGCAGGACCAGGCGCGCTTCGCCGACCCGGCCGGCGTCGACTCACTGGAGGCCAGGGCCAAGGAGAAGGGTCTGGGCTACGTCAAGCTCGACGGCCAGGTCGGCATCATCGGCAACGGCGCCGGCCTGGTGATGAGCACCCTCGACGTGGTCGCGTACGCGGGCGAGGGGCTGAACGGCGGGGTGCGCCCGGCGAACTTCCTGGACATCGGGGGCGGCGCCTCGGCCGAGGTGATGGCGAACGGCCTGGAGATCGTCCTGTCCGACCCGGACGTGAGGAGCGTCTTCGTCAACGTCTTCGGCGGCATCACGTCTTGTGACGCGGTGGCCAACGGGATCGTGCACGCTGTCGAGCTGCTGGCCGAGCGTGGCGAGCGGGTGGAACGACCGGTGGTCGTCCGGCTCGACGGCAACAACTCCGCCGAGGGTCGGGAGATCCTGGCTGCGGCGAGGATCCCGGTCGTTGAGCAGGTCGAGACCATGGACGATGCGGCGCGCCGCGCCGCCGAGCTGGCCGCTGCGGCGAAGGGAGACTAGGGCGAGATGGCGATCTTCCTGAACGAGCGGAGCCGGATCCTGGTCCAGGGCATCACCGGGTCCGAGGGCGGTCGGCATACCCGCCGGATGCGGGCCGCGGGGACGAACGTCGTCGCCGGCGTCACACCCGGCAAGGGCGGCCAGACCTTCGACGGCGGGGATGGCACCGGAGATTCCAGGGTGCCGATTCCGGTGTTCGACACGGTGGCGGACGCGGTCGCGCAGACCGGGGCGGATGTATCGGTGATCTTCGTGCCGGCCCGGTTCGCCAAGAGCGCGGTCGTCGAGGCGGTCGACACGGGCGTGCCGCTGTGCGTGGTGATCACCGAGGGCATCCCGGCGCACGACGCGACGTGGTTTTGGGCGTACGCGAGCGCCAAGGGCAACCACACCCGGATCATCGGCCCGAACTGTCCCGGGATCGCCTCGCCCGGGAAGTCGAACGCGGGCATCATTCCCGCCGACATCACCACCGAGGGCCGGATCGGTCTGGTCTCGAAGTCCGGAACGCTGACGTACCAGATGATGTACGAGCTGCGCGACATCGGCTTCTCGACCTGCGTCGGCATCGGCGGCGACCCGGTGATCGGGACAACCCACATCGACTGCCTGCAGGCGTTCCAGGAGGACCCGGAGACCGACGCGATCATCATGATCGGCGAGATCGGCGGCGACGCCGAGGAGCGGGCGGCCGCCTACATCGAGCAGCACGTCACCAAGCCAGTGGTCGGGTACGTCGCCGGGTTCACCGCTCCCGAGGGGAAGACGATGGGTCACGCCGGCGCGATCGTGTCGGGCTCGTCGGGCACCGCCCAGGCCAAGAAGGAGGCCCTGGAGAAGGTCGGTGTCGGGGTCGGCAAGACGCCGAGCGGCACCGCGCAGCTCATGCGGGAGATCATGCGCGCCCGCTGAGGTCGTCGCCCAGCGGCCGTGATCTTGCCGAAACGTGCCGTTGAATTTCTGCAAGATCACGGCCAAGGTTGCGGCCGGTCAGCTCCGCGTAGATCTCCTCGAACCGGGACAGCGACCTGCCGTGGTGGTGCTCACCGGCGATCTCCCGGCTGGCCGCACCCATGGCGCACCGCCGGCTCGGCGAGCCGAGGATCGCGACCAGGTGGTCGGCGAGCGCACACGAGTCCCCGGGAGGGTAGAGCGCGCCGTTGACGCCGGGCCGGACCAGGTGCGGCAGGGCCATCGCGTCAGCGGCGACGACAGGCAGGCTCGACGCCATGGCCTCGAGGGTGGCGATGCTTTGCAGCTCGGCGGTTCCCGGCATGCAGAACACGTCAGCCGCCGCGTAGACCAGGGGAAGGTCGTCGTCGTGGACGAAGCCGAGGAAGTGGAGGTGTTCGGTCACGCCGAGCGTGCGGCCGAGCCGCTCCAGGTCGCCGCGGCGGGCTCCGGTACCTACGATCACCGCCTGCGCGTCCCGGTGCTCGCGCAGCCGCGGCAGCGCCCGCACCAGATCCTCGACGTGCTTCTCCTCGTCGAGACGGCCCACGTACAGCACGGTCTCCCGATGGGGCAGGCCGAAGCGGCTCCGGTGGCCCTCCTCGCTTGGGCGGAAGCGGTCGATGTCGATGCCGCAGGACACCGGCTCGACCGGCAGCGGGAAGCCCTTGTCCCGCAGTAGCCGAGCGGCGATTGGGGTGGGCGTGGTCACGTGGTCGGCGCCCGAGATCACCCCGACGAAGTCACGCCAGGCGAGCCTGCCGGCGGCGGACCGGGCGGCCGCCGGCAGGTGGACGTAGCCGAGCACGTTCTCCGGCATGAAGTGGTTGGTGGCGACCACCGGCGTGCCCCGCCGGCGGGCCGCCCGCAGCAGTCCACGGCACACCGGGAAATGGCCCTGTACGTGGACGACGTCCGGGGCCACCCGCTCGACGAGCCTGTCGAGGGCCGACCGAGACCCCAGCGGCGGTGCGACCCGGAAGGTGGGATGCACCAGGCACCGCACCGAGCGCAGCCGATGCACGGCCACCTGGCCCTTCCGCTCGGCGTACGGTCTGCCCTCGTCCGAGGGACAAACGACGTGGACGTCGTGGCCTCGCGCGGCCAGGTCGCCCGCCAGCCGCCCGGCGAAGTACGCGGCGCCGTTGACGTCCGGTGGATAGGTGTCGGCGCCGATGAGGATCCGCAACCCGGAACGCCCGCGGCCGTCGGGTGGAGTATCGGGCGGGACGGCAAGCGAGAGGGTCATCTCTGTTCTTCTCCTCGTACGGTGCAAGAGACAACTGGCGGGCGTACCTCGCCGACCGTGCTGGTCTGGCGACGCGATGATCTCGGCGGGCGGTGAATCGGCCGGTGAACCGGAGAGGACGCCAACGTTACGGTTCCGGCAACGGCGAGCCCGGCCGACACGACGGCGACGAGGCCCATCCACGGGTCTCCCGGCAGCGGCTCGCCGAGCAGCAACACCCCGGCGGCCCCCGCGGTGAGCGGATCGACCAGGGTGACGGTGGCCAGCGCCGTACCGAAACGCCCCGTCCGGTACGCGCTCTGCAGAAGCAGAAGGCCGAGTCCGGCCGAGACCGCCGCGGCGGCGGCGAACCAGTGCGCGAGGGCGGACGGTCCAGCGTACGCCACGGCGTGCGCCAGCACCCGGGCCAGGGTGGCGGTGGCCCCGAACGTGACGCCGGCACCGGCGGCGAGCAGGGACGCACGGATCGCGCCCCGGACCCGGTGGGCGGCGACCAGCGCGGCGGTCGCGGCGCCGCTCTTCACGGCCAGCAGACCCAGGGCATCGCGGTGGGTGAGCAGCGGGGAAGTCGTCGGAACGGGAAACAACAGCAGCAGCAGACCGGCGAGGCCGGCGATCACCGCGCCCGCGCCGACGAACTCGGTCCGACCGGTCCGGCTGCCGTGTAGCGCGGCGCCGAGCGGAACGGCGAACATCAGGCCGGCGATGCCGATCGGCTGCACAAGGGTGAGCGGCGCCTGGCTGAGGGCGAGCACATGCAGCCCACCACCGGCGCAGGCGGCGAGACCGCCCGCGATCCACCACGGCTGTCGCAGCAGGTGGAGCAGCAGGCTCGGGTGGACGGTCCTGCGGCCGGGCGCATGGACCGCCTCGTACTGCTGCAATGCCGCGCCGAGCGCGAAGCAGAACGCGCTCGCCACGGCGGCCCCCAGGGCCAGCGTCGTCATGGCACTACCCACGATCGACTGACTGTCATATGACAGAAACTTATTACATGAGTTGGATTCAAATTTCAAGCTGGTTTCACGCCGTGACGCTAGACGGCCGGGTGGCGGACGGGGATCGGCCTGCGGAGCCAACTTGCGCGTCCCTCCCGGGAGGTAGAGACGTCAGGGCGGGAGTCGCTCGCGGTTGCGGCGTGTCTCCGTGCCCCGAGACGGAGGCATTGGAACCATGAAATGCTGTGACGCTCCTTGCCGACCGGCCCGCGGCCGGAGACGGCGACGCGACGCGGGTTCCTCGCCCGCTCGGCGTCGCCGGGCTCGTCGCTGCCATATGGTCCGCAGGCATCGGGCTGGTGACGGTCACCCTCGTCACCCTCATCGGATGGATCGCGGCCCCGCACCAGAGCCTCGGAGCGGGACTGGAGAGCGTGCTCCGTACCGCCCTCCAGTTCTGGCTGGTGTCCCATCACGCCGGCTTCGCATTGCCCGACGGGCGGGTTGGCCTGCTGCCCATCGGCCTGATCCTGATCCCGGGGTTGGTTGTCTTTCGTGCCGGAGAGTGGCTCGCCCGGCTGGCCGAGGTGCCCCGGCTGCAGCGGGTCGGTTACGCGGCCCTCGCGATCGCCTGCCCGTACGCCCTGCTCGGCGGGACGCTCGCCCAGGTTGCCGGTAACTCGGTGATGCGGCCCTCGGTGTGGCAGTCGCTGCTGGGTTGCTTCCTTGTCGCGTTCGTCGCGGGAGGCGCCGGGGTGGCGCGCCGCCTCACCTCGTGGCGGCAGCTGCTGGCCCTGCTGCCGGAGCGCCCGCGCTCGCTCGTCGTCGGCACGCTGGCGGCGTGCGCGTTCCTCGTCATGAGCGGTGCCCTGCTCGCGGCGGGGTCGCTGGCGTTCCACATCACCCGTGCCCAGGAGATCGCCGAGGGGTTGTCCCCCGGCATCGTTGGCGGCCTGCTCCTCCTTCTTCTGCAGATCGCCTTCGTGCCCAACGCGGTGATCTGGGGGATGGCCTACGCGGTCGGTCCGGGCTTCGCGGTGGGCGGCGGCACCATCGTGGCGCCGACCGGGAACTTCCTCGGCCCGATGCCCTCCTTCCCGTTGCTCGCTGCGGTTCCGGAGCCGGGGCCTGCGCCGGTGGCCTCCCTGGTTGCGCTGGCCGCGCCGTTCCTCGCCGGTGCGGTCGGCGGGATCCTCACCATGCGTACGGCGCCGACCCTCAACGGGGAGGCGGCGCCCGGGTGGGGCCTGGTGTGCGGTGTCTGCACGGGCGCGGTCGCGGCGGCGCTCGCCGCGCTGTCCGGCGGACCGTTCGGCGACGGACGGCTCGCTGCTGTCGGGCCGTCGCCCTGGCAGGTGGGCATGATCACCGCCCTCGAGGTCGGGGTGGCCGCCGCGGTGGCGGCCTGGGTGACCAATTTCTGGTTGCTCCGCCGCACGCCACCGGCGGCCGCGGCGGAGGAGGAGTCGTTCAGGTGATGTCGTGCGCCACCCTCATCGCGGGCCGCAGGCGCTCCGCGGGAACCCCGAGTCGCTCCGCGACCGACTCCCGCAGCTGCGTGTCGCACTGGTCGCGCGCCTCGATGGTGATGGCACCCTGCAGGCATTGTTGATAGGTGGAGAACTCGCTCCAGAAGACGGCGGTGAACGAGCCCAGCACGACGCCCAGGGCGAGCCCAACGCTGCCCAGCACCAGCCCGCCTCGGGCGCCCGGTGCCGTACCCCGCTGCCCGCGGGCGCGTCGCAGGGCCCGTATGCCGACGAGGATCGCGGCCGCGTCGAAGGCCACGCCGAGGACCAGCCCGATCGGCCAGAACAGGAATGTGAGCGGGAGCCCGGCCAGGCCGAGGGACAGCGCGATCCAGCCGCCGTGGTCGGCCGGCCGCTGCGACGGCGGAGACTGGGATTGCGACTGGGACGGGGACTCCGGCGACGGACCCGGCGTGGGCGTCCGGGAGTCCTCTGGCGCCTCGGGTGGAGCCTCGCGTGGTCCTGCTTCCGGGTCTGTCACCGTTGGTTCCTCCACTCGGTTCCTCGGCTGTTCCCGCGGGGGACAGTGCGGATATCGTGACCGATCGGCGGTAGCCGGTGCCAACCGCGTCAGTTGGCAGTGTCCTAGGAAGGGGGGTTCAGGGTGGCTGCGCGGCTGGTGGTGCTCGTCTCCGGCACGGGCACGAACCTCCAGGCACTCCTCGATGCCTGCGCGGATCCAGGGTACGGCGTACGGGTGGTCGCCGTTGGCGCCGATCGAGATGGCATTCTCGGGCTCGAGCGCGCCCGCGGGGCCGGTATCCCCACGTTCGTCGTACGTTCGTCCGAGCATACGGACCGGGCCGCGTGGGACAGGGCGCTCGCCGAGGCCGTCGCCGCATACGCTCCCGACATCGTCGTGCTGGCCGGGTTCATGAAGATCATCGGGACGGACCTCCTCGAGCGCTTCCCGAACCGGATCGTCAACACCCACCCGGCGCTGCTGCCCTCCTTCCCGGGCGCGCACGCGGTACGGGACACGCTCGCGTACGGCGTCAAGGTGACGGGTGTGACGATCCACCTCGTCGACGCCGGTGTCGACTCGGGGCCGGTGGTCGCCCAGGCGGCCGTGCCGGTACACGCCGACGACGAGGAGGAGCTGCTGCACGAAAGGATCAAGGCAGTCGAGCATAGGCTGCTCGTCGACACGGTAGGAACCATGGCTCGCGAGGGGTACAGCGTGCAGGGAAGAACGGTACGACTGGGCGCGGGGGCGGTCGCCGGGGGCGACGCGCCCGCGGCCCGGCGCGGCGGGGCCGTCCGATGAACGACGTCCCGATGGGCGACGCGGGCGGGGGCCGGGTCCCGATCCGGCGGGCGCTCATCAGCGTGTACGACAAGACCGGGCTGGTCGAGCTCGGCCAAGGGCTGCACGAGGCCGGCGTGGAGATCGTCTCGACCGGCTCGACGGCGGCGGTCCTGGAGGGCGCCGGCGTCCCGGTGATCCCGGTGGCCCGGGTGACCGACTTCCCGGAATGCCTGGACGGTCGGGTGAAGACCCTGCATCCGGCGATCCACGCCGGCATCCTCGCCGACCGGCGGCGCGAGGAACACCGGCGGGAGCTTGACCAACTGCGGATCGCCGCGTTCGACCTCGTCGTGGTCAACCTCTACCCGTTCCGGGAGACAGTGGCGTCGGGCGCCGACGCCGAGGGGTGCGTCGAGCAGATCGACATCGGCGGGCCGGCCATGCTCCGGGCGGCCGGCAAGAACCACGGATCCGTCGCGGTGGTCGTGGACCCGGCGGGCTACGGCGACGTGCTCGCCGCCGTCCGGGACGGCGGCTTCGGCCCCGCCGACCGGCGCCGGCTTGCCGCGCTCGCCTTCCAGCACACGGCGTCCTACGACGTCGCGGTCGCCTCGTACCTCACCAGCGTGCTCGCGCCGGAGCTGACCGAGGAAGGGTTCCCGAACTGGGCCGGCGCCGCGTGGACCCGGTCGCAGGTCCTGCGGTACGGAGAGAACCCGCATCAGCGCGCCGCGCTGTACGCGGCCGAGGACGGGCAGGCCGGGCTGGCACAGGCCGAGCTGCTGCACGGCAAGCCGATGTCGTACAACAACTACGTCGACGCGGACGCCGCGCGGCGGGCCGCCTACGACTTCGACGAGCCGTGTGTGGCGATCATCAAGCACGCCAACCCCTGCGGCATCGCCGTCGCCGGCCGGCCGGCTGAGGGGGTCGGGGAGATCGCCGAGGCATACCGCAAGGCACTCGCCTGCGACCCGGTGTCGGCGTTCGGCGGTGTGGTCGCGGCGAACCGGCCGGTGTCGGCCGGCGTCGCCGAGCGGATCGCCGAGGTCCTCACCGAGGTGGTGGTCGCCCCGGAGTTCGAGGACGACGCGCTGGAGATCCTGACCCGCAAGAAGAACATCAGGCTGCTGCTGTGCCCGCCGCTCGCCCGTACCGCGCGTCCGGAGTGGCGGGCGGTCAGCGGCGGGCTGCTGATGCAGACCGCCGACCTGGTCGACGCGCCGGGCGACGACGCCGGGCAGTGGGAGCTCAGGGCCGGGCCGGCCGCGGACGCCGAGACGCTCGCCGACCTGGCGTTCGCCTGGCGGGCGGTGCGAGCGGTGAAGTCCAACGCGATCCTGCTCGCCAGCGGCGGCGCCACCGTGGGTGTCGGCATGGGCCAGGTCAACAGGGTGGACGCGGCAGGGCTGGCGGTCGCACGCGCCGGGGAGCGGGTGCGCGGCGCGGTAGCGGCCAGCGACGCGTTCTTCCCGTTCGCAGACGGGCTGGAGGCCCTGGCGGAGGCCGGGGTCGCGGCGGTCGTCGAGCCCGGCGGGTCGGTACGGGACGAGGAGGTCATCAGCGCCGCGGAGAGGGCAGGACTGACCCTCTACTTCACCGGCACCCGCCACTTCTCCCACTGACCGGCCGCGGGTGGGTCCGTAGGCCCAGCGGGGAAATGGGTCCGTACGCCCTTCTGGCCGCCTGCCGAGCCGCCATAGCGTCGCGTCGCGACACGGTACGCAGACGGGGCGGGCGGAATGCGACGGTCTCAGGGTTTCCCGCGGATTCCGGGGGAGCGGGATTCGGGCCAGAACACCCTCGAGCACATGGGCCTGGCCGTGCTGGTCGCGGTCGTGGTCGTACTGGCGCTCGCCTCCGCCCCCGCCCTCCGCGATCTTGCCGGGAATTTCACCCAGGCTGTCTGCCGGGTGGTCTCGGCGGTCGGAGGCGGCGGGGGCTGTGCCGGCTCGTTGCCACCGGAGGCCCGCCCGCACGAGTACTACCGGCCCGACGCCTGCCTGGTCAGCTCGTCGGCCAACACCTACGGCGCGACCGGGGCGATCGCCGTCGTCACGGTGGGCAAGGAGGTCTCCTTCCTCGTCGAGCGGATGTCGGACGGGACGGTAAAGGTCACCGCCGTCCAGGCGGGTTCGGCCGGACTCGAGGCCGGGATCGGGGCAGGCATCAACGCGGGCAAAGTCTTCCGGTTCGGTGCCGAGGCCAACGTCGGCGGCGACGTCACTCTCTCCTACGGGGACACCTGGGTCTTCGAGAGCCAAGACGAGGCCGACAACTTCATCGGCGACATCAAGGAGCAGGCCGCGATCGACGCGGCCAAGGACACCGGGCTGCTCGGCCTCGGCGCGCACGCCTACGACGCCGTGGCCGGTCCGGACCTTCCGTCGCCCACGATCACCCGTGAGGAGGTGTCCGGCGAGCTGGGTGCCGACGCGTCCGCGGGCCTCGGGCTGGGCAGGGCGAACAGGAACTCCTCCGGCGGCGAGGGGGAGGGAAGCTGGAATGCCGGCCCCAACGTGAACGCCGGCGTGGAACTGACCGGGAACGGCTCGATAGTCATCGAACACGACCACAGCAACCACACCGTCGCCAAGATCTACGAGCTGGGCGGCGGCGGGGAGGCCGGCGCGCAGGTACCCACCAAGTTCGGAGGTGTCGAGGGGGAACGCGCCGGGGCCATGAAGGTGATCCGTAAGGAGGACGGGACGCTCGTGGGCGTCCAGTTCGTTCAATCCAGCGCCGTGAACGGGGAGGCCACGGTCACCACGACGAACCTGCCGATCACCAACCCCGAGCAGAGGCGGATCGCCGAGGGGTGGTTGGCGAGCCACAACGACGGCGCCACCACGCTCCGGCTTACCTGGGACGACATGGCGCAGACGACCGAGCCCGGGCCGGACGCCGACGAGTTCGCCCATCTGCTCTACGACGAGGCGAGGGTGACCAGGGCCGAGTACGACAGCTCGGTCGACCCGGCGGAGTTCGGCGCCGAGGCGAAGCTCGGGCTGCAGCTGGGCCTGAACGTCTACCACGAGAGCGCGGAGCAGGATCTCAACTCGGCGCAGTACCTTGGGGCGCCGAGAGGTGGGAACCGCCGCTACCTGACGTACGCGGAGTGTCGGTGATGACCGGGAGTGCGGGCATGGGCCGGACCCTGACGCGGCCGTTCGGCCGGCTGTGCGGCGGCCCGTTGTGCTGGGGTCTGTTGTGTTGGGGCCTGCTGGCGGCGGGATGTTCGTGGTTCGGCGGGTCGGGCGCGCAGCCGCAGACGCCGGACGGGTTCCGCCGCGCCTCCGCCGAGCTGGTCGCCTTCGCCCGTCCGGAGGGCTGGCGGGCGCTTCCGGCCGGTGCCTACCCACAGGGATGGGCAGCGGCGTTCGAGAAGCGGGCCGGCGGCCAATCCGTAGCGCAGGTCGCGGTCTTCCAGAAGCTCCCAACGACCTCGGATCCGTACATCGCCGCCGAGGCGGCCATCACCGGGGTCGAGCAGAACTCCGAGGACATGCGGCGCACCGGACAGCGCGAGGTGGAGGTCGCCGGCTCGGCCGGCGCGCTGCGCATCGACTACCGCTACAGCGCGGTCTCCCAGGGCACGCCCACCGGCGAGACGATCCTGGGGACCGACGTGACGGCCGTGGACGAGGCCGGTCGCGCCGCGACGGTGCGGATCACCCGGGTCCAGGGGAAGCTGGCCGACCGCGTAGTGGGACAAATCGTAGACAGTATCGAGATGCATCCACGACAGTAGACGGAACCACAACGGCGGATCGAGGCCGCCCGCCGCGGCTGGGCGGCGGACGGTGGGACCCGTGCGGCTGGGGGGTGGGAACGTAGGACAGGGGGGCCGGGAAAGACGGAGACTCGGGCGGGAGCGTCATGGAGGAGTTCGGCGACTGGTTCGCGGTGGGTGCCGGAGTTTTCTGCGTCCTCCTGGGTGCCTACTACCTGCTGAAGTACTGGACGTTTCGGCAGCGGGCGCAGCGCGTACCGGGCACGGTGGTCGCGCTGACCGCCGAGGCGGGTTTCGGCGGCGCCGGCAGGTACGAGCGCCATCCGGTCCTGCAGTTCACCACGCCGGAGGGCCGCGAGATTCGGGCGAGGATGCGATTCGGCTCCAACCCGGCGATCGCCCGCGTCGGTGACCGGGTGACAGTGCGCTACGACCCGAAGAACCCGGAGGAGGCCGAGATCGAGGGGAAGGGCTGGCTGCAGCCGTTCCTGCTGTTCTTCCTCGTCGTCTTCGGCGTCGTGCTCATCGTCCTCGGTGTGGGGTGACCCGCTCGCATCTGGAAAGATGCCATCCGTGAGCGCTCAGATTCTGGACGGCAAGGCCACGGCGGCAACGATCAGGGCCGAGCTGAAAGACCGAGTGGCCGACCTGCGTCAGCGCGGGATCACCCCCGGCCTGGGCACGGTGCTGGTGGGCGACGACCCGGGCAGCCGTGCCTACGTCGGCGGCAAGCACCGCGATTGCGCCGAGGTCGGCATCACCAGCATCCGTCGCGATCTGCCGGCCACGGCCACGCAGGACGAGGTCGAGGCCGTGATCGAGGAGCTCAACGCCGACCCCACGTGCACCGGCTACATCGTTCAGCTTCCGCTGCCCCAGGGTCTGGACGCGGGCCGCGCGCTGGAGTTGATGGACTCCGCGAAGGACGCCGACGGGCTGCATCCGATGAATCTCGGCCGCTTGGTGCTCGGCGGCGCCGGGCCGTTGCCGTGCACCCCGCGCGGGATCGTGGAGCTGTTGCGCCGGTACGGCGTGCCGATCGGGGGTGCCGAGGTCACCATCGTCGGTCGGGGCATCACCGTTGGCCGCCCGCTCGGGCTGCTGCTCAGCCGGAGGAGCGAGAACGCCACGGTGACCCTTTGCCACACCCGTACCCGGGACCTGCCCGAGCACCTGCGGAGCGCCGACATCGTGGTGGCCGCCGCCGGCATGCCCGGGCTGGTCACTCCGGACACCGTGAAGCCGGGAGCGGCGGTGCTCGACGTCGGCATCACGCGCACCGACGCCGGGCTGGTCGGGGATGTCGACCCGGCGACCCGTGAGGTGGCCGGGTGGCTGGCCCCGATGCCTGGCGGAATCGGTCCGATGACTCGTGCGATGCTGCTGGCCAACGTGGTGGACATGGCCGAGCAGCGCGGCGGGGGAGTGTGACGGCATGGATCTGATCCGGGCGTGGTTAGCCGCGGCGGTCGCCTGGCTCGCCGGAACCCTCGCCGTGGGCTTCTTCGCGGCCGCGCTGGCGAACCCTGACGCGTTGGCGTCCTTTTCCGGCCGGTTGACGCTGGCCTACCTGCCGTCGTTCGTCGTCTATGCCTGTGTGGCGGCGCTGGCCGCGCTGATCCACCCGCGTCCCGAGCGGGAGCGGCCGGCACGACATGCGCTGGCCGTGCTCGGCGTTCCGGCGCTGGGTCTCGCCGTGGTGCTCGGGTACGGCGCCGCGCGCGGGACCGGGAGTGGAGATCTCTTCGCGACCGTCGTCGTCGGTGTCCTCGGCGCCATCGCCGGGTGGCTGCTCGCCGATCTGCCCCGGCGGAGCGGACGCCGGGGCAGGTCAGCGTACTGGGACTTACCCACGCCCGGATATCCCGCCGGCGACTCAGACTAGGTCGTCGAACTCGCCCTTCTTCGCGCCGTCCAGGAAGGCGCCGAACTCGGCCGGGGTGTACCGGAGGACCGGGCCACCGGGATCCTTCGAGTCCCGGACCGCGATCATCTCGCCGGCGGAAGCCACCTCGACGCAGGCGTTGTTGGGTGTGCTACGACGTGCCCTGCGCCAGACGAGTCTTCCTGGCTCCGGCTCGGACAACGACGTCATGGTGTCTCCTCTCGTGGATAGCGGCACAAGCTTGCTCTGCTACGAATCGGTAACTCGGGGTGGGTTACCGAACGGTGACACTCCTCTTGTTGGGGAGTTGCCGGTGCTAGCGACCGAGCGCGTCGGCGACCTTGGCGATGAGGTCGACGGAGCCTTCTGGACTCAACGCCCGATCGCGGAGATACTCCGCGACCTGGCGGTATTTCTCCAGGTCATGGGGTCGCTCCAGGAAGACGAAACCTATCAGGCCCTCGACGTAGACGACATCGGAAAGATCAGGATTCCCGAAATCCAGAATGGTGAAGGTGCTGTCCAGCGCCGGATGAGCGCCCAAGTCGTACGGTATGACCTGAACCGTGACATTGGGCAGATCGGTCATCTCGATCACATGCTGGAGCTGAGCCCGCATGACGTCCGCGCCGCCCACCTTCCGGTGCAGTACCGCCTCATCCAGAATCGCCCGGAAGCGCGGTGGATCGTCCTGGGTCAGGATCTTCTGTCGGGTGAGCCGCGCCTCGATGTTTCGCTTGACTCGGTCGGGGCCGAGCGGCGGCACCCCGGCCTCCTCGATCGCGCGTGCGTAGTCCGCCGTCTGGAGAAGGCCGGGCACGACTGCCGAGTCGTAGTCGATGATCGATGTCGCCTCCGTCTCAAGTCCGACGAAAGCCGAGTACGGGACCTCGCCCTCCTGCCACCAGGCTCGCTGCTTGGCCTCCCGGGCCAGGGTCATCAGGTGTTCGCGCTGGTCCGGGTCGGTGATCCGGTATAGGTCGCACAGGTCCCGGACGTCGCGGAGGCTCGCGCTGCGGTGCCCAGTCTCGATCCGGCTTACCTTCGTCGGCGAGCACAGCAGGGCCT
The DNA here is from genome assembly GCA_009379995.1 of Streptosporangiales bacterium. Taxonomy (GTDB): domain Bacteria; phylum Actinomycetota; class Actinomycetes; order Streptosporangiales; family WHSR01; genus WHSR01. The sequence goes on from WHSR01000002.1 coordinate 119,290, forward strand.
TGGCGACCTCTGCGACGCTCAGGCCGGCCTCGGTGCGGAGTCTGCGCAACTGGGTGGCCAGCTCGCGCTGCCGAACTGTGGGGCTTTGGCCGCGCTTCATTGCGACACCCTCCCGCGCGCTCGGCCGGCGATGCCGATCGGGCCAATCGTAGATGGCGATAGCCTGTGGCACTTGCCAAACGCAATTGCTAAAGGCAATATCAAAGCAGAGGTACGAGCCATCCTCAAGCGACACGCCGACGCCGCTGTCGAGCAGGTCGACGAGATAGGCCGCTGGCCACAGTCAGGTCCGACGGGATCCTGTGGCGGAGAGGAGGCTCCTCTGGTTTCCCAACGCTCAACCGACCGCGCCCGCTTCGGGCGCGCATATGCGCGTGACCCACCGAGGTGGAGCCCACCCATGTAGGCGTCGCGGCGCCGTCGGCTGCCCGTTACGCAGAGCTGGACCGATGTTGTACCCATCGGCCCAGCCACACACTAACCCGGCTCGCGCATCAGCAAAGGGGGCCAGTGTGCGAATCCATCGTAAACCTCGCAACGACGTCGGCAAACGTCTCGGCAACGGGCTGGCAGCCTGTCTGGACCGAGTCGGGGAGTGGGCATTCGCAGAGGCAGACGCGGAGGCGTGCCTCCGTGGCTGGCAGATCACCAGGCTGTGGGCCGGTCTCGGCCGCCGGTACCGCGACCCACGCTTCGACTCTCTCGTCGGGTGCCTCCGGTGCCGCGGAAGCGGTGAGAGCGCTCCAGGTCGGTCGTGTCCGGACTGCTCCAGGTCAGGGCGCCTGATCCTAGGCCAGAACCTGACCTCGCCGAACGGACTGCGGTAGTCTCCCCGATCCGGCTGACTCGCTCAGCGGTCGCCCTCGTCGCCCTCCGTTGCGGGGAGAGGGCGGACCACGCCGAGTTCGATCACCTCGTTCGCCAGCCGAGTACGCCGGTTCGGCCCCTCCGGGATCCGGAACTTCTGGTACAGCCGGAGCAGGTGTTGCTTGACCGCCGCCTCGGTGACGACGAGGCCCCGGGCGATCTCGCGGGCGGTCGCCGGTGTGACGAACGCCTCATTGGTCAGCGCCGGACGGCAGAGCGCGGTCAGCACATCCAGTTCCCGGCGGGTCAGATCGGGCGCGGCCGCTCGCCGAAGCTCGACGGTGTCCTGTATGTCGTCCTCTGGCAGCCCGCCGACGCGGCATCGGGCGGAGCCGAAGCTGAGAACGTCGCCGTTCTCGAGCACCCGCCGTGCGATGGGCCGGCCGTTCACTCTGGTGCCGTTGCGGGATAGGCCGAGGTCAACGGCGTAGACGTACGGGCCGCGGCGGACGAGTTCCGCGTGTAACCGGGAGACGGTGGCGTCGTCTAACCGGATGTCCACGTCCCCGCCGCGGCCGACGGTCGTGACGTCGGGCCGGAGCTGTAAGACCTCGCCGGTGTCCTCGATGCGCAGGAAAGGCACGTCCACGGCCGTTCCCCTCCTCCCAGGACCCGCCGTTACTCACACCTGTCCTCGGGGTTACCCTCGCGGGGAAGCGTCACACCCAGGCGTCTGGGGTACCCCTCCTAGGGGTCTGTAGCGGGGAGTGGGTGCGCCGCTAGACTCTCCACCGACCGTTTCGGGAGGACTCACGCATGACGGATAAGCCGTCTCGGGGCCTCGCCGACGTCATCGCGGCGTCCACAGCGCTGAGCGATATCGACGGCAAGGCCGGTCGCCTCTTCTACCGCGGCTACGACATCCACGACCTGGCCGGAAAGATCTCCTTCGAGGAATGCACCCACCTGCTGCAGCGCGATCGCCTGCCGACCCGGGCGCAGCTCGACGGGCTCGCCGCCGAACTCGAAGCGGGGCGCCGGCTGGGACGGCTGGTGGAGGGGGCGGTCGACGAGATCGCCGCCCAGCAGAGTCCGATGGAGGCCCTGCGCAGCCTGGTGTCGCTGGCCAGCGCCGAGGATCCGGACAAGGACTCCAACTCCGCCGACGCGAACCAGCGCAAGGCCGCCCGGCTCGTGGCGCAGCAGCCGATCCTGGTCGCCCGCTACCACGCGGCCCGCGGTGGCGCCAGGCCGGTGGAGGCCGATCCGGGTCTCGGGATCGCGGGTAACTTCCTGCTGCAGATCACCGGGAGGAGACCGGCGCCGCGAGAGATCGAGATCTTCGACGAGTGCCTCGTACTGCACGCCGACCACACGATGAACGCATCGACGTTCGCGGGCCGGGTGTGCGCGGCCACGCTGTCGGACATGCACTCGGGCGTGGTGGCCGCGCTCGGCACCCTCAAGGGCTCGCTGCACGGCGGCGCCAACGAGCAGGTGATGCGGACGCTCCTGGAAATCCTCGAGGACCGCGCCGCGGTCCAGAAGGATCCGCGCGTCATCGAGGACGCCGTGGGAGCTGCCGTCTCCGAGCGCCTGCGGCGCGGCGAGAAGCTCATGGGGTTCGGCCACCGGGTCTACAAGACCGAGGATCCCCGGGCGACACACCTGCGGCGGATGGCGGAGGAGCTGGCCAACAGCACCGGGGACGAGACCTACTTCCGCATGTCGAAGCGGATGGAGGAGGTCGTCTTCGCGGAGAAGGGCCTGTACCCCAACGTCGACTTCTACGCCGCCAGCGTCTATCACTACCTGGGTATCCCGACGGACCTGTTCACCCCGGTGTTCTCGGTGAGCCGCATGGCGGGATGGACCGCACACATAATGGAGCAGCACGCGGACAACCGCCTGATCCGGCCGGACAGCGAGTACATCGGCGAGCGGGACCAGAAGTGGGTACCCATCGACGAACGCGAGAAGGAATGACATGGGGGAGGAGAGCGTAGGCTCCGGGCACGCCGCGGAGCCGGGGCGGACGATGCCGAGGGGGGCTCTCCGCCGTCTCGGCGAGATTCCGTTCCTTCTCATCCTCATCGGCGTTGCCGTGGGGCTCGCCACCGTCGGGATGCACCACTTCAAGCGGGGTTCGGTGTTGATCGCCGCCGCCCTGATGCTCGGCGCCGTGCTGCGGCTGGTGCTGCCGGAGCGGCAGGCCGGCCTGCTCGCCGTTCGCGGCCGGGCGTTCGACGTGCTCACCTTCGTCGCGCTCGGCGCCGGCATCGCGCTGATGGCAGTGGTGGTTCCGCCGCCGTCTTAGCCTCTCTTGGTCGTGATCTTGCAGAACCAAGAGAACAAGATCACGACCGAATTCGATAGCCTCGCGGACAAGCCGGGCGGTCTATGGAGGGACATTCTTCATGCCCAAGATCAAGGTTGAAGGCCCCGTCGTCGAGCTCGACGGCGACGAGATGACCCGGATTATCTGGGACTTCATCAAGCAGCAGCTGATCCTCCCGTACCTCGACGTCGACCTCAGGTACTACGACCTGTCGATCCAGCACCGGGATGCCACCGACGACCAGGTCACCGTCGACGCGGCGGAAGCGATCAAGCGGTACGGCGTCGGGGTCAAGTGCGCGACGATCACGCCGGACGAGGCCCGGGTGGAGGAGTTCGGTCTGAAGAAGATGTGGAGGTCGCCGAACGGAACCATCCGCAACATCCTCGGCGGCGTGATCTTCCGTGAGCCGATCATCGCGTCCAACATCCCGCGCTACGTGCCGAGCTGGAAGAAGCCCATCATCGTCGGCCGTCACGCGCACGGCGACCAGTATCGGGCTACCGACTTCGTGGTGCCGGGCCCGGGCAAGGTGACGATCACCTACACCCCGGCAGGGGGCGGGCAGCCGGTGGAGTACGAGATCGCCGAGTTTCCCGGCGGCGGCGTCACGATGGGCATGTACAACTTCGACGCCTCGATAGTGGATTTCGCCCGCGCCAGCTTCAACTACGGACTGCAGCGCGGCTACCCCGTCTACCTGTCCACGAAGAACACCATCCTCAAGGCCTACGACGGCCGGTTCAAAGACCTGTTCCAGGAGGTCTTCGAGACCGAGTTCAAGGACAAGTTCGACGAGGCGGGGCTCGTCTACGAGCATCGGCTGATCGACGACATGGTGGCCCAGTCGCTCAAGCACGAGGGCGGGTTCGTCTGGGCGTGCAAGAACTACGACGGCGACGTCCAGTCCGACACGGTAGCCCAGGGCTTCGGTTCGCTCGGCCTGATGACCTCGGTGCTCATGACGCCGGACGGTCGCACGGTGGAGGCGGAGGCCGCGCACGGTACGGTGACCCGGCACTATCGCCAGCATCAGCAGGGCCAGCCGACCTCGACCAACCCGGTCGCGTCGATCTTCGCCTGGACGCGTGGCCTGGCGCACCGCGGCACCCTCGACAACACCCCAGCGGTCGTCGACTTCGCCCGAAAGCTGGAGCAGGTCTGTGTCGACTCGATCGAGAGCGGACAGATGACAAAGGACCTCGCACTGCTCGTCGGCGGCGACACCGGGTGGCTCAACACGCAGGACTTCCTTGCCGTGCTGGACGAGCGCCTGCAGAAGAAGATGGCCAGCTAAAGGCCAGCGAAGAAGCGCAAGGAGAGCGGCCCATGGCAGGTAAGGGAAAGGTGACGGTCGTCGGGTGCGGTTTCTACGGTTCCACCACGGCGCAACGTCTCGCCGAGTACGACATCTTCGGTGAGGTAGTACTCACCGACATCATCGAAGACAAGCCGGAGGGCCTGGCCCTGGACATGAACCAGGCCGGGCCGATCGAGGGCTTCGACACCAGGATCACCGGCGTGACGACCAAGAACGGCACCGGCTACGAGGCGACCGCCGGCTCCGACATCGTCATCATCACGGCGGGCGTGCCGCGCAAGCCGGGCATGAGCCGGATGGACCTGTTGGACACCAACGCCAAGATCGTCCGCCTGGTCACCGAGAGCGTCGCGGAGTACTCGCCGGAAGCCGTCATCATCGTGGTGTCCAACCCGCTGGACGAGATGACCGCGCTCACCGCGAAGGTGTCCGGGTTCCCGTCCAACCGGGTGATAGGCCAGGCCGGCATGCTGGACACGGCCAGGTTCACCTACTTCGTCGCCCGCGAGGTGGGCGTGCCGTACTCGGCGGTGCGGACCCTCACGCTCGGCTCGCACGGCGAGACGATGGTGCCCGTGCCGTCGGCCTGCACGGTCGAGGGCAAACCGCTGACCGAAGTCCTGTCCGGCGAGAAGATCGACGAGCTGGTGGAGCGGACCCGGGGCGGCGGCGCGGAGGTCGTGAGCCTGCTCAAGACCGGCTCGGCCTACTACGCACCGTCGGCCGCGGCGGCTCGGATGGCTCGCGCGGTCGCCGAGGACACGGGCGCGACCATGCCGGTGTGTGCCTGGGTGGACGGCGAGTACGGCATCTCCGGCGTCTACCTGGGGGTGGAGGCCGAGATCGGTGCCGGCGGGGTCCGGCGCGTCGTCGAGCGCGAGATGTCCGAGGCCGAGCTGACGTCGTTGCGGGAAGCGGCCGAGACCGTACGCCTCAAGCAGGCGGACGTCGCCAACCTCTAGCCCCCACGCCCACGCCGAGATCTATGTTGTGGGGGTCGTTTTGTCCGGTTCGGACCCCCGCAACATAGATCTCGGCGGAATTGGGTAATGCCTTCGTCGCGGAGGGTGAACGAAACCGGGGCGGCAAACGTCTTCTAGATGAAGTACGCCGCTCCGGAGGCTTTTTGGATGAACCCTGCCGAGGCCCGGCGTATCGCCGGGGACGTCGCTGCCGAGCTGCGGCAGATGGACTACGAGCGGGTCCGCGCCGGCTACGGTGACCGGCCACGATGCCGCGTCATCCTCGGCCAGGGCGGGGTGACCTACCAGGTGGAGGTCCGGGCCGATCCCGCCGATCCGGCCGACGATCACGGGCGTGACCTCCGGGTCGCGGTGACCGTCGATGACGGCGAACGGGACCCCGACGGCCCGGTCGTCGAGGAGTTCCTCGTCAGCGCAGACGATAGTTGCGTCAGCAGCGTTTCCCACTCCCCGTGAGCTGATCGAGCGGTTCAGGGCCAAGTGGAGCGAAGCGCGGTCCGGTCGCGCGGCTCCGTGGGCGCCAGCACCTCGATGTCGGTGCCGAACCGCAGCATTCCCAGGCCGCCTCGTCTCAGCGGTAACTGACAGAAGATGACAGGTACATACTCGATGCTTGGCGGTGCCCGGGGAGTTCGGGTTGGCGGCAGCGAAGCAAGGAGGCCGCGCATGCCGTACCTGGTTCCTCCCGTTTCGGGCGAACGCGGCGCTCTGCTACGTGCCGCCGTACACGGAATGTCCGAGGAGCAGGCGGCGACGGTCCCGAGCGCCAGCAGCCTGTCGCCGACGACGCTGATCAAACACGTGGTGTGCACCGAGCGACGCTGGATGGCCGACGGCGAGACGTTGGCGGGTACGCTTGCCGACTACGAGGCGGCCGCGAAGGAGACCGAGTCGATCATCGCCGGCGTCGCCGACCTCGGGCAGCCGTGTGCGGATCCGGCCGCGGCGCATTGGTCGGCCCGCTGGGTGCTGCTGCACCTCATCGAGGAGACCGCGCGGCACGCCGGCCACGCCGACATCATCCGAGAGTTCTTGGACGGCGCGAAGGCGGGACTTTGATCGTCGCTCGACCGAGAGGGGAGCCTGCGAGGCGATGAACAGCGCAGAGATCTACGACGCGGCCCGGAAGCGGATCGTCGAGCTTGTCCGGGCCGGCGACCAGGACGCGGCAGTCGCCGCGTGCCCCGGCTGGACCGTGAGGGACCTGGTCGCGCACCTTGCCGGTGGGCTCGGCTCGTTTCTGAGCCGTGACTTCGATGCGGGCGAGTACGCCAACCACGGCGAGCGGACCGTGCACGAGCGTCGCGGCCGCTCGTTCGACGAGCTGCTCGCCGAGTGGGAGCGCCACCGTGCGGCCGCGGACGAGGCATTCGCTTCGCCCATGGGCGGCGTGCTGGTCGCCGAGATCGTGTCGCACGAGCACGACATCCGTACCGCGCTCGCCAGGCCGGGAGCGCGGGACGACGAGGCGGTGCGCGCCGCCCTGGACCGGCCGCTGCAGGAGATCGACCGCAGGATGCGGGATGGCGGCCTGCCCGCGCTGCGGATCTTGGTGAACGGAGAGGAGCGCGTCCTGGGCGAGGGCGACCCCGCGGGGACCCTTCGGGTCACCGCCTTCGAGCTGCTGCGCTCGATCGGTGGCCGGCGGAGCCAGAGGCAGGTACGCGCGCTGGACTGGGACGTCGACCCCGAGCCGTTCCTCGGCGTCTTCACGCTGTTCGGTGAGTTTCGCGCCGACGACCTGGAGGAGTAGGGGCGGGGCGGAAGGACGGAACCCCCCCGGCCGCTGGCGGTGTAGTGGGGGCGGAGGTGCTCGCTGTGAGATCGCCGCATGCCGCCCTTGCAGCCCTTGCCGGCGTGGTCGCCCTGGTCGTCCTCCCAGGGTGCACGGAGCAAGCGTCGAGGGGAGCTCAGGCCGGCGGGGCCGCCGTCCGCGCCGCCGAGGGTGGGTGCGGCGGCACGCCGCTGCTCGAGGGGGCGAAGCCGAAGTGGACGTCTCCCGCCGGCACCGATTCGCTCCGGGTGCCGTACACGTTGTCCGACAATGGGGACGTCGCCGCCTTCCTGTTCGGCCATCCGCTCCAGGCCCGTGAGCCGGAGGGCTACGCCGACAAGATCCTCTGGGTCCTCCGGCTGCCGCGCGGCGGGCAGCCCCTGCACATCACCGGCCGTCCGCTCGGCGCCGACGGGCCGACGTTCGAGGTGACCGAGCCCGCGGACTCCGGGCCCGGCGAGATCTACCCCTCCTACGTCGTGGCGCCGGAGCCCGGCTGCTGGCACTTCACCCTGCGGTGGAACGGCCACGTCGACGCCATCGACCTGTACTACGTCGCCGAGCGCGAACCCGCTTAGGTCACCCGGTGGGCACCGGCGGCGGGCGTGGCCGGGAGGAAGTCCGGTGGATCCCAGCCGTGCTCCGCGTACGCCCGCTCGATCGCCCCGCGCACCGTCTCCACGTCGGCCTCGGGCACCAGGGCGATGACGCAGCCACCGAAACCTCCTCCGGTCATCCGTGCCCCGAGCGCCCCGGCCGACAGCGCCCACTCGACCGCGACGTCGGCCTGGGGCCAGGAGACCTCGTAGTCGTCGCGGAGCGACGCGTGGGACGCGGTGAGCAGCGACCCGATGCCTGTGACGTCGCCGTCCCGCAGCCGGCGGACCACCTCGAGCGCCCGGGCGTTCTCGGCGACGACGTGCCGGGTTCGTCGCCGCAGCGTCGGGTCGCCGAGCCGGCCCAGCGCGGCGGCCAGCTCGTCCTCCCCGATGTCGCGCAGCGCCGCCACGCCGAGCGACTCGGCGGCCCGTTCGCAGTCGCGCCGGCGGGCCGCGTACTCACCCCCGACGTGCCGGTGCGGGGCGTTGGTGTCGACGACGAGCAGGGTCAGCCCGGCCGCGGCAACGTCGAACGGCACCTGCTCGACGGAGAGGTCCCGGGTGTCGAGGAAGAGGACGCTGCCCGCCCGGCAGAGCAGCGCGGCGCTCTGGTCCATGATCCCGCAGGGCATGCCGACGAAGTCGTTCTCCGCCCGCTGGGCCAGCCGGGCGAGCTCGGGTCGCGGCACGCCGAGGCCGTACAGCTCGTCGAGCGCGGCCGCCGTCGCGCACTCGAGCGCCGCCGACGACGACAGGCCCGCCCCGACCGGCAGGTCGGCATCGACCACTACCGACGCGCCGCCGACGGCATGCCCGGCCGAGCGCAGTGCCCACAGGACCCCCGCGACGTACCCCGACCAGCCCTCGACAGCGCCCGGCGCCAGCTCGGCGGGCGGAGTTCGGGCTCGCTCGTCCGGCCGTTGCAGCGACCACGCTTCCAACGTGCCGTCGTCGCGCCGCTCGGCTGCGGCAGCGACCCCGCGAGGCAGCGCGAACGGCGTCACGAATCCGTCGTTGTAGTCGGTGTGCTCGCCGATGAGGTTGACCCGGCCGGGTGCGCTCCATACCCCATCGGGCGGGCGACCGTACGCCTCCCGGAAGGCGGCCGCGGCGCGATCGGCGGGGCCCGCGCCGGATCGCGGGCTTAGCCTTGGCGTGCGAACGCCCATGCATCTCCCACCATGGATTTCAGGTCGGGCTTCTCCGGTTTCCAGCCGAGCTCCGCGCGGATCCGTTCGCTGGAGGCGACGAGCACCGCGGGGTCGCCCGGCCGGCGAGGTGCGGCGGCCGCCGGGATGGGGTGGCCGGTGATGTCGCGGGCGACCTCGATGACCTCGCGCACCGAGAATCCGGAGCCGTTGCCGAGGTTGTACACGCGGTGGTAGGCGTCCGGGCCGTCGGGTAGGGCCTGGATCGCAAGTAGGTGCGCGCGGGCGATGTCCTCGACGTGGATGAAGTCGCGGATGCAGGTGCCGTCGGGGGTCGGGTAGTCCTCGCCGTACACCTGGACCGCCTCTCGCTGGCCCAGCGCCACCTGCAGCACGATCGGGATGAGGTGGGTCTCCGGATCGTGTCGCTCGCCGCAGCGGCCGTACGCGCCCGCCACGTTGAAGTACCGCAGGCTGACGGCGCCGATCCCGTGCAGGCGGGAGTACTCAGCGAGCGCCGTGTCGACGGCGAGCTTGGAGGCCCCGTAGGGGTTGGTGGGGCGGGTGGGCGCGGCCTCCTCGATGGGCGCCGTCTCCGGCTCGCCGTACACCGCCGCCGTCGACGAGAACACTATCCGGCTGCTGGCGGTGCGCCGCATCGCCTCGAGCAGGGCCAGGGTGCCGCCGAGGTTGTGCGACCAGTACAGCCGCGGGTCCGCGACGGACTCGGCCACCAGGGACTTCGCCGCGAGGTGCACGACGCCGTCGGCGCCGGCGCCCTCGGCGAGGACCCGCTCGGCGTCGCCGCACAGCGTCCCTTGCACGAACGTGGCGCCCGGGGCCACCGCCTCGCCGTACCCGGTGGACAGGTCGTCCAGCACGGTGACCTGGTGGCCGGCCTCGACCAGTTGGGTGGCGACGACGCTGCCGATGTAGCCGGCGCCGCCGGTGACAAGCAATCTCACAACGCGACCTCCTCCGCGTGTGTCGGGTTTAGGTGTCGGGCGGCCCGGCTGGCTGCCGGGCGATGGCCCAGGCTTGCATGGCGAGCCGACGCTCGGCCACGGGGTACCGGCGCCCTGTGGAATACCAGCGGCAAGACGCCAGTTATCCACAGCACCGAAGGTGCACCGAGAGCCATCGCGGTTGGTATGGCCTACCGGGCACGCTTCTGGATGATCTCGAACCGAGAAGTAACCTTCTGACCCTAGACTCTCTTCATGGACGACCCGAGCAGTAGTCGGGCGCCCTCGTTCGCCGCCCCATTGCCCTGCCGGGAACGTGCACGACCGGGATCGCGCCGGAGGCACGTGGCAAGATCGTCGAGCCGCAGGCCTGAGGGGACCGCGGAGCGGGCGCCGTGAGCGAAGTCCTGGGCAACATTGCTCTGGTGCTCCTGTTTGTGCTGATCGGGGGCATCTTTGCCGGTGCGGAGATCGCTTTGGTCTCGCTGCGCGAGGGGCAGATCCGCAACCTGGCGCAACGCGGCAGACGGGGCGGGAGGGTCGGCCGGCTCGCCGACGATCCCAACCGCTTCCTTTCCGCGGTCCAGATCGGGGTGACCGTCTCCACCTTTCTCGCCTCCGCGTTCGGCGCCGCCACGTTGGCCGAGGACGTGACGCCGTGGTTCACCGGGCTGGGGATGTCCGAGGTGGTCGCCGCTCCGGTGGCGATCGTGGCGATCACGCTCGTCATCTCGTACTTCTCCCTGGTGCTCGGCGAGCTCGTACCCAAGCGGCTGGCGTTGCAGTGGGCCGAGGGCGTGTCGCTGGCCCTCGCCCCGATGCTGGACCGGGTCGCGACCGCCTCACGTCCGGTCATCTGGCTGCTGTCGAAGTCCACCGACCTCGTCGTACGGCTCGTCGGCGGCGATCCCGCCGTCGGCCGCCAGGCCATCACCGCGGAGGAGCTGCGCGATCTGGTGGTCCGGCACGAAAGTCTCACCGGGGACGAGCGGCAACTCATCGCCGACGTCTTCGCCGCGGCCGAGCGCCAGGTCCGGGAGGTGCTGGTACCCCGGACCGAGGTGCGGTTCCTGGACGCGGACATGCCGATCGCGAAGGCGATCCAGACGGTGGCCGGCGCGCCGTACTCCCGCTTCCCCGTCTACCGCGAATCGCACGACGAGGTAGTCGGCTTCGTCCACGTACGCGACCTGCTCGACCCGGAGCTGTCCAGCGGCACCGCCCACGTCGACCAGGTGATCAGGCCGGTGAAGTTCTTTCCGGCGAGCAAGCGGCTGCTGCCCGCGCTGTCCGAGATGCGGCGCGAGGGGCACCATTTGGCGATCGTGGTCGACGAGTACGGCGGCACCGCCGGAATCGTCACCCTCGAGGACCTGGTCGAGGAGCTCGTCGGCGACATCCGCGACGAGTACGACCTCGTGGAGGCGCAGGCCCGCCATCTGCACGGCGGCGAGCTCGAGGTGGACGGCCTGCTGAACCTCGACGACTTCGCCCAGGAGACCGGCGTCGAGCTGCCGGGGGGGCCGTACGAGACGGTGGCCGGGTACGTGATGGCCGTGCTCGGGCACGTACCCTCGGTGGGCGAGTCAGTGGACGCCGCCGCCCACCGCCTCACCATCATCAAGATGGAGGGCCGCCGGGTGGCTAGAGTCCGTGTTACGCCCCGCTCTCAGTCAGATAACGAACCCGCACCATCGAGCCAACGTGAGTCCTGACAGAATGCCTCCCATGCCCGGATCCCGTCCCCGTGTCCTTTCCGGCATCCAGCCGACGGCCGACTCGTTCCACCTCGGCAACTACCTCGGAGCGCTGCGCCAGTGGGTGGCGATGCAGGACACCCACGAGGCCTTCTACTGCGTGGTCGACCTGCACGCGATCACTGTCGACTACGACCCGGCGGAGCTGCGGCGCCGTACCAGGTTGGCCGCGGCCCAGCTGTTCGCGGTCGGACTGAATCCCGACAGGTGCACCATCTTCGTGCAGAGCCACGTCCCCGAGCACACCGAGTTGGCCTGGGTGCTGAGCTGCCTGACCGCGTTCGGTGAGGCGAGCCGGATGACCCAGTTCAAGGACAAGGCGGCGAGGTCGGGCGCGATGGGCCCCACCGTCGGGCTCTTCACCTACCCGATCCTGCAGGCCGCCGACATCCTGCTGTACCAGGCCGACCAGGTGCCCGTCGGCGAGGACCAGCGCCAGCATCTGGAGCTCACCCGCGACCTCGCGGGCCGGTTCAACACCAGGTTCGGCCCCACCTTCACGGCGCCCCGCCCGTACATCCTCTCCGGCGCCGCCAAGATCGCCGACCTGCAGGAACCCACCGCCAAGATGAGCAAGTCGTCCTCCACCCCGCAGGGCATCCTGGACCTGCTCGACGGGCCCGCCGCGCTGCGCAAGAAGGTCATGCGTGCGGTGACCGACCCCGGCACCGAGATCCGCGCCGACCAGGACGCCAAGCCCGGTATTACCAATCTGCTACATATTTACTCGGCTTTGTCGGGAAAGGGTGTGGACGAGCTGGAGCGGGAGTACGCTGGCGCCGGCTACGGCACCTTCAAGAAGGACCTGAGCGAGGTGGTAGTGGAGGCGGTGACGCCGATCCAGGAGCGGGTGGAGAAGCTCCTCGGCGACGAAACCGAACTCGATCACTTGCTCGCGCGCGGTGCCGCGCGGGCCGGAGAGGTGGCACGGGAGACCATGGCCATGGTCCGCGACCGGGTCGGCTTTCTCACCCGGCCAGAGAGCTGAGGTCCGCGTAGATGGGGGAAAGGTCTCGAACAGCAAGGCAGCGAACGATCGGCGTCGCATTCGCGATCCCCGAGCCGTACGGCGGCGAGCTGCAGGAATGCCGCGAGTCGTTCGGTGATCCGCTGGCCCGATCGATTCCCACCCACGTCACGCTGCTTCCGCCCACCGAGGTGGACGAGGACGCACTTCCGGAGATCGAAGAACACCTGGGCATGGTCGCCGAATACGAGGTGCCCTTCGTGATGCGGCTGCGCGGTGCCGCCACGTTCCGGCCGGTCTCGCCGGTGGTCTTCGTCGCCCTCGCCGAGGGGATCGGCGAATGTGAGCGCATCGAGCGCCGGATACGCCGCGGTCCGCTGCGCCGGACGCTGTGTTTCCCGTACCACCCGCACGTGACGGTGGCGCACGACCTGGCCGACGACGTACTGGATCGGGCGTTCAAGGAGCTCGCCCACTACGACGCCTGCTTCTCCTTGTGGGGGTTCAGCCTGTACGAGCACGGTCCGGACGGGGTGTGGCGGCCGCAGCGCGACTTCCCCTTCGAGGTGGCCGTGCCCGGCCCCCGCCCCGGCCAACCCGCGCCCCTCGAGCTCGTGAACTGCGAGGACTAAGGGCGGAACGGGCCGTGATCTTGCAGAAACGTTCGAACTCGGTTCGAACGTTTCTGCAAGATCACGGCAAAAAGGGGGGCGGCCGAGCGGCAAGGATTGATGCCCCAGGGCGGGTAGGCACTGGTTATGGCGAAGCCAGTGCCCGCCGGACGTGGTAGCCGCGTCAAGGTCACCGTGACCGCCGTCAAGGAGCGCGGCGAGACCCTGCTGCGCCGGGCGCGCGCCCGGTCGCAGCCGTTAGACCACCTCGTCAGGGCCTACGTGCGCTACGACGAGCGGCGGGGTGACCGGCTCGCCGCCGCCGTCACGTTCTTCGGATTCCTCTCGTTCTTCCCGCTGCTCGCGTTGGGTTTCGCGGTGGCCGGCTACGCCGTGGTCGTCTACCCGGAGGCGCGGACCCAGCTGCTGGATGCGGTCAGGGGACTGCTGCCCGGAATCACCGAGCAACTCGACGTCGGGGCGCTGGCCTCGGCGCGGGCGGGCGCGGGGCTGTTCGCCCTGGTCGGGCTGCTCATCGCCGGCATCGGCTGGATCGACGCCCTGCGCGAGTCGCTGCACGAGATCTGGCTCAAGGATCCCAAGGCGGACGGCAACTTCGTCACGAAGAAGCTGATGGCCGTCGCCGTGCTGATCGTGCTCGGCCTCTGCCTCATCGCGTCGGTCGCCGTCTCCAGCCTCGCCACCTCGGCGACCGCCCTGGCGCTCCGCCTCGCCGGGCTGGCGGGTTCCGTAGCCGCCGCCTGGGTGCTGAAGATCTTCGCGGTGGCCGTGGTGCTGCTCTTCGACGTGCTGATCTTCCTGATGCTGTTCTGCCGGCTGTCCGGGTCGCGGGCGCCGTGGCGGCAGGTCTACCGGGGCGCGGTGCTCGGCGCCGTCGGGTTCGAGGTCCTCAAGCTGGTCGGCACGTACTACGTCCCGCTGGTCGCCGCCAATCCGGTATACGGAGCCTTTGGGCTGACCATCGGCCTGCTGGTGTGGATCAACCTCGTCACCAGGTTCACCGTGTTCGCCGCGGCCTGGACGGCCACCGCCGCCGCGACTCGCCGGTAGTTCTCAGGGAGACGGGGCACGGCGGCGCCGTATCAGCAGGAGGAGACCGACGCCGCCCGCACCCAGCGCGACCGCACCGGCGAGGCCGAGCGCGAGCAGCGGCAGCGGCCCGCCGGACCCTCGGGTATCGGAGGACGCCCCGCCGGCCGCGCTGGCCCGCGGGCTGGCGGTCGAGGGGGAAGGCGCCGGGGTGGGTGAAGTGGTCGGCAACGGCTCAGCGAGCATGCCGACCGGACGTACCTTGTCGCGCGCCGCGAAGCCCCAGCTGAGCAGCTGCCTGGCGTCCTTCCAGAAGTACGGCTCGGAGTGCATCAGCGCCACGACGATCGTGTGATCCTTCCGGGTGGCCGCGCCGACAAAACTGGCGTTGGCCTTGCTGGTCCACCCGTTCTTGACGCCGATCGCGCCCTTGTAGCGGTCGGGGCCGGGCCGCAGCAGCCGGTTGTGCGTCTCGATCTGGTACGACTTCTTCTTCGGCGCCGGGAACTTGGCTCGCTCGGTGGTGACGTAGTCGCGGAACTCGGGCATGTCCAGGCCGTGCCGGGCGAACAGGGCGAGGTCGTACGCCGAGCTGTGCTGGCCCTTCCTGTCGAGGCCGTTCGGGGTCTTTGTCACGGTGTCGTAGGCCTGCAGCCGGTGGGCTGTCGCGTTCATCAGCTTCAGCGTGTGTTCCTTCCCTCCCGCGGCTCGGGATAGGGCGAGCGCCGCGTCGTTGCCCGACGCCATCATCAGCCCGCGGAACAGGTCGTCGACCGGGTACTTCATCTTCGGCGTCAGCCCGACCTTGCTGCCGTCGACGTTGCAGTCCTTCTGGGTGGGCCTCACCTTGTCGTCCGCGTCCAACCGCGGGATCAGGGTTATCGCGGTGAGGATCTTGATGGTGCTCGCCGGCCGGTAGTGTCCGTGCGCGTCCTTGGCCGCGAGCACGTCACCGGTGTCCAGGTCGGCGATCACGTACGACGACGCGCTCACCTTCGGCAGGTCGCGCACCCCAGGCGCGTCGTGCACCACTATGCCGTCCCGGGCGAGCAGCGCCCCGCCGACCGCCCGGTCCGGCGTGGGCTCGGCGTGGCCCGGTGAGGAAGCGACGACCACCGGGACGGCGGTCAAGAGGACGGCGAGCCCCCGCACACGTCTTCCCATATGGCGCCCCACAGTAGCGAAAGGATCACCCCCGAGCGAGTATCCGTCATCGGAGGCGATACTGGGAGGGTGCGACCGTCTCGACGTGCGTCAGGCTTCCTGCTCGCCGTGGCGGCATGGAACGTCGTCACGTACACGATCTTCATTCGGAACCTGGCCGAAACGGAGGGTAGGCCGACCGGCTTCTACGTCGCCCACACGGTCCTGATCGTGGTCAACCTCGCCATCGCCGCGGTCCTCGCCGTGATGGGCTGGCGGGGCTGGAAGGCCGGCGGCCGCGCCGAGTGACGGTGGTCACCGACCGAACCGCGGGCCGCGACGCTTGCGTAGCATCGCTGCATGGGACGTGAGTCGGAGTCGGGGCTGCCCATCGAGCCGGTGTACGGGCCGCAGGCCCTGGAGGGTTTCGATCCGGGGGAGGCCCTGGGCGCCCCCGGTGAGTTCCCGTACACCCGCGGCGTCTACCCCACCATGTACACGGGACGGCCGTGGACCATGCGGCAGTACGCGGGGTTCGCGACGGCCACCGAGTCCAACCAGCGCTACCACCAGCTCATCGAGGCGGGCACCACCGGGCTGTCGGTGGCCTTCGACCTGCCGACCCAGATGGGGTACGACTCGGACGCGGCGATGGCGCACGGCGAGGTCGGCAAGGTGGGTGTCGCCATCGACTCTGTCGAGGACATGCGGGCCCTGTTCGACGGGATCCCGCTGGACAAGGTGTCCACGTCGATGACGATCAACGCCCCGGCGGCGGTGCTGCTCCTGCTCTACCAACTCGTCGCCGAGGAGCAGGGTGTAGCGCCGTCCCAGCTCACCGGGACCATCCAGAACGACATCCTGAAGGAGTACATCGCCCGCGGCACGTACATCTTCCCGCCGGCGCCCTCGCTGCGGCTGGTCTCGGACACCTTCCGGTACTGCCGCGACGAGGTACCCCGGTGGAACACGATCTCGATCTCCGGGTACCACATGGCCGAGGCGGGCGCCACGCCGGCGCAGGAGATCGCCTTCACGCTGGCCAACGCGAAGGAGTACGTGCGCGCGGCCCTCGACTCCGGGCTGGGCGTCGACGACTTCGCGCCGCGGCTCTCGTTCTTCTTCGTGGCGCGGACGTCGCTGCTGGAGGAGGTCGCCAAGTTCCGCGCGGCGCGACGGATCTGGGCGCACGCCATGCGCGACGAGTTCGGGGCCAAGGACCCGAAGTCGCAGATGCTGCGGTTCCACACGCAGACGGCCGGGGTGCAGCTCACTGCTCAGCAGCCGGAGGTCAACCTGATCCGGGTGAGCATCCAGGCGCTCGCCGCGGTGCTCGGCGGCACTCAGTCGCTGCACACGAACTCCTACGACGAGGCGATAGCGCTGCCGACCGAGAAGGCCGCGCGCCTCGCCGTCCGTACCCAGCAGGTCCTCGCCCACGAGACCGACCTGACCGCCACCGTCGACCCGTTCGCCGGGTCGTACGCGGTCGAGTCGATGACCGACGACGTCGAGGCTGCCGCACATGAGCTGATGGACAAGGTCGAGGAGCGGGGCGGCGCGGTCGCCGCGATCGAGCAGGGATTCCAGAAGACGGAGATCGAGCGCTCGGCGTACCAGACGTCCCGGCAGATCGAGGCCGAGGAGCGGATAGTCGTCGGGGTCAACGCCTACCGGACTGAAGCCGACGAGCGGTACGAGCCGATGCGGGTCGATCCGGCCATCGAGGCGGCGCAGGCGGAGCGGTTGGCCCGGCTGCGGGCCGAGCGGGACGGTGACGAGGTACGGCGCCGGCTCTACGACCTGCGGAAGGCGGCCGGCGGCACCGACAACGTGCTGTACCCGCTGCGGGAGGCGCTGCGGGCCAGGGCGACGGTCGGCGAGGTCTGCGACGCGCTGCGCGAGGTGTGGGGGATGTACGTCCCGCCCGACGCGAGGTGAATCCGACCCGCCCGCCTACACTGACGCGCATGCGGCGGCCAACGAGCACCGTGGTCATCGTGGCCGGGGAGCAGGCGGCCACGGTCGTCACCGAGGTCGACCACCTCAGCAACGTACGAGCCCGGGCGGTCGGCGGGCTCGACCTTCCCGACCGAGCGCCCGCCGCCCGCGATCTCGTCGTACGGTCGCCCGCCACGTACGTCGTGCACGACCTCGACCCCCTCGCGGAGGTCGCGGACGCGTGGGTGGATCTCTTCGACGGCGCGGCGGGCCACGGACGCCTCGAGGTCGCGACGCAGACCACCGTGCGCACGCTGCGCTCCGGCGAGGCGATGCTGCCCGACTACTACATAGTTCTCGGGCCGGAGACGATGCCGCCCACCCGCCGCCACTGGTGGCTCG
Organism: Streptosporangiales bacterium; assembly: GCA_009379995.1. GTDB lineage: Bacteria > Actinomycetota > Actinomycetes > Streptosporangiales > WHSR01 > WHSR01. The sequence goes on from WHSR01000002.1 coordinate 137,096, forward strand.
GCGTGCTGGCCGGGGCGGCCCCCGCACGTGTGGTACCCGCCCCGGCGTCCGCTGCCGCCGTACGTGACGCGCTCGCCTCCCTGGGGACGGGACGGTGGTGGCCCGACCCGCCGGACGAGTGGTTGCGCGGCCTCGACCGCGCCGTACCCGACCAGGTCGGCGGCGTACGCAGCTGAACCACTCCATCTAGGCCCCCTAGTTGTCGGTATCTAGGGGAGGTAGAGTGATGCCCAAGGCGATGCGGCGGATGGCATGCCTACCGGAGGGGTGGCTGCAATGAGCTACCGAAGGTCGTACAAGGTACGCGCCAGGCGGTGGGCGCGTGGCTGGGAACTCCACGTCGAGGGTGTGGGGGTCACCCAGTCCCGTAGTCTCTCCGATGCCGAGATGATGGTGCGCGACTACATAGCGCTCGACACAGGTATGCCGGAGGACTCGTTCGACGTCGAGATCACACCCGAGGTTGGGGGACAGCTGGGTGAGGAGTTGGCGTCGGCGCGCCGCGCGACTCGTGAGGCGGCGAGGGCTCAACTGGAGGCCGCGGAGAGGTCGCGGCGCGTGGCTCGGCAGCTCGTTCGTGCGGGGTTGTCGGGCCGGGAGGTGGCTGCCGTACTGGGCGTTTCCCCGCAGCGGGTGTCCCAACTGCTCGAACGGTCCCGCCGTGTTCCTCGAGGCCGCAGGCGGAGGACTGTTGATGCCTGAGTTCGTGTTGCTGGCCAGCAGATGACGGCGTGGATCTGTGCCACCTGCGGGGTGCAGCATGTGGACACCCCCGGGCCGCCGCGGACGTGCCCGATCTGCGCTGACGAACGGCAGTGGGTCCCGCGGGACGGCCAGCGCTGGACCACGCTGGAGGAGCTCGCGGCGGCCGGCCACCGGACCGTGTCCCGCGAGCTGGAGCCGAACCTGGTAGGCATCGGGGTGGAGCCGTCGTTCGGGATCGGCCAGCGCGCGCTGCTGGTCCGGACGCCGGCGGGCAACCTGCTGTGGGACCCGCCCGGCTTCCTGGACGACGCGGCGATCGCGCGGGTGCGCGAGCTCGGCGGGCTCGCCGCCGTGGCCGCGAGCCATCCGCACTTCTACGGGGTGCAGGTGGAGTGGAGCCACGCGTTCGGCGGCGCGCCGGTACTGGTACCGGAGGCCGACCGGGAGTGGGTGATGCGCCCCGACCCGGCGGTGACGTTCTGGGCGGGTACGTACAGCCCGCTGCCGGGAGTCACCCTCGTCCAGTGCGGCGGGCACTTCGACGGCAGCGCCGTCGTGCACTGGCGGGACGGCGCGGACGGACGCGGCGCGCTGTTCACCGGGGACACGATCACCGTGGTGGCGGATCGGCACCACGTCTCGTTCATGCGCAGCTATCCCAACCTCATCCCGCTGCCCGCCGAGGAGATCGAGCGGATCCTCGCCGCCGTCGCGCCGTACGCCTACGACCGCGTCTACGGCGGGTGGTGGGACCGGGTGATCGAGGACGGCGCCGAGCGGGCGGTACGCCGGTCGGCGGACCGTTACCTGGCCTGGCTCCGCGTCCACCGGCCGTGACATTTCTGCAAGATCACGGCCAAAGGGGGAGCCAAAGGGGGAGTGGAATCGCGTCATCACCCGGCGCCGAGGGCGTCTCGTATGGCGGACGGAGGGTGATTCTCTCGTCGCAGTGGTGACCAACCTGTAAGGATCGTAGATGGAGGTTGGTCGTGGGCATCGAGTTCAAACCTTCGCACGGCGCAACGTTGGGGGTCGAGTGGGAGCTTCAGCTCGTCGATATTCGCACCAAGCGGCTCCGGCAGGCAGCCGCCGAGGTGATGGCCGCGTTGCCGGGTAACAGCGGCGGCGGGGCGAACCCGAAGGTCAAGCACGAGCTCATGCAGTCCACGATCGAGGTGATCACGGACCCGTGCGAGACCGTACAGGAGGCCAAGGCCGACCTCGCCGCCACGAACTCCCGGCTGGCGAACGTCGTCGAGCCGCGCGGCATGGCGCTCGCGTGTTCCGGCGCTCATCCGATCAGTGACTGGCGCGACGCGGTGATGGCCTCCAGCGAGCGCTACGCCGAGCTGGTGGAGCAGATGCAGTGGCTGGCGTGGCGCATCCAGACCTTCGGCGTACATGTGCACGTCGGAATCCGCGCCCCAGAGAAGATCATCCCGATCATCAACGCCCTCACCGCGTACCTGCCGCACTTCCTCGCGCTCAACGCGTCCAGCCCGTTCTGGATAGCGACCGACACCGGCCTCGCGTCGTGCCGCTCGATCGTCTTCGGTTCGCTGCCCACCGCGGGGCCGCCGCACCAGCTCGCGGACTGGGCGGAGTTCGAGGAGTACATGGAGACGCTGCTGCGCGCGGGCACCGTACAGAGCATCAAGGAGGTGTGGTGGGACGTCCGGCCCCATCCGGACTTCGGCACGGTGGAGATCCGGATGTTCGACGGCATACCCACCCTCCGCGAGGTGGGCATGGCGGTCGCGCTGTGTCAGTGTCTCGTTCAACTGTTCGATCAGCAGCTCGACCGCGGCTACCGGCTGCCCAGCCCGGCAAGTTGGGTGGTCCGAGATAACAAATGGCGCGCCACTCGGTACGGCTTGGACGCTATTATGATCACCGATGACTCGGGCAGTACTGCACCGTTGCGTGACCAGATCTACGAGCTGATCCACGAGCTCAGCCCGATCGCGGAACGCCTGGGATGTCGTGAGGAACTCTCCGTCGCGTCCGAGATTCTGGAACACGGCGCGTCGTACGAGCGTCAACGCGCCATCGTCGATGCAGGTGGCTCGCTTGAGGACGTCGTTTCCGCCCTGATCACCGAGATGCGGGAGGACAGGTTCGTGAGCCCGCGGGAGGTCGCCCATGCAGGGGCGTGACCTGCGTAGCCAGCTGGAGTCGTTCCTCGCCGAACAGGAGAGCGGGCTCGTCGCCTTCCGCCGCGACCTGCACCAGCACCCGGAGCTCTCCTTCGCCGAGCACCGGACCACCCGCCTGGTGGTGGACCAGCTCGCCGCGGCCGGCCTGGAGCCGCGTGTCCTGCCCAAGGGCACCGGCGTGCTGTGCGATGTCGGCCAGGGCGACGGCCCGGTCGTGGCGCTGCGCGCCGACCTCGACGCGCTCCCGATGATCGACGAAAAGGACGTGCCGTACCGGTCGACGGTTCCGGGTGCCTGCCACGCCTGCGGGCACGACGTGCACACCACCGTGCTGCTCGGTACCGCGCTGTTCTTGGCCCAGCAAGCGGAGGCCGGCGCGCTGCCGGGCCGGGTACGGCTGGTCTTCCAGCCGGGCGAGGAGGCGGTGCCGGGCGGTGCCCTGGACGTCCTGGCGGCCGGCGGTCTCGCCGGGGTGGAACGGATCTTCGCGCTGCACTGCGACCCCCGCGTCGAGGTCGGCCAGGTCGGCCTGCGTACCGGGGCCATCACCGCCGCCTGTGACCGGGTGGTCATCAACGTCGAGGGCCCCGGAGGGCACACCGCGCGCCCGCACCTGACCGGCGACCTGGTGTACGCACTGGCCAAGATCGTTACCGAGCTGCCCGCCGCGCTGTCCCGGCGGGTCGACCCCCGGGCGAGCCTCAGCCTGGTCTGGGGGCGGGTGAGCGCCGGCTCGGCCGCGAACGCGATCCCCCACAAGGGGGTGGCCGAGGGAACTGTCCGCTGCCTCGACGACGCGGCCTGGCAGCAGGCCCCGGACCTGATCAACGAGCTGCTCGACTCGGTGACCGGCGCGTACGGCGTGGTGGCCGACCTCGAGTACGAGCGCGGCGTGCCACCCACCGTCAACGAGGCGGCCAGCGTCCGCATGGTCCGCGACGCGGTCCGCCAGGTGCGGGGTCTCGACGCGGTGGTCTCCGTCGAGCAGAGCCTGGGCGGTGAGGACTTCGCCTGGTACCTGGAGTCGATCCCGGGCGCCCTGGCCCGGCTCGGGGTGCGTCCGCAGGGCGCCCCGGCCGGCGCGGACATCCACCGCAGCACGTTCGACGTGGACGAGCAGGCGATCGGGGTGGGCGTACGGGTGATGGTCGCGACGGCGCTCACCGCGCTGTGGGACGGGCAGGAAACGTCCATGGAGCCGGTGCCCGGCGCCGCCCTGACCTGAGCCGACCCCCTGTCACGACCGAGAGGGGGCACCCGCCAACGTCGCCGTGCCGCCCCTCCCGGCGCCGAGGCGACGCAGCTCGCGGTGCCGGGTAACCAGCCGGATGCCGAGGACCAGCAACGAGAGTACGGGTGCCGGGAACCCCAGCGCGATGCTCACGGCGATATCGACGAGCGAAGCGAGTACGGCCGCGGCGAACGTCCAACTCGGTGCGGTCGGCAGCCTCGCGCCGCGTCCCCGGGCACCCTCGGCCGCCCAGGGCGTGCGCGCCCAGGGTTTGGCGATGGAAAGCCACGCCTGGAACGCGATAGCGCTCGCCATCAGGACCGTGCCGGCCACCAGCGGGACCGTCGGACCGGACGAACCGGACTCGGCCACCACCACGGCGTCGCCCAGGGCGTTGGACAGGATGAAGATGCCAGCGTACAGCTGGACGACGCTGATCGCGAACTTCGCCAGCACTCAGTAGTGCCGGAAGAATCCCCAGGGTGTGGCGGCGGCGAGCAAGGACCCGGTGAAGATCGACGCGTTGGCCAGCGGCGCCAGCAGGCTCGTGTCGAGGTGTTCGGCCATCGAGACCGCGCTCAGCCGGACCGATGGATCGTCGGTCGCCAGGCTCATCGATAGCAGGCTGGCGAGTGCCAGCGCCTGTCCCATCCAGCCCACCGAGGTGATGACATGCAGCCAGATCGTCAAATGGCGCCATCGTTGCCCGCGTCGCCCCGCCATGCCGTCGACGTTGCCGTAACGGGCCACGGTGGGACCATCGGTGAACGCACCGATCCTGCCCGGATACCCCGCCGTGGGGCCCCTAGGGGGCCTCGAATGACCTCGCAAACCAGGGAGGGCTCCATGGGCCAGCCGGAGAGCGCGCGGGACCACGTCATCCGGACGTACCGTGCCCGGGCCCGGCGCTACGACATCACGGCGAACCTTTACTACTTGCTCGGGTACCGGCAGTGGGCCTACCGCCGCAGGGCCGTGCAGGCGCTACGGCTTCGCCCCGGCGGCACGGTGGTGGAGATCGGCTGTGGTACGGGCCTGAACTTCTCACTCATCGAGCAGGTGATTGGACCTGAGGGCCGCATTGTGGGCGTGGGCCTGACCGATGCGATGCTGGCCCGGGCCGAGCGCCGGGTGAAGGCGCGTGGCTGGAGGAATGTCAGCCTGGTCCAGGCCGATGCGGTCGGGTTCCGGTTCCCGGTCGGGGTCGACGCGATCCTCTGCACGTTTGTCTTGTCGCATGTGCCGGAGTGCGCGGAGGTCATCGCGCAGGGCTGCACGGCCCTTGCCCCTGGTGGGCGCTACGTGGTGTTGGGTCTGAAGGTTCCGCAGCATTGGCTGGCGCCGGCCGTGGTGCCGATCGTGCGGCCTTTCGGCGTGACGGAGGAGGTGATGGCGCGTCGTCCCTGGGATGTGATCCGCGCAGCTATGCAAGCCCGCCTGACCGATCCCTCCTGGACCGAATTGTTCTTCGGCTTCGCGTTTCTGGCTGCCGGGCGGGTGAGCTGAGTCCTCGGTTCGCGTCCCCTCGATGCCTCCACGGAGCCGGCGTAGCTCGATTACCATTCGGGGTCACAAGGGGTACGGCCGCGTTGGAGGAGTCTGCGGTGGTGGAAGAGGAAGGCGCCCTCAGCGCGCCGCCAGGGGTCGATACCACGCGGCCCAGCATCGCCCGGGCGTATGACGCCTACCTCGGCGGGAAGGACAACTTCCCGGTGGACCGGGAGGTCGTCA
>WHSR01000048.1 GCA_009379995.1 Streptosporangiales bacterium
CGCGGGCAGCCACTCCCGCATGTCCGGCGGCAACAGGAACGGTTGATCACGCTGGACCGGGCGATACGACTTGGCCACACGACATACTCCCAAGACCACCAAGAGCCGGCCTTACGCGACACGCATTCTGCGACAGGCTCCAGAACATAGATTTCGGCGGAAAGTCTGAACCGGAGCTGGCATGCTGCCGCCATGACCGACCGGAGCATCGAAACGGGCGAGCGACAGGGACGCGGCCGGAACTCGGGCGGCGACGCGGTGCTCGAGCGCCTCCGCGACCTCGTCGGCGGCGAGGCGGACGACGAGGTTCAGGCCTACCACGCCGCGGAACTCGTCTTCGTGCGCGGGAGCCTCCCCGACGGGCTGCGGGCCGCGGCGAGCTGGCTGGAGGGTCGGCCGGACTTCGAGGCCCGAACACTCTGGCTCGACTCCGTACCCGGCGGGCGGGACGCGCCGCCGCAGTGGGTCGTCCACATGGTCGTCGAGACCGAGTAACCAAGCCCGAGCGGGGCGGCCGGCTACGGGTCGGGGTAACGGTCCGCCCAGCGGCCCGGAGGTCCCGCATCGCCGCGAAGCCGGGCCGCGAACTCCGCGGCGAAGTCGTCGGCGAGTTTCAGGATCGCATCCCGCCCCTCGATCTGCCCGACCCAGTCGGGCGGCAACGCTGCCTCCCCGTACCGGGCGCCCAGCAGGTTTCCGCAGATCGCGCCCGTCGAGTCGCTGTCGCCGGAGTGGTTCACCGCCAGCAGCAGCGCCTCCCGTGTCCCGCCGGGATGGTGGGGGGTCAAGGCGCAGTAGACAGCGATGGCCAGGGCCTCCTCCGCCACCCACCCGGCGCCGAGCGACTCCACCCGCTCCGCCGACGGGGGGCCGGCGGCGGAAACCGCGGCCCGCAGCGCCGCCGTGACCTCCCCGTTGCCCGGCCAACCGGCGAGCGCCCTGAGCGCCCGTTGCACCGCGTCGGGCAACCCGTCGCCGTCCACCAGCCGACGTACGATCAGCGCGAACGCACCCGCGGCCAGGTATCCCGAGGGATGCCCGTGGGTCTGCACGGCGCATTCGACGGCGAGCCGGAACGGGTCGCCGCTCGGCACCAGACCGAACGGGGCCGACCGCATCACCGCACCGCAGCCCTTGGAGTTCGGGTTCTTGGGACGGTCCAGGGTGCCGACGCCCTCGGAACGCAGCCCGGTGATACACGCGTTGCCGGGCGCGCGCTGGGCGTACAGCCAGGGCTGCCGGGCCAGCCAGCCGCTCGCCTCCGGGGACGGCCCCTCGTACCGCTGGGTATCGAGCCAGCGCAGGTACGCGCCGTGCACGACGGAGGGGATGGGGCGGACGCCGCAGTCCTCCCGCACCCCCGCCCGGATCAGCCCCTCCGCGGTGAACAGCGTCATCTGGGTGTCGTCGGTGACGAGGCCGCGCTCGCCGTTCATCGCCTCGAGGCCGGTCACCCCGGCCGGGCCGTGGTCGGCTCGGATCCGGTCCAGGGAGAGGAACTCGATGGGTGCGCCCAGTGCGTCGCCGACCGCCCCGCCCAACAGGCAGCCGCGCACCCGGCCTCGGTAGTCCGGGTTCTCCGCCCCTTCCATGGCACTCAGTCGACCCGCTTGAGCTGGGCCGACAGGTGCGGCTGGAGCGGTTCCCCGACGGCGGCGAGATCGAAGGCGTACGCGAGATCGCCGCCTTCCACGATCCCGTACAGCCGATGTCCGGCGGTGACCTCCTTGGCCGTCTTGGTCCGGACGACCATGTCGGTCCGCAGCTCGACGCGGGTGCCGGTGATCTCGCCGTAGTAGACCTCCGCGATCCCGGTGGGATGCGCCAGCAGTACCTCGACGGTGCCGTCGTCCTGCGGGCGCCAGAACCCCCGCTCCATCGCCAACGGCCGGCCGATCGTGCCGTCCTCGTCGAGCAGCCAGGTCCGGCTGGAGTAGGCGAGGAACGGCTTGCCGGTGTGCGAGAACGTCACCTCCTGGCCGAACCGGAAGCTCTCGATGGTCGGATAGCCGCCCACACCGGCTCCCTCCCAGCGTCCGAGGAGGAAGGCCAGCGGGGCAACGGCGGGGTGCATCTCGGGCTCGGGGCTGTCCACGGACAGCGAGGTTAGGCGTTCACGGTGGCTATGGAAAGTCCTTCCACCACCGGCGCGCCCGCGCGGTGAGCCTGCCGAGGCGACGCCGCAGCGGATCGGTACGGCGAGGGCCATCGGCCGGGAGCCGCCCGGAGACGCGTCCCTCGGCGACCCTCAGGTAGTGGTCGACGAGTTCGGTGTCGACATGGGGAAGTTTCGCGCGCAACTCCCTGCTGCGCTCGAGCAAAGACAGCGCCTCGGACGTTGCCGCGAGTTCGCCGGGAACGACCCACCGGTTGTCCCGAAGCAGACCTGCCACCTCGGGTACCGCCAGGATGGCCGACCCGAGGTGCTGCAGACAGCGCGCCTGACCGCCGGCGAGACCGAGCTCCGCATAGCGGTCATGGGCATCCCGCCAGCGCTCGGCGGCAAGCCGGTGTTGCTCGTCGAGCCAGGCCGCCACCCCGCGGAGCTCGATGGCGTGGGCCAGACCGGCGAGGTCGCGCTCGGCCCGAGCCAGTGCCTCGGCCAGGCCGAGATGGTCGGAGAGCACGCGCGGTCGCCTGCGGTACGGCTCGCCGCGAGGCCGCTCGATGGCCTCCGGACCGCGGGACCTGGCCTTGGGTTCCAGGTGTTCCAGGTGTTCCAGGTGTAAGGCGACGACGGCGAGGTTGACCAGCGTGGTGATCTCACCGGAGATGTCGGCCCGAGGTAGGCGTGCCCATCCGTCCTCCAGGGCGCGGGCGGCGTTCTCGAGTTCGTCGGCGGCGGCCTGGTGGTCATCGGTGCGTCGCTCCGCCTCGGCGAGATGGATCAACGCCCATTCGTGGTATCGCCGGGCCTCCAGCGCGGCGGCGCACGGATGCCGTGGCACGCGCTCCGCGATCTCCTTGGCATCCTCCAGCTCGGCTCGGGCGGCCCCGAGGTCGCCGCGAAGCCGGTGGGCCGTGGCCATCCGAAGGGCGGTGAGCTCCTCCAGATCCGGGCGGGCGGCCCGGGAGGCGATCCGTCGCAGGCTGTCGTTGACACGGATGAGGTCGTCGAGTTCCCGCTGGCGTACGTACCACGTGTCCAGGGACCCGGCGATGACGGCAAGCTCCTCGACGGCCTGGCCCGGAAGGGGGTTGCCGTCATAGGCCCGGTCGTCGAGGAGTTGGCGCAGCGACGGTTCCTCGGCGCGGAACCAGCTCTCCGCTTCGGCCGCGGCGTCGCCGGCGAGTCCCACGCCCCAGCGCGTGGCCTGCTCGGCGAGGCGTCGGGTGGGTGAGCCGGTTGGGTCCTCACCCGGCGGCTTGGGCGGATTGATCAAACCTATGCGCTCGAGCCAAGGTCCGAGCAGCTCGCGCCACAGCCGAGCCGCCTGCCCGACCAGCCATACCAACAACAGCAGGGGCGCGACGAGGTACGCGACGATCAGCAGCGGACCTCGCAGCAACCCGCCGACCGCGCTCTCGCTGACCACGCCGCCCAGCAGCTCGATCAGGAGGTTGGGCACCATGAACGTGGCCACCGCGGCGATCCAGACTCGGTTGTCGGTCAACCGGGAACGGCGGCCTGGCCCGTCCTCGTCGGGTGTCCCGGTATCGGGCGCTCGAGGCGCCGACGTACTCACCGCAACGCACCTCCAGTGAGGCCACGTATGACCCGTTTCCAGGTCGTCAGCAGTACCACTGCCGGGACCAGCGAGGCGACCACCGCGCTCGCGGCCACCGTGCCGGCCGAGGCCGCGAACTGCCGGGCCTCGCCCCACAGCAGCAGCGTCAGCGGGCTGGAGCCCGGGCCGCTGATCAGGAAGCCGACGATGAAGTCGTTCCATACCAGTACGAACTCCAAGACGGCAACGGCGACCAGCGCGGGCCGGTAGCGACGTCGACGCCAGACGCTGCCGAACGCGGCGCGCTGCCCGGTCCGCCCGAGCACCACAGCGGCCGCGAGATCGGGCGGCGCCGAGGCGAATGCCGGACGCAGGACCAGCATGGCGAACGGCAGGCCGGCGGCGGCGTGGACGAATATCAGCGGGATACGGGAGCCACCGAGCCCGAGCGTGTCCACGACGTCGCCGAGCGGCCCAGCGTACATCTGCACGGGCAACACGGCCAGCATGACGAACAGCACGACCAGCGAGCGGCCCAACCAGCGCGGCAGGCCGCCCCAGGCGAGCAGGTAGGCCGCGGGGACCGCGGCGGTCAAGACGAGCGCCGTCGCGAGAACGGCGATCACCGCCGTGCCGAACAGGGAGCGCCACAGCCCCACGTTGGCCGCCTCGACGAAGGACTCGGCGCCGAGCCCCTCGAACCGCCACCAGCCGCCGGCACCGGCCTGCGCCGGTTCGTGCCATGCGGTGGCGGCCAGTACGAGCAGCGGGAACGCCCACATGACGGCCACCACGAAACCGACGATCCAACTCGCCGAACGCTCCAGCCGCCCGGAGTAGCGGTGCTTGGCCGCCTCGCCGTCGGCCGGATACTCCGGGATCGCCCACGGCCGGCGCATCCCTCGCATGCCGACGAGCGCGACGCCGACAACGAAGACTGACAGCAGGACGGCGAGTGCCGCGGGGCGGCCCGGATCCGGTGAGCTGGTGACCATGTGCCACCAACGCAACGCCACGACGTCAACCTCGTCCTGACTGGAGCCGGGAGTCACGATGAGGATGAGGTCGAACAGCCGCGCGGCGGCCACGATCAACGTGAGGACGACGATCGCCGTCACGGGTCGCAGGATGGGCAGCTCCAGATGCCTCAGTCGGCTGAGCCGGCTCAGCCCTTCGGCCCTGGCCGTTCTGATGACATCCACCGGAATGGCGTCCAGGCCTGCCCGGAAGAGCGACACGACATAGCCCAGCCAGGTCCACGCGAAGGCCGAGACGAGTACGAACCTGATCGATCCCGTGCCTAGCCAGACCGGGCTGGATCCGGTGAGCCGTTCGGCGGCCGCGCTCGCGATTCCGTGTTCGGGTGTCGGGTCGAAGATCATCCGGAATGCGGCGCCCGAAACCAGCAGCGAGATGCCGAAGGGCAACACCATGACGTAGAGGAGCACACCCCACAGGCGCTCAACTCGTCGGCTGAGCAGGGCGATCCCTAAGCCAAGGCCGAGCAGGCAGATCGCCATGACCACCCAGGTGAGGCTGTTCGCCCCGGCCCGCACGGCCTCGGGGTCGGTAACCACCGCTACGAAGTTGCCCAGCCCCACGCCGTCGTCGGTGCGCAGCGCCAGCCACACAGTCCAGAGCGTGGGCGCCAGCAGGAGGCCGAGGAGAACGGCCGCGGGCAGCCCCAGAAGATAGCGGTTCGTCCGGCGCCGCGGAGCACCCGGGACCGGCGGACCCGTCATCTCTCGCGGCGCGACCTCGAGCAGCAAGCCGTGCGTGTCAGCCATGGCCGCTCCCGCGGTCGCGATCCTCGATCAGCCGGTCCTCGACGCCACGCAGGCGGCGCGCGGCGTCGTCGGCGGCGGCGCTTACCCGGTCCGTCCCGCCATCACCGACGTTCTCGAGGAAGTCCTGGAGCACCCGGAACATGCCTTGGGTCGAGCCGACCGGTCCGACGCGATCGGACAGGTCGAAGCGGAGCATCCGCCCGGCGGGCCGCGCCAACCGCTCGGCAAGCGGCCTGAGCCGGCGGGAGTATTCGGTCATCGGTGTGTCGAGGTGCGCGGCGATGAAGCCACCTCCGTGACTCGTGGAACGCGAATCGGCACCCCGGCCGCCGTCGGGGTTGATCCACGGCAGCGGAGCGGTGGGGGTCGCCAGCCTGGTAACGAGATCGCGGGCATGCCGGTTGGACGGCTTGGCCAACACCGCTACGTCGCCGCCGACGACAACGGGCGGGGCGTGCGGACCAGGGACCGGGTCCTCGTCGTCTCCGTCCACAGCGGGAAAGGTAAAGACCCCGACCGTGGAGGGATCCGCTGCGAAGCGGTTGATGACGAGTTCGGCGAAGTCGGGCACGACCACCATCGCGGCGCGCCCGTACCGGAACACCTCGAGCAACGCGTCCTGGAACTGCAGCACCATGCAACGCCGCGCGCCGCCGGCGAGGGCGCCCTGCGGGCTCCACATCCGACCAAGCAACCGCAGGGCCCTGCGGACGGCGGGGCTCGTCCAGGGCCTCGGGAGGCTTGGGGCCGCCAGCCTGTCGTAGGTGTCCCTCGCCGAGGCCAACAGGACGTTTTCGAAGAAGTCGGTCAACGCCCACCCGTCGCCGCCGGCGAGGGCGAGCGGAGTCCTCCCCAGCCGGATCAGCCTGGCGTTGATCTCACGCCATTCGCTCCAGGACCGCGGCGGCTCGATTCCGTACGCCGCGAAGACGTCGGTGCGGTACCACACAGCTGACTTGTGCGCGATTTTGAACGGCACGCCATACGGCTGCCTACCGCCGGCGTTCCCCGGGCCACGATGAAACAGCAGGTCGTCCCAGATGCGGGCGTACCGCCAGCGCTCGGCGACCGTCGGCGGCAGCGGCTCGAGGGCGTCGAGACGATCGGCGACCAATCCCGGCCGGGGTAGGAGCACGACGTCCGGGCGCCCCGTGGCGCGCGTGCCCAGTGCGGTGGAGATGTCGTCGCCGAACGGCATCATTTCGACCGAGTACTCCCGCGGCCCGAGGCCGTTCAGCACGCTGCGGAACGCCTGCAACTCCCCCGCACTCCAGGTCACCGCGACCCGTACGGTCGGCCGCAGCGACACGATCCCGGCGTTCCCGCCACATCCGACAGTGGATCCCACCGCACCGGCCGCCGGCAGCAGCGCAGCCGCCCGTAGCAGGCCCCGGCGACTCAGCTCAGCCATCCACGCCCTCCCCACCGGCCACACGCTCGCCGCCGTCGCCGCCCTGGAACATTAAGGCAGGAGCGTCCAGGCCCTGTATCCGGACTAGATCGGACGTGACCAGCACGACGGCGACACCGGAGAGGCCGTGTGTTTCCCGTCCCCCTGCCTTCTGGGCCCCGAGCAGTGCGGCCCACGTCGGCGCGTCCAGGTCGTCCTCCAGCACCACGACCGAGGGATCCGCGCGTAGTGCCCTGGCGAGTCCGGCCATCCGCCGACGTCCGACGGTGATCTCGTACGGGTACCGGTCGAGCACGTCGTTCAGCCCGTACGCGATCGCCGTCGAATGCCGGACCTCCTTCTCCCGATGCTCGCGCGGGCGCCGTTCCACAACACATTCGGTGTAGAGGATGTTGCGCAGGACCGTGAGGTTCGGCAGCAGGCCGCCATCGGACGGCACGAGCCGGACCCCGTGTTGTCGGGCCCGATGGTGGTCGCCGGTGACAGATCTTTCGTCGATCTTCACCCGGCCCGACCGAGGCGGTTTCAGGCCGACGAGGACGTCGGCGACCCCCCCCCCCGGATCCGCGACGCGGGAACGATGACGGCGCGAATCTGTCCGATCTCAACGGAGAGGTTGAGCGATCCGGGCACACCGGCAACGGTGACGTCCTCCAGCCGCAGGCCACGCATCGGTTTCCCCCCGGAGGTCGAGGGACAAAACGCTCGACCTCCGTCGCAAGTGGTGCCAACCCGTCGCGGGATTACGGTATCGGACCGCTGCCCGCACCGCACGGGTGCACGGCAGGCCGCCGCTAGTCGACGAACCGGTACAGCTTGTAGAGCAGGTAACCGGACGACGCGGCGATGACCGCGAAGATCACCACGAGCACGGCGACGTACGCGATCTGCAGCACGCCGCCGAGTCTAGTCCGAGGCATAGACCCCGCCCGTGATCTTGCAGAATGAGCCATCTCAGTAGATCAGGGCCTGGGCACCCTCGGCCGTGACCTCCTCAACGAAGATCGACGCCCCGGCGATCCGGATGCCGGGGACCACGTCCTCCGCGCCGAAACCCCGGCGCGCCGCGCACTGGGTGCAGACAGTCACCTTGCCGGCCGCCAGAACCGTCTGGAGTAGATCTTCGAGCGAGGCGGCCTCGGGTAGCTCGAACTCCTTCGCTTTGCCGGGCAACGCCAACCACGTCGCCTCACCGGTAAGCCACAGCGACACCTCGACCCCCGTCGCGGCGGCGGTCGCCGCGACCGTGAACGCCTGGTTGCACGGCTCGGGGGCATCGAAGCCCGCTGTGGCCTTGATCACAAGGGACCGCACCATGCCTGCACCTTACATGCCCATATTAGGAGGATCCGGCGCGCGGTGCTCGCCGATGGCTCGCGTGCGTCGCTCACGGTCAGGCACCGGGAAGCACAGCCGTGAGGCGCTCCTCCCGCAGCCTCTCCACCAACTCGTCGTCGACCTCGGGCAGCGGCCCGGCGACCCAACCCAGCAGCAGATCCGCCAGGGCGGGGTTGCGTACCAGGGCGGGACCGTGCAGGTAACTGCCAACCACCCGACCCTGCCAGGCGCCTTCGGTGCCGTCGCCGTTGCCGACCCCGAGCCGGACGCTCGCCAACGGCCGCACCTCGCTGCCCCGATGGGTGACTCCCTGGTGGTTCTCGAACCCGGTGAGCGACGGCAACCCGAGCTCGCCCTCGACGTCGCCGACGATCTCGCCGACGGCCCGTCGCTCCCCGCGGCCGCTGCGCATGTCGAGCAGGCCCAGCCCGGGCACCGGACGCCCCTGGTCATCGCCGAACTCGGCGCCGAGGAGCTGGTACCCGGCGCAGACCGCCAGGACGGCGGCGCCGGCGTCGACCGCACGGTGCAGCCCGCCGTCCGCGCGCAGCCGCTCCGCGGCGAGCATCTGCGGCCGGTCCTCCCCGCCGCCCATCAGGTAGATGTCGCCCGAGGTGGGCACCGGCTCGTCGGAGTGCACGTGTACGACCTCCGCGGACAGGCCGCGCAGCCGTGCGCGATGTTCCAGAACCAGGGCGTTGCCTCGGTCGCCGTAGGTGCTCAGCAGGTCGGGATAGATCCAGACGATACGCAGGCTGGAGGTCTGTGTCATGAGGCGGCTTCCAAAGTGAGCATCGCAGCGAGCGTCAGCAAGCGAGGAGCGGAGCGGAGGAAGATGCCGGGCAGCAGTGTCATGGGTGGTCCTCAGAGTGCACGGCCATAGCTTGTCCGGATGGCCTGGAAGGCGGTGTAGTTGGCGATCACGGCCAGCCGCCCGGGCGGCACCCGCTCGACGGCCTCGTCGATGTCGCGGACCAGCTCGAAGTCGACCTTGTCGACCTCGAGTCGGACGGCAAGGTCGAGTCGGCGTTCCCCGGTGACGAAGACCGGCCGGCCAGCCAGCACCCGGTAATCCACGTCCCACAGCCAGGAGGTATCCCGGCCGTCGGGTCCCTGAGCGTTGACCGACAGCAGGACGGGTGTCGGCGCCGGCTCCAGCACGTCGAAGGCTTCCAGCCAGCCCGCCGGGTTCTTGGCGAGCAGCAGCCGCACCTCGCGGCCGTCGCGCTCCACCACCGTGTACCGGCCCGCGACCGAGGCGACCTCTGCCAGATGCGGCAGGGCGCGGTCAACGGAGATCCCGAAGACCGCGGCGGCGGCGAGTGCGATCAGCGCGTTCGTCCGGTTCACCCGTCCCGGAAGCCGCAGGTCCAGGTCCCAGCGCCGGCCCCGCGGGTCGACGGCCGCCGCGGCCGTCGCGGGGCCGTCCAGCCACCAGGATGGCTCGGGGCGGGTGAGGCCGCACTTGTCGCACTGCCAGTGCACCTCCTCGCGGAGCAGATGGCTACCGCACTCCGGGCAGCACCACGAGTCGTCGCGCCAACGCTGTCCGGCGGCGACCCAGGTGACCTGCTTGGCCGTGCCGGCACTCCAGGCGACGAGCGGGTCGTCGGCGTTGGCCACGACGTGGGTGTCGGCGTCGGTCAGCGCAGTCCGCCACCGCTGGGCGAGTATCCAGGTCTCCGCGGCGCGGTCCATCTGGTCGCGGCTCAGGTTCAGCAGGACGACGACGCTCGCGCCGGTCTGCTCGAGTACGAGCGGTACGTACTTCTCGTCCACCTCGAGCACCGCGTACGGCGCGTCGCGGCCCTGGCTCAGCGCTGTCACATGGCCAGAGGGCATGTTCGCGCCGAACGCGTTGCTGGCCACGTCCCCGGCGTCGCGCAGCGCCGCGGCGACGAGCCGCGTGGTGGTCGTCTTGCCGTTGGTGCCGCTCACCAAGGCGAGGCGGCGGTCGGCGGCCAGCCGGGACAGCAGCGCCGGTTCGAGCGTCAACCCGACCCGACCGCCGATCACCGAGCCGTCGCCCCTGCCCGTCCACCGGGACAGCGTGGCCGCCGCCCCGCCGAGCGCCGTGGCAAGCTGCGCACGCACCCCTAGCTTGGTCATGTCTCCATCATCGCGGACCCCTCCGTCGAGTGTCCGCGGGTTCGCGCTCAGACCTCGAAGAAGGGCAGCGAACCGCTGCCGGCCCCGAAGGATTGGACGAACCGCTGCGGCCAGCTCAGCACGGCCTCAAGCCACGACTCGACCCGTATCTTGGCTGCGATGTGCTTGACCTGGTCGTCTGGGTCGACCGCGATGGCCACCCCCGCGAGGTCGCGAACGAACTCGACGTGGTCGTCGTCGCCGAGCACCACCTTCGAGCCGATCGCCCGGTTGCGGTCGAGTTCCATCGACAGCGGGTGCCGGCGCAGCGCCCGCACCCGGTGCCCGAGCAGCTTCGTGCCCCGCTCTGCGACGATCGGGTAGTCCAGCGGCGGCACCTCGTCGTACCTGCTCGGCGCGTCCTTGCCGTACGGGAACAGCCGCTCCACCTCGTGCAGCCACTGCACCTGCGGGATCACCCACTGCGACCCGGGCAGCGACCCGACCAGGCCGGCGCGCCCGGCGAGCAGCCCCCGGGCGCACTGTGCGACTGCCGCGGTCAGCTCGTCTGGGTCGAAGGCCGTGCGCAGCGCCCACGCCCGCCGCTGCACGCACCGTTCCACCACCGTGGCGAGCAGGCACTCACCGGTCCGCGGGTCCAACTGGGCGTACGGCATCGAAAGCTCGCGCGGTACGTCGGGAAGCGGCCGGTTGGCAAGGTGGGCGAGCACCAAGACGTCCGCCCAGATCCGCAGCCACGCCCACTCGGTGCCGCCCGCCAGCAGGTCGGCCTCGCGCAGCTGGAACAGCGTGCAGGCGCGGTCGTCGCGGCACGCGCCTCCGCACGCCGCCGACCGGCGGCCGAGAAGCGGCGGCACCGGACTCGGCAGCACCTTCTCCTGGCCCTCGCCGAGGGGTACGCGCACCCGCACCGGCCGGTCCATCCCGTCGGCGAACACCGCGGCCATACCCGGCTGCAGCGATACGACCTGGCGGGACTGCTCCTCGTCCAGGTTCATCGCCGCGCCCACCAGGTGCCGGTCGTCGTGCGCGGGCAGCCGGTGCACGATCTTGAGCGCGCTGTTCTTGACCACGTCCGGCACCAGCTTGGTGGGTATCTGCTCGGCCACGACGATGCCCTCGCCGTACGCGCGGATCTCGGCGAGCATCCCGGCGAACAGCTCCACCGCGTGCGCGCTCGCCCGCTCCTCGCCGCGGTTGCGGAGCAGCCGGTGCGCCTCCTCGATGACGATCACGTGCCGCAGCCCGGTCGACCGTTCCCGGCGCGCCCGCAGCCGCAGGTGCTCGACGATGCGAATGATCAGCGTCCCCATCAGGAACGCCTTGTCCTCGTCGTTGGCGACGTCCTCGATCGCGAGGACCACGTTGCGCCGCAGCAGCTCCCCGATGTCGGCCGGATGGCCGCCCTCGAAGAACCGCCCGGCCGAACCGATGCGCAGCGAGCGCAGCCGTACCCCGACGAAGCCGCGCATGTTCTCGTGGATCTCCCTGCCGTAGCCCACGTCGCTGATCACCTGCAGGGCCACGTCCTGCAGCTGCTCGAGGGTGGGCACCGCGGGCAACACACCCGCGCCGGGTATGCCGCCGCCGGTCACCACGTCCCAGCCGTTCTGCTCGTACACCCGCTGCAGCGCCTGCGACATGATCTGCGGGAACGGCTCCTCGGCGTCGAAGGCGGCCTGGAACAGCGCGCGCACCATGTCGATGTGGGCCTGCACCGGGTAGCCGGGCTCCGGCGCCAGCGGGTTCACCGAGAGCGGCACCGCGCCAGGGTCGGAGGGGTTGACGATGGTGAGGTCGGCCAGACCCTTGATGCGGCCGGCCATCGCGGCGTACTCGGACTTGGCCGGCTCGATCGCCAGCCACGGGATGCCCGCGTGGGTGAGCCGTTCCAGCAGATGCCGTACGGTCTGCGACTTCCCGGCACCGGTCGCCCCGGTGACGAACGCGTGCCGGTTCAGCGTGGCGGGCGGCACTGTGAAGGTACCGACCGGGCGGTCCTGTGCGTCCAGGATCGAACCCAGGTCGAGGGCGGCGGTGCCGCTCGCGCCGTCGGTCTCCGCCCGCGCGGAGGTCTCGCTCGTCAGGTCGAAGTACCCGGTGTCCAGGACGCGCAGCCCTGGTACCTCCCGCTGCGGCAGTCCGGCCAGCGCCGCGAGCGTGCCCGCGGTCGCCGCGAACGGGGAGGCGGCGTGGTCGGCCGCGTCCGCGTTCCGGGCGGCCAGCGCCTCGTGCAGGGGCATCGCCTCGTCGCCGCTGCGCAGCCGGTACGGGTGGTGGCGCATCTCCACCGAACCGACAAGCACCGGCGCGATCTGGCGCAGCTCCTCGGCGGAGCCGGCCCCGGCGAGCACCCGGATGTTCCACAGCCCGGCCTCGCGGAACGCGTCCAGTTCGGCCATCCGCCGCTCGGCGCGCTCCGCGTCGAACCGCGACCGCTCCGAGGCGTCGCCGTATCGCCGCAGCACGTTCAGCGAGGTACGCAGCTCCGCGACCTCGGCGTCCAGCGCCTCGGTGCGCTCGGCGACGACCAGCCAGCCGAACGGCCGCCCCATCAGCGTGACGAGGGTGGACTCGAAGAGGGTGGGTAGACGCCGTCCCTCCTCCGCCCGGTCCTGCCGGTCGTCGAGCGGCGGCGCCTGCCGGCCGGGGCACGGCGTCCACATCAGCCCCTCGAGCTCGGCCAGCCAGCGGTCGTCGATGCGGCAACCGCGGGCGCCGCCGGGGAACAGCAGGCCCTGGCCCGCCTCGTCGGACGGGGTGAGCGGGCCGGCGTTGGTGATGAACTCGAGCGGCTCGCCGCCACCGCGGCTCAGCCAGCCGACGACGAGGGGCCTCCCCCTCTCGGCCAGGCTGAGCGCGGCCGGCAGCACGGTGACGAAGTCCCACTCCGCCGACGGGCTGCGTACGGGCGCGTTGATCGCCGAGATGCGGTACCACGGACCGGGCAAGGACCCGCTCGTTGCTGCCACGATGCAGACATATCAGGGATGCGGCGACCGCGCCAGCCTGCGAGGTCTAT
The DNA here is from genome assembly GCA_009379995.1 of Streptosporangiales bacterium. Lineage (GTDB taxonomy): Bacteria > Actinomycetota > Actinomycetes > Streptosporangiales > WHSR01 > WHSR01. The sequence continues at coordinate 13,336 of WHSR01000048.1, forward strand.
GCGGGAGATCTACGGAGCGGGACATGTCGTTTGCCCACGAGGCCTCGGTACCACAGATCCCGGCGGGTCGGCCGTCCGGCGGCGCAGCGCTCGGGTGTGCAACCACACGGCGTGTTCGCTCGCCGCGTCCAGCACCAGATCGTGGCCGGCCGGAAGCAGCTCCAGCAGATCTCGGCCGGTCGCCGAAACCCAGTCACATCCCCCCGTGTGGGCGGCCAATTCGTCCAGCGAACTGAACACCTGGATCACGCCCTCGCCCGGCTCCGCCACGGCCAGGGACTCCGGCCGTTCCGGCCGCTTGCAGTACACCGTCGCCGCCAGAAACGCATCCAACAGCTCCTCGGGATGCGCATGACCCTGCGCCGCGCGGGCGGCGACGGCGGCTAAGCCCCAGCCATGCCGCTCATTCCCCTGCCCCCGTTTCATGCTTGATACATTACTCAGTCACTGTGACCTTGCCCACCCCTTTTGGGCAGAGCGAGACCGTTCGACGCCGAGATCTATGCAATGGGGCAGCTAACCGGACAAAACGCCCCCGCAACATGGATCTCGGCGGGGCCACGGACCTAGCGGCTGCGCCAATCGAGGCGCTCGGGCGGCGGGCCGAGGTTCGGCGGCAGGCCGCCCCCACCGGGGTCGGAGGCGTGGGCCACCGGGCGAGCCTCGGCGAGCCGGCGCGCCTCGTCCAGCTCCTTCACCGTCGAGCGGGGCAGGGAGAAGATCGCCGGGTTGGCGTCGGCCAGCACGACCCGCCGGCCCGCCGGCGAGCTGTGCGAGATGATGAGGGCCGTCTCCGGAAGCCGCTGCAGCTCGTGCTGCTCCACCAGGAACTCCCGGGACCGTTGCACGGTACGGGCGAGCGACTCGTTGCTGCCGATCGCCCGCGAGGTGGAGCGCCCCCACGCCGTACTCGTGGTGATGCCCTCGGTGAACGTCTCGCTGTCGGTCGTCGCGTACGACCAGTTCGCGTCGCGGCTCCGCGACCAGGTCGAGTCGCCCAGCCCCAGCCAGGCATCGTCGCTGCGGCCGCGCCCCCGGCTCTCCCCACGCGAGCTGGACGTGGACGCCGAACTGCTCGTCGACTCGCTCGTGCCCATCGTGCTCGTGTACGAGTCGCCCGCCGTCTCGGTCACCGAGGAGCCGACGGTCTCGGTGAGCTGGCTCAGCACGAAGCGGTGCTCGGTGCCGATGTGCTCGCTCGCGATCTTGGCGTCGTCCGCGTTGCCGAGCCGCATGAACGCCACCGCGGCGTTACCCCGGCCGAGGCGCTCCTTCACCTGCTGCGGGATGGAGCGGTAGCAGAGCACGAGGCCGGTGCGGGACGCCTCGCAGGCGTCGACCAGCCGGTCGAGAACGTCGCCGCGCAGCCGGTCGGCACCGCAGACGCACACGGTGTGCCCCCACGGCTTGCCCGCCGGGGCGCCGCGGAGCACGTGGGTGAGCGCGGTCGCGGCGTACGTGCCGAGCACCTTGTTGCCCAGCACCCCGCCCTGCCGGCCGACGGACACGATCCGCAGCTGCGCCGGCGGCAGCTTCGCCGCCTCCGATCCCAGCGCCTCCAGCTTGCGGAGCTGCGACTCCAGCGCCCAGGCGCGCTCGAGGACCACCCGGTCGGTCGCGCCGCGGCCGAACAGCGTGCCGATCCGATCGAGCTCCTCCGCGGTGAGCAGGCCCTCCCGCAGGTCGTCACGCGGGTCGCCGACCTGGGCGAGCGCGCGCAGCGCCGCGGTGAGCCGGCGGATGTTCACCTCGCCCCGCAGCACCCGGAGCACCCGCTCGAGGATGGCGTTGTCGAAGGACAGGTCCCGGGTCGAGGCGTGCTCCTCGCTGACCCCGACGACCAGGGACAACACGTCAGCGAGCGCGTCCCGGTCCAGATCGACGCCAAGGTCGAACCGGGGCAGGTCGTCGGGCAGCACCCAGACCTGCGGAGGGGCGCCCAGCCGCCGGGCGAGCCCGACGAGATCGCCCGCGACCGCCCCCTCGGAAAGGTCCAGGACCGTCAGCTCGCCGCCGGCACCCATCCGGCTGGTCCCGATCATGGTGACCAACGCTGACCACCCGGCCAGGGTCCCCCCTGCCACGTCGATCCGGTCCACCTCGTCCGGGACGGCGACGGCGTACCACTGCAGCTGCCGGTCGTAGGCCACCTTCCGGTCCTGCCATGCCTGGTGGGACTGGGCATGCTCCCGCTGCGCGGCGAACAGCTTTCGCTCCTGGTCGGTGCGGATGCGCTCGAGCCGCCGCCGCTCGGTGCCGATGCGCTCCCTGAGCGCGTGCTCGCCCTGCCACAGGGCGTATCCGGCCGCGACGACGACGAACAGGCAGGCGACGATCAGCACCGCAGCCAGCAGTGGGTTGACGCCACCGAACAGGGAGAACCCGAGTACCAGCACGGCGACGCCCAGCGCGGCCCCCACGACTACCTTCAGCGGGCGGTTGAGCAGGTTTTCCTCCCGGCGCTGGGCGGCCACCCAGGCCGGGTTGAGGCCTTCCTGCTCGGGCGGCGTGGGCCGGCGGGGCGGCGGGCCGGGATCGGAAAAGAGCAGGGCGTACTGCCACCCCAGGTAAACCCGGTCGGCGCGCAGCGGCCGGGTCGGGCGCCGGACCGCCCGCACACCCCCGCGGCGCTTCGTCTCCGCCACGGCACAACCCCAACCCTGGTCGGTTACCGCTTCTCGCAAAGCCTAGGAGATGCGGAGCACTTCGGGCAGGTGCTATCGAACCGGACCTGTGACGCGACGCTGATCTGTTCGCTTCTCCGCCCGCTCGCATTGCTCGCGTGCGTCGCTCACGCTATCTCGGCCGGGATGGTGTGCGCGTCCCGGACGACGCGATGCTTGGGGGTCTTGACCACCAACACGAAACGACCGTCCTCGAGACGCTGGATCGCCTCCGGCGCGACGACCGGGCGCTTGACGAACGTCGGCGACGAGCCGGCGTCGATCTCCGTTGCCTCGTCGACGCCCAGCGTCTCGCCCGCGAGGCGACTCGCCCGCTCCGCGCCTCCCGGATCGTTCACCCGATGGATGAGGTACGTACCGGCCAGGTCGACGATCCGCTCGGCGGGATAGGAGGAGTCGGCCGAGACGGTGAGCATCGCCGGCAGCCCGGCCTCCCGCCCGCGGGTGACCAGCTCCGCCAACACGTCCCGACCCATGCCCTCTCCGGGACCGTGCGGGCCGTCCACCCACACCAGACCGTCCCCGTCCACGCCGATCCGGCGCAGCTCAGCGGCGAGGGCGACCACGTCGCGGGCGACGAGGTCCGCCACCTTGGTAGCGGCGCGTCCGTGCACGGTGCTGTCGAGGGAGAACAGCACGACCGCCCGGTCGCGCACGACCCGCTCGAGGTCGATCTGCTCTGCGCCTCTTTGCGGTGCGGGGCTCTGCGATGCGGGGCTCTGCGGTGCGGAGCGCAGGTAGCGGCCCGCTGCGGAGGCGTGGATCTCCTGAAGCTGGGCGGCCAGCGCGGCGACGGTCTCCGGATCCGCCGTCACCAGGTTCGCGGACACCCGAACCCGTTCCAGCAGCGAGGACCGGCCCGGATGGTAGACGGGGATCCGGGCGGCGCGCGCCTGCAGTGCCGTCGGGTCGAGCAGGTGGACGACCTCGTCGAGCACGGAGGCACCGGGATCGCCGGGCGCGGCGTCCAGGACGGCGAAGACATCCTGCAGGTAACGGGCGCAGCCGCGGCGGTACTGGTCGGTCGTGCCGTACCAGTCCACCATGCTCATCACGAGGTCACGGCGGCGAGCCGGGTCCCCGGCGCGCATCGGCTCGTAGTACCCGGGACCGGCGGGGGTGAACGACTGGAACGGAGTACCCGTCGCCGCGCACGCCGCGCCCAGGCGCGCGGCCAGCGCCTCCCCACCGGCGAGGTCGAGAGCGATCACCGGCCGCCGGCGCCGGATGGCCGCGTACGCCACCTGGAAGCAGGTGGTCGACATGCCGGTACCGGAGCCGCCGAGGCACAGCACGCCACCGCCGACCTCCCGCCAGGACAGCGCCACCCGCGCCCCGGTGGCCTCGTTGACACCGAGGCACGCGCCGTCCTTGGTGACCACGCCGCCGCCGCGCACGCTGCGGGCCGTGACGAAGCGCCGCAGGAGGGCGATCAGCCCGGCCCGTGGTTCCGGGATCCTCCACGCGTCGGTGTGCAGCCAGGAAAGCCAGAGGGCGACGGCGGCCTCGGCCGAGCCGAGGACGAGCGCGTACGGTAGCTGCCGGCCGAGCCACGAGGGCCAACCGGCGAACGCTCTCCCGGAGTCGGCGAGCCGGGTGGGATCCAGCGCCCCGCCGAGGTAGCCCAGGAGCTGCCGGGGTCCGGTGAGGTAAGCCTCGGCGGCCTGCGCCGGACCGGCCGCGAGCACCCAGAGGACGCCGACGGCGAACGGAAAGGCCAGCCACCCGCGACGGAACCTGGCCGCCCGGGTGACCGCGACGAGCGCCACGGCGACGAGCGCGACGACCTGGGCAAACAGCACGTGTACGACGAGCAGTACCAGGTAGAGGCCGCCGACTATCTCCCGGCGGCGCGGCATGTCCTTGGGAATGAGGTAGCGGGCCCGTCGCGGCGCCCGCTGCCGTTCCTCCCGGCGAAGAAATGCCATAGCGGGGCCATCATCGCCCAAGATGAATGGTCCATTCACCCGGACCTAGCGGATGAATGGACCATTCATCGGAAAAGTGGGCCGGCTACAGCGCGATCTCGACGGATGCGACGGTGCCCAGCTCGGCCTGAACGACCCGCTCGGCCCGCGCCCCGCCGGGCGCGAGCACCCGGAGGGTCCACGTACCGGGCGCGGCGAAGAACCGGAAGGTCCCGTCGCCATCGGTCGGTACCTCGCCCGCGAACTCCTCGGACCCGTCCAGCAGCCTTACGTACGCCCGCTCGACCGGTGCGCCGTCGCGCAGCACCCGGCCCTGCACGACCGCCTCCTTGGCGACGTTGACGTCACTCAACGCGACGCCGCCGCCCGGCGCTCCGCACCCGTCGCTCATAGTGCCTCCCTCGCTCACTGGGCCTCGCCGAGCTCGATCGGCACGCCGACCAGCGAGCCGTACTCGGTCCAAGAGCCGTCGTAGTTCTTCACGTCCGGCAGGTCGAGCAGCTCGTGCAGCACGAACCAGGTGTGCGACGACCGCTCACCGATCCGGCAGTAGGCGATCGTGTTCTTGCCGAAGTCGACGCCGGCCTCGGAGTAGAGCTGCCGCAGCTCGTCGTCGGACTTGAAGGTGCCGTCCTCCTGGGCGGCCTTCGACCACGGAACGTTCCTGGCGGTCGGGATGTGCCCGGGGCGCTGCGCGACCTCCTGCGGCAGGTGGGCGGGCGCGAGCAGCTTGCCGACGAACTCGTCGGGTGACCGCACATCGACGAGGTTCTTCTGGCCGATCGCCTCGACGACCTCGTCGCGGAACGCCCGGATCGACAGGTCCGGGTCCTGGGCCTGGTACTGCGTCCGCTGCCGCTGCGGCACCTCGGTGACGAGCTCGCGCGAGTCGAGCTCCCACTTCTTGCGGCCGCCGTCCAGCAGCTTCGCGTCCCGGTGGCCGTACAGCCTGAAGTACCAGTACGCGTACGCCGCGAACCAGTTGTTGTTGCCGCCGTAGAGCACGACCGTGTGGTCGTTCCCGACGCCCTTCTCGGACAGCAGCCTTTCGAATCCGGCCTTGTCGACGAAGTCCCGACGTACCGGGTCCTGCAGCTCGTTCTTCCAGTCGATCTTGACGGCGTTACGGATGTGTCCCTTGTCGTACGCGGTCGTATCCTCGTCGACCTCGACGAGGACCACGCTCGGGTCGTCCAGGTGAGCCTCCACCCAGGTGGCGTCCACCAGGACATCAGAGCGGCTCATGGATACCTCCTTATCGGAGTGATACGGCGAATCGGCGGATCAACAGGTACATCTCACAGCCCAGGCAGAACCCGAAGGCGGCATTGAGGAACGCGGCGACCAGGGCCGCGGCCGTCGCCCCGACGCCGAGCCAGAAGAGGCCGGCCGCGTACCCCACGACGCCGACGAGGGCGAAGACCAGCCCCACCCCCTGGGCGAAGCGGGGAGGCGCCTCCGGCTCCATCTCCTTCGGCGGACCGAGCCTTGGCCGGACCAGCCACCCGTAGAGCAGACCGTACGGCGCGTTGCGCAGACCGGCGAAGGCGCCGGTCGCGAACACCAGTGCCTGGGCTGCGAGCAGGACTCCGGCCACGAGCGGCCGGTAGCCGCTGATCAGCAGGACAAGCGCTAGAACGACAGTGGTGATGGCCGCGCCGAAGCGCTGGCCGCGGGGATCGACCTGCATGATGGGTGCTCCGGAGGAAACGGCGGACGGGGCACAGCCCTTACGTCAGGTACTCAGGTACGTCAGGAAGGAAGACACTGTGCGGTGGCCGTGCGGCAGAAATCCACGGCACGCCGCTTGGTGAGGAGCTGGCCTATCCCAGATGACACGCACACGATGCTAGGCGGCGATGCCGCCAATGTCACTCCCGCACGCTGCCGTTCCCGCCCCCCTACCCTTCGGGCCGACCCCTCGTGCTCGGTCACGTGTTCACCACCTCGCCCAGCGCGGCGATGACGTCGACCTTGCGCGGTTGACCGCTGGCCCGCTTGACCACCCGGCCGTCGGCATCCAGCACCAGAACCGTGGGTGTGCGCAGGACGTGCAGACGGCGCACCAGGTCGAGGTGGGACTCGGCGTCGATCTCGACGTGCGCGACGCCGTCCACCGCGTCGCACACGGAGTCGAGGATCAGGCGGGTGGCGCGGCACGGCGCGCAGAAGGCGGAGGAGAACTGCACGAGCGTGGCCCGCGGGCCCAGCGCCGCACCCAGGTCGGCCCCGGCGAGCCGGACATCGTCCCCCCGCGGCCGGCGCATGGACCCGTTGCGCCGCCGCCACAGCAGCCCGATGAGGACCGCCACGGCGAGCGTCGCGGCAACCACGATCACACCGACCATCGTTGTACTCAAGGTATCGCCTGCCGCGGTAATTCCCCGGTCGCTCCCGGTCGCTCCCGGTCGATCGCGTTCCCGTTACCCGACGGGGATCACGAGCAGCCGCTTGCCCCCGTCGCCGACGACCTCGAACCCGGTGAGGTCGTCGGCGGCAATCGCGGTGGAGCCGTTGAAGGTCGCCTTGTCCCCGTAGTAGTTCACCTTCCAGCTCGCCGCCACGTCCCGCTGGTCGTCGCGGCCCACCGCGACGAGTTGGCACTGGCTGTAGTTCGGCAGGCCGGACAGCTGCACGGTCACGGCGGTGCCCCACGCCTTGGGGGTCAACGCGACAGCGCCGGACACACGCGAGCCCGGGTTGCTGGCCGAGATGCTGGGTGCGGGCGCGGCGGCCGGCGGATTCCCCGGCCTCTCCGGAGCATCCGGCGCGGCCGCGCGGAACAGCCCAACCGCCCCTCCGGCGAGCCCGACGGCGACGACGGCCGCGGCGGCCGCGGACAGGGCACGACGCCGGGTACGGGTTCGTCGCCGCTCGGCGGTCACTTGGGCGAGGACGCGATCGAGCAGCGGACCGCCGGGCGGGGCCGTCGCGTACAGCTGATCCTCGCTCACCCTGCCGAGCAGCGCGGGCAGGCCGGCCAGGCCGGCCAGCTCGTCGCGGCACGTGGGGCATTCGGCCAGGTGCCCGTCGAGCTCCGCGCGCTCGGCGGTATCGATAGCGCCGAGCACGTACACGCCGAGCGTCTGGCGTAGCTCCGCGCAACCCCGCATGCTGGTCGGTCCGGTCACGGCGCCATCCCCCGCTCCTCGAGGGCGAGCCGGAGGGCCCGCAACGCGTAGTACGTCCGCGACTTCACGGTGCCCGCCGGGATGCCCAGGACGGTGGCGGCCTCCGCCACCGAGCGGCCTCGGTAGTACGTCTCCAGCAGGACGGAACGATGCTCGGGGCGCAGCGATCCGAGCGCGTCGGCCACCTCCCACGATTCGAGGGCCCTGTCGAGATCCGGCCGATCGGACGGCAGCGCGAACAGCGCGGCCTCCCCGACCTCCCGCGGACGGGCCCGGCGTGCCCGATGGGCGTCGACCACGAGGTTGCGGGCGACCGTGAACAGCCAGGGACGAATCGGGCGGCCGGAGAGCGCCTCGGGGTGCCGCCAGGCCCGCAACAGTGTCTCTTGCACGATGTCCTCCGCGCGCTGCCGATCACCCCCGGTCAGGCGCAGCACATATCCCAACAGTGGGCCGGCGTGCTCGGCGTAGAGCGCACGGATGAGCTGCTCGTCGCTCGTCCCAGCCCCACTCACATCCATGACACGGCTCCGGCGCCGGATTGGTTCAAGTCCGCACGGACGTTAATCCTCGTTGACCTCGAACTTATATCCGAGTCCCCGAACCGTCACGATATGGCGCGGGTTCGCCGGGTCCGTTTCGATCTTGCTGCGCAGCCGTTTGATGTGTACGTCAAGGGTCTTGGTGTCGCCGACGTAATCCGCGCCCCACACCCGGTCGATCAGCTGCATGCGGGTGAGCACCCGCCCGGAGTTGCGCAGCAACAGCTCGAGCAGCTCGAACTCCTTCAGCGGGAACTGGATGGGCTCGCCGTGCAGGGTCACCACATGGCGGTCGATGTCCATGCGTACCGGGCCCGCCTCCAAGGTGGGCGGCAGCAGCTCCTCGGCCTCGCCGCGGCGGCGCAGCACCGCGCGGATCCGGGCGACCAGCTCCCGCGAGGAAAACGGCTTCGTCACGTAGTCGTCGGCACCCAGCTCCAGCCCGACGACCTTGTCGATCTCGCTGTCCTTCGCGGTGAGCATGATCACGGGCACGTTCGACCGGGCGCGCAGCGTCCGGCACACCTCGGTCCCCGGCAGGCCGGGGAGCATGAGGTCCAGCAGCACCAGGTCGGCGCCGCTGCGCTCGAAGCTCTCCAACGCGGCCGGGCCGTTGGCCGCGAGGGCCACCTCGAAACCCTCCTTGCGCAGCATGTACGACAGAGCGTCGAGGTAGGACTCCTCGTCTTCCACGACGAGCACACGGGTCACGATCTAGCCTCCCGGAGCGTCTCTTTGCGGGAGCCGGCAGGCTCTCCGGGCCCGTACACGTATCCCTGCAGGGCATGGTGCACCGGCAGTCGCAGGGTGAACGTGGACCCGAAGTTCTCCTTGCTCCACACCTTCACCTCGCCCCCGTGTGTGGTGGCGACGTGCTTGACGATGGCGAGCCCCAGACCGGTACCTCCCGTCGCGCGGGACCGGGCGGGGTCGACGCGGTAGAAGCGCTCGAAAATGCGCTCGAGCTCGTGCTCGGGGATCCCGAACCCCTGGTCACTGACGCTGATATCGGCAAGGTCGCCGGCCCGCCGGGTGCTGATGGCGACCCGGGTCCGTTCCGGGCTGTAGGCAACGGCGTTGTCGATGAGGTTACGCAGCGCGGTCGCGAGCAGGTCTTCGTCACCCATCACGGTCAGGTACTCCGAACCCCCGATCACGAGCTGAATCTCCTTGGAGTTGGCCTTCATCCGGCAGCGGTCGACGGCCTCGGCCACGACGTCGTCCAGCGCAACGGGCTGCGGCTTCGGGATCGGCTCGCCGCCCTGGATGCGGGAGAGGATGATGAGCTCCTGCACGAGGTTGGTCAGCCGGGTGGCCTCGTGCTGCATCCGACCGGTGAACCGGCGTACCGCGTCCGGGTCGTCGGCTGCGCCCTCGATGGTCTCCGCGAGCAGCGCCAGCGCGCCCACCGGGGTCTTCAGCTCGTGGCTCACGTTGGCCACGAAGTCCCGGCGTACCGCCTCGACGCGACGCAGCTCGGTCTGGTCCTCGGCGAGAACCAGCACCAGCCCCCACGGACCGAGCGGCGCGATCCGGACGGCGAAGCACGCCGTCTCGTGGCCGAACCGGCCCTGCGGGACGTCGATCGACGTCTCCCGGATCTCGCCGTCGCGACGTACCCGGCGGGCAAGCTGCAGCAGCTCGCCGACGACCAGACGGTCACCGCGGACCAGCCCGAAGGCGCGGGCCGCGGAGCTGGCCCGCAGCACCCGGTCGTCGGAGTCGAGCACCACTGCCGAGGACGGCAGCACGGCGAGCACCGAGGCGATGCCTGGCGGGAGCGTCCCTTGGTTCGCCGGCGGAGTGGGGGTCTGGCTGCGCTCGCTCAGTCGTACGGCGAGCGCGGCCGTAGCCCCGACGAGGATCCCGACGAGGCCCGCCAGCCCGGCGACCACCTCCATCTCCACGGTTACCAGCGTAGGTGCAAGCCAGCGGATCTTGGCTGGCCGGAGGCTCCTGTGCGGGTCTTTCCCCGGATGTTCATCTTTGTGACGTGATTCGTTCACGTGGCGCTGACATCCTGCGGGCATGCGCGACGCGTACCACGAGGAGCTCGATGCCCTCACCGCCCGGCTGGTGGAGATGACCCGGCTGGTGAGATCCGCCATGGCCAGGGCCACCACCGCGCTCCTCGACGCCGACCTGGCGCTCGCCGAGGGCGTCATCGACGCGGACAAGGAGATCAACGCGCTCCACCACGAGGTGGAGGAGAACGCTCTCGAGCTGATGGCCCGTCAGCAGCCCGTCGCGGTCGACCTCCGAACGCTGATCATGACGATCCGGATGAGCGCCGACCTCGAGCGCATGGGCGACCACGCAGTACACCTGGCGAAGATCACCCGGCTGCGGCATCCCACGTCGGCGATCCCCGCCGAGGTGCGCTCGATGATCGTGGAGATGGCGCAGATCGCGGAGCGGCTCATCACCAAGGTGGGCAGCGTCATCGCCTCCCGCGACGTGCCGACCGCCGCGGAGTTCGAAACCGACGACGACGCCATGGACCGCCTGCACCGCAGGCTTTTCGAGGTGCTGCTGTCACCGAACTGGAAGCACGGGGTCGAGCCAGCGATCGACGTCACCCTCGCCGGCCGCTTCTTCGAGAGATACGGCGACCACGCGGTGCGGGTGGCCAGAGATGTGATCTTCCTCGTCACCGGGGAGCGCCCGGACCAGCTCACCGAGGACCAACTGGCCGGCCGGGACCAGGAATAACCGCCCCCGGCAAAGGGGGTAGGGGTCAGCGGCCCTGGTTGCGGACGGCCTCGATCGCCTCGGCCGCGGCGTCCGGGTCCAGGTACTCCCCGCCCGGCTTCAGCGGCCGCATGTCCTCGTCGAGCTCGTACACCAACGGGATTCCGGTCGGGATGTTGAGCTGGGCGATGTCGTCGTCCCCGATGCCGTCGAGGTGCTTGACCAGGGCACGCAGCGAGTTCCCGTGCGCCGCCACGAGGACCGTGTGGCCGGCCCGCAGGTCCGGGACGATCGCGTCGTACCAGTACGGCAGCATCCGCTGCACCACGTCCCGCAGGCACTCCGTGCGCGGGACCAGCTCGGAGGGCAGCTCCGCGTAGCGCGGGTCGTGGACCTGCGACAGATCGCTGTCGTCGGGGATCGGCGGCGGCGGAACCGAGTACGACCGGCGCCAGAGCATGAACTGCTCGTCGCCGAACTCCTCCCGGGTCTGCGCCTTGTTCTTTCCCTGGAGGGCGCCGTAGTGCCGCTCGTTCAGGCGCCAGGAACGGCGGACCGGGATCCACAGCAGGTCGGCCACGTCGAGCGAGATGTCGGCGGTGCGGATTGCCCGCTTGAGCACCGAGGTGTGCACCACGCCGGGATGGATGTCCGCGTCGGCGATCAGTTCGCCGCCGGTGACGGCCTCCTCCTCGCCGTTCTCGGACAGATCGACATCCACCCACCCGGTGAACAATCCCTCGGCGTTCCACACGCTCTCGCCGTGCCGAAGCAACACCAACGTCGCCATGGCGGAGAGCCTACCGAGTTTCGCGGCTCAGTCGCTGTTCAACGGTCCGGGTCGGCGAAGCGCGCAAACGCCCGCAGGTTGGCGAGGCTCTCCCCGCGCTTCTTCCGCCAGGCCCACTCCCTGCGGATGCTGGACGCGAAGCCGAGCTCCAGGGCCTTGTCGAAGTTCTCGTCGGCGTAGGTGAGTACGCAGCCGAGCAGCCGATCGATTTCGTCCGGGGTGACCGCGTCCAGCGAGACCCTGCCGACCAGGTAAACGTCGCCGACCGGATCGAGGGCGAAATGCACGCCGTACATCCGGCCGCCCCGCTCCAGCAGGAAGCGGTAGAACTCCTCGTGGTTCTCGTCGGGTTGGCGGCAGAAGAACGCCTCCACGTGCATGCTGTGCTCGCCCACGATCAGCCAGGTCATGGTGGCGAGCTTGTGCTGCCCCTCGAGCTTGACGAGGTACGCGCCCTCGCGCACCCGCTCGTAGCCGAGATCCCGCCCGTCGAGCGTCTCCCGGATGACCCGGTCCAATCGTTCGCTTCTCCGCCCGCTCGCCGGATTCGCACCGCCCCGGCCACCCGCCGACGGCTCGCGTGCGTCGCTCACAGGATCCAGCCTGCCCGCAGCGGAGCCGGTCGGGCCACTCATTCGTGCACCGCCAGGGCGAGCCCGCCGCCGCCCTCCTTGCCCGTCTTCGGCTCGGCGCCCTTCCCGAGCGCCTCCGGCACGACGCCATCGGCCATGGCCTTGGTATACACCTCGAACAGCCCGGTCACGGTGGCAGACCAGCCGAACCGCTCGGCGTGGCGGACCGCCCCGGCGGAAAGCTCCTTCCGCCACGCCGGGTCCCCGACGATGCGTCGCAGGGCGTCGGCGTACCTGCCGGGGTCGTGGTCGTCGATCAGCACACCGGATACCCCGTCGCGTATGGCGGTGCGCAGCCCACCGACCGCCGCGGCGACCACCGGAGTGCCGCAGGCCTGCGCCTCGATGGCGACCAGCCCGAACGACTCGGAGTAGGAGGGGACGACCACGGCGGTCGCGGCGCGGTACCACTCGGCCAGCAGATCCTGCGGCGCGGGCGGAGCGAAGTGGACGAGATCCGCCACGCCCAGCTCGGCGGCGAGGTTACGCAGGCCGTCGAGTTCGCCGCCGCCCTGCCCGTCTTGCGCGCCTCCGGCACGACGCCCGTTCCGTGCGGGACCGTTCCATCCGGGGCTGCCCCATCCCGTACCGCTGGGCCCGCCAACCACGGCGACGACGAGGCGGTCGCGGAGCGTCGGGTCGCCGCCGACCATCCGCGCCGCGGCGCGCAGCAGCACGTCCGGCGCCTTGAGCGGCTGGATCCGGCCCACGAACAGCAGCACCACCGCGTCCGGCGGCAGACCTAGCCGGCGCCGGGCGAGCTCCGCGGAGCCGGGCCGGAAGGCGGTGAGGTCCACACCCGGCGCCACGGTGGCGACCCGGTCCGGCTCCGCCCCGTACAGCGCGACCAGTTGGTCGGCCTCCTCCCGGGTGCTGGCGACCAGCCGGTCGGCGGCGTCGACCACCTGGGTCTCGCCGATCTCCCTTGTCGCGGGCTCGGGTACGTCGCCGTCGGCCAAAGAAGCGTTCTTGACCTTGGCCATCGTGTGCATGGAGTGCACGAGCGGCACCCCCCACCGCTCCTTGGCCAGCCAGCCCACCTGGCCGGACAGCCAGTAGTGGGAGTGGACCAGGTCGTAGTGCCCCGGCTCGTACATCGCCTCGGTGCGGAGCACGCCGGAGGTGAAGGCACACAGCTGTGCCGGCAGGTCGGCCTTGCCGAGTCCCTCGAACGGGCCGGCCGTCACGTGCCGGACGCGCACGCCCGGCACCAGCTCGACGATCGGGGGCAGCTCGCTGGACGTGGCCCGGGTGAAGACGTCGACCTCGATGCCGAGCGCGGCAAGCCGCTTGGCGACCTCGACGATGTAGACGTTCATGCCACCGGCGTCGCCGATACCTGGCTGCTCGAGTGGAGAGGTGTGGACGCTGATCGTGGCAAGGCGTCGGATGGCTGGTCGGATCGTCCCTCGGCTCGTCACGCGGCGCAACACGGGCAGCACCTCCCGTGCACACAACCGTGTACGGGAGGCGGAAGATTCCGCCCTTGACAAAATATGAGGTCAGCGCCGGACCCAACGGCTACAAGGCCTGCTCGCCGGCACAAGAACCACCGGCCCTAGCGCGCCGGTTCTGTGCCCGGGCATGCGACCGGCAGCCCGGCCGCCTTCGCGGCGGCGAGCAGCCGCCTGTCGTACGTGACGAACGCCTCCAGCTCGGCCCCGAACTGCTGGGCGGTGGCCAGATGGAGGGCATCGAGGCTACGCAGGGTCGGCTCCTCGAACGCAGCCGCTGCGGCTCGAATGACGGGCTTGATGTCCATCCGCGAGATGCTCTCCAGAAGCGGGGGAACCCGTGGCAGCGCGGGAGGATTCCATCGCCGCAGCGCTCGCGGAACCTCGACCTCGATGAGGGAAGAGCTCACCAACCGCAGCAGGGGACGCTCGGTCAGCCACAACTCCAGCTCGCGGGAGCCTGCCTCGTAATGGGCGAGCTTGATCACGGCCGCCGCGTCGAGATAGATCACCAACGCTCTTCCTCACGCATCTCGGCGAGGAGATCTGCCACGTTGACGCCGTCGTCGTGGCGAGGCAGCGGCGGCAGCGAATGCCAATCACGGGTGGCCGGGATCGCATCTCCCCTGGCGATCATCCGGTCGAGGATGCTGGTTTCCCGCTCGACCGGCACAAGCCTGGCGACCAGCTGGCCCCGCTCAGTGATCTCGATGGTCTCGCCCGCCTTGGCCAGCGCGATGTAGCGGCTGGTCTGCTGGTTCAGCTCGCGGACGCCGATGCGTATCATGAGGTCATTATAGAATAACATTGTTCTACATCCCCCCCTTTTCGACCCGGCGCGGCCCATAATCGGCCGGATGTAGCGCGCACGCCAGGCCCGTAGCGGCCCCTGTGGATAAGGCGAGGACTGTGTACAGGGCGAGGCCGGCACGTAAGGCCGGCACGTAAGGCCGGCAGGCGTCGCCCTTTGTCGAGTCAGTCAAGCGCCGCCAACTGGTCGGCGAACCACCGCTGCGGGGGCAACGCCGAGGCGGTCGCGGCCAGCCGGCGGCACCGCTCCAGCCGTTCCTCGGCCGGCATCCGCAGCGCCCCGTGCAGGGCGCGAGCCGTACCGGAGATGTCGTAGGGGTTGACCAGGACCGCGTCCTCCCCCAGCTCCGCCGCGGCGCCCGCCTCGCGGGACAGCACCAGCGCGCAGCCACGCTCGGAAAGGATCGGACCCTCCTTGGCTACCAGGTTCATCCCGTCCCGGATGGGGTTGACGAGCAGCACGTCGGCGAGCCGGTAGGCGGCCAGTGAGCGCGGGTAGTCGTCGTTGACCTGGAGAACGAGGGGGCCCCAGTCCTCGGTGCCGAACTCGTCCTCGATCTCGGCGGCGATGCGCTGGACCGCGGCGGTGTACTCGCGGTACTCGGGCAGATCGTGCCGGCTCGGGTAGGCGAAGGCCAGGTGCACCACGCGTCCCTGCCATTCTGGGTACGTACGCAGCATCTCCCGGTATGCGGCGAGGCCGCGGACGATGTTCTTGGACAGCTCGGTCCGGTCGATGCGTACCACCAGCCGGCGGTCTCCGACGATCTCGCGCAGAGCCGCGTACCGCCCGTCCACGTCCGGCTGACCCGCTCGCTGGGACAGCGCTGGCCCGTCGATCCCCAGGGCATGGACGCCGATCCTGGTACGGCGTCCGCGGTGCTCGACGGTTCGGCCGTCGGTCCTGGCGCCGAGGAACGTCTCGCAGCACGCGACGAAGGCGTCGGCCCAACGCTGCGACAGGAACCCGGCGTGGTCGGCGCCCAGAATGCCCTCCAGCACCTCCCGGCCGTACTCGTCGGGCAGCATCCGGTAGTAGTCGGGCGGGGCCCACGGGGTGTGCGAGAAGTGGGCGATCCGCAGGTCCGGGCGGCGCTCCCGGAGCATCCCGGGGGTCAGCGTGAGGTGATAGTCCTGCACGACGACCTTGGCGCCCGGGGCGGCATCGTCGGCGAGCGCTTCCACGAACGCCCGGTTGTACGCGCGGTACGAGTCCCATTCCCGGCGGAAGCCGACGTCGAAGTTGGGCGTGATCGGGGTGTCGTAGAGCAGATGATGAACGAACCACAGGGTGGAGTTCGCGATCGCGTTGTAGGCGCGATGGAAGACGGGCGGCGGGATGTCCAGCATCCGGACCGCCGCGCCGCCGGTGTCGTGCCCGGCGAGGTCCAGCCGTCCCCCCGGCGCCCGCCGGGCGGCCTGCCGGTCCGCGTCGGTCAGAGCCGCGCACGCCCAGATCACGTCGGCCTTGCCGGTGGGCTCCGAGGTGCCGGCACCTCTCGAGCCGACGACCGCGGAGAGCCCGGAAACCAGCCCGCCGCCGCCCCGCCGCATCGTCGTCGTACCGTCGTCGTCCAGCGTGAAGGAGACCGGCCCGCGGTTGGACGCGACGAGCACGCGAGCATGTACAGGGGCATCGTCCATGTCGTGCGAGGCTAGTTGCCCGAGTACCGGCGAGCGGGCGGAGAAGGGAACAAGAGGGAACAAGAGGGCGCGGCGAGGGGGCTCACATACCCCGCCTCGGTAGCCACGGTCGTCCGCTCATATAGAGTTTTGTCCAGTACAACTGAAGAGTGCTCATCCAGAGGGGTGGAGGGATCGGCCCGATGAAGCCCCGGCAACCATCCCGGTGACATGTGCCTTAGCCGATGATTCGAGGCCGCCCGGGACAGGTGCCAACTCCGACCCACGGTCGTAGGGGCCGCTGGGAAAGATGAGGAAAGGAAGGCCTCGCTTCATGGCACACACCCCAGCAGAGGGCAGCGAGGGCACCGAGACCCCCGGTGCCTGTCGGTTCGGCCCGGCCGTCGGATTGTCCTGTCGCGAGTGTGGGCAGAGCTACGACCTCGGTCCCCGCTACGCCTGCGAGCTGTGCTTCGGCCCGCTCGAGATCGCCTACGAGTTCGGTGCGGTCACCCGGGAGGCGATCGCCGGCGGGCCGCCGAACATCTGGCGCTACCGGGGCCTGCTGCCGGTACCGGCGAACGTCGCCGACACCCCGAACACCGAACCCGGCTGGACCCGGCTCGTCCGCGCCGACAACCTGGCCAAGGCGTTGGGGATGCGCGCCCTGTGGGTGAAGGACGACACCGGCAACCCCACACACTCGTTCAAGGACCGAGTGGTGGCGGTGGCCCTCGCGGCCGCCCGGGAGCTCGGCTTCACAGTGCTGGCGGCACCGTCGACCGGCAACCTCGCCAACGCCGTCGCCGCGGCGGCCGCCCGGGCCGGCATCCAGTCGGTGGTCATGGTGCCGGCCGACCTGGAGCGCCAGAAGATCATCACCACTGCCGTGTACGGGGGCACGCTCCTCGCCATCGAGGGGAGCTACGACGACATCAACCGGCTCGCCTCCGAGATCGCCGGCGAGCACGAGGATTGGGCGTTCGTCAACGTGAACGTGCGTCCGTACTACGCGGAGGGCTCCAAGACACTCGGGTACGAGGTCGCCGAGCAGCTCGGCTGGCGGCTGCCCGAGCAGATCGTCATCCCTATCGCCTCCGGGTCCCAGCTCACCAAGGTCGACAAGGCGTTCCACGAGCTGGCCAAGCTCGGCCTGGTGGAGGAAAGGCCGTACCGGGTCTTCGGCGCGCAGGCGAGCGGCTGCGCGCCGGTGTCGTCGGCCTTCCGGGCCGGTCACGACGTCGTACAGCCGGTGCGCGCGGAGACGATCGCCAAGTCGCTCGCGATCGGCAACCCGGCCGACGGACCGTACGTACTGGACGTCGTCCGCCGCACCAACGGGGCGGTCGAGGACGTGAGCGACGAGGAGATCGTCGACGCGATCCGGCTGCTCGCGGCCACGGAGGGTATCTTCGCCGAGACGGCGGGCGGCGTGACAGTGGCGACGCTGCGCAAGCTGGTCGCCGAGGGCAGACTCGATCCGGACGCGGAGACCGTGGTGCTCAACACCGGCGACGGGCTCAAGACCCTCGACGCCGTGGTGGATGCCGTGCGGCCCACCGCGACGATCCGTCCTTCCCTCGACGCCCTCCGTGGAGCGGGCATATTCGACAGGCAGGGTCACCAGGAGAGGGCAGGACTGGAATGACTTCGGAGACGGTCACCGTTCGGATCCCGACGATCCTCCGCAACCTCACCGGCGGCGCCGCCGAGGTGAGCGCCGAGGGCGGCACCCTCCGCGAGGTGATCGACAAGCTGGAGGCGGCCCACCCCGGGATCCGCGCCCGGGTGCTGGACGACGGCGGAAAGATACGCCGGTTCGTGAACGTGTACGTGGGCGACGAGGACGTCCGGTTCGCCCAGGGCCTGGAGACCCCGACCCCGGCCGGCACCCAGGTCTCGATCATCCCGGCCGTCGCCGGCGGCGCGTAACCGCCCCCTCTTTGCTCGGGATAGCGGTTGGGTGTTGCGGCTTGCTTGATCAGGAGTAGGGTCGAAGGCGGTCGCCGTGGCATGCTGCGGAACGATCTCGGGTTCCGCAGAAGGAGTCGGAGCCCGAAAGCTCGGCAACATCGGGAGTAGGAATGGCTCAGGGCACCGTCAAGTGGTTCAACGCGGAAAAGGGCTACGGCTTCATCGCGGTCGACGGTGGCAGGGACGTCTTCGTCCACTACAGCGCGATCCTCCAGGACGGCTACCGTACCCTGGAGGAGGGTCAGAGGGTCGAGTTCGAGGTCGTGCAAGGCTCCAAGGGTCCGCAGGCCGAGTCGGTAAGGACGGTCTGAGCGGCCAGATCTGGTTCGTCGCTGGGTCCGGTTCTGAGGGGAGCCGGGCCCATATGCTGCCCAGAGGAAACCCCCACGTCAGGCCGCAGCAGCCGGCTTGCACTCTCGCCATGAGAGTGCTAAACACTTCGTTAGCACTCTCATGGCGAGAGTGACAACTCGCGGCTTGGGATCGGCCGGCGAGACAACCGGACGGCGGTGGAAGGGTTGCCGTCGTGCGGTGGTCGTCCGTCGCGGGCGCCGGCCCGATCCGCAAGCCATCCGGCCTCTGGGAGGACCAAGCCTATGGCCACAAAAATGATCGCGTTCAACGAGGACGCCCGACGCGGTCTCGAGCGCGGGATGAACGCGCTCGCTGATGCGGTACGCGTGACCCTTGGCCCCAAGGGTCGCAACGTCGTCCTCGAAAAGAAGTGGGGTGCGCCCACCATCACCAACGATGGTGTGAGCATCGCCAAGGAGATCGAGCTCGAGGACCCGTGGGAGAAGATCGGGGCCGAGCTCGTCAAGGAGGTCGCGAAGAAGACCGACGACGTCGCGGGCGACGGCACCACCACGGCCACCGTGTTGGCGCAGGCGCTGGTCCGCGAGGGCCTGCGTAACGTCGCCGCGGGCGCGAACCCGATGGCGCTGAAGCGCGGCATCGAGTCCGCCGTCGAACGGGTCAGCGAGGAGCTGTCCGGGCTCTCCAAGGAGGTCGAGACCAAGGAGCAGATTGCCTCCACTGCCTCGATCTCCGCCGGCGACTCCGCGATCGGCGAGATGATCGCCGAGGCGATGGACAAGGTCGGCAAGGAAGGCGTGATCACCGTCGAGGAGAGCCAGACCTTCGGCTTGGAGCTGGAGCTCACCGAGGGGATGCGCTTCGACAAGGGTTACATCTCGCCCTACTTCGTCACGGACCCCGAACGCATGGAGTGCGTGCTCGAGGACCCGTACATCCTCATCGTCAACCAGAAGATCTCCGCCAACAAGGACATGCTGCCGCTGCTCGACAAGGTAGTGCAGTCCGGTAAGCCGCTGGTGATCATCGCCGAGGACGTGGAGGGCGAGGCCCTCGCGACCCTGGTGGTCAACAAGATCCGTGGCCTGTTCAGGTCGGTCGCGGTGAAGGCACCGGGCTTCGGCGACCGCCGCAAGGCGATGCTGGGCGACATGGCGATCCTGACCGGCGGTCAGGTCATCACCGAGGAGGTCGGGCTCAAGCTGGAAAACGCCGACCTCGAGCTGCTCGGCCGGGCCCGTAAGGTCGTCGTCACCAAGGACGAGACCACCATCGTGGAGGGCGCCGGCGACCCCGAGCAGATCTCCGGTCGGGTGAACGAGATCCGTACCGAGATCGAGAACACCGACTCCGACTACGACCGCGAGAAGCTGCAGGAGCGGCTGGCCAAGCTCGCCGGCGGCGTTGCCGTCATCAAGGCGGGCGCGGCCACCGAGGTCGAGCTGAAGGAGCGCAAGCACCGCATCGAGGACGCGGTGCGCAACGCCAAGGCGGCCGTCGAGGAGGGCATCGTCCCCGGCGGCGGCGTGGCCCTGCTCCAGGCCGGCCGGAAGGCCTTCGACAAGATCGACGCCGAGGGCGACGAGCGGACCGGCGCCGAGATCGTCCGCCGGGCGCTCGAGGAGCCGCTGAAGCAGATCGCCATCAACGCCGGCCTCGAGGGCGGCGTGGTGGCCGAGAAGGTGCGGGGCCTGGAGGCCGGTCACGGTCTGAACGCGCAGACCGGCGAGTACGTCGACATGCTCCAGGCGGGCATCATCGACCCGGCCAAGGTCACCCGTTCGGCGCTGCAGAACGCCGCGTCGATCGCCGGGTTGTTCCTCACCACCGAGGCGGTCATCGCCGAGAAGCCGGAGAAGGAGAAGATGCCGGCCGGTGCTCCGGGCGGCGACATGGACTTCTGAGTCCGGCTCCGTACGCACCGAGAGGGCGGTCCCGCGAACCCCGCGGGGCCGCTTCTCTTTGTGTCACATGCTATAGTGCGTCCTGCAATATGGACTCAAGCATGAGTGGGTGTGGATGGCCGGTCGACGGGACCTCGTCGCGCTGACGGTGCTGGCGCTGCTGGCCCAGGGGCCTCGGCACCCGTACGAGATGCACCGGATGATCCGCCAGTACCGCAAGGACTACATCACCGGCCTGCCCCGCAGCCTCTACCACGCGGTCGACCGGCTGACCCGCGACGAGCTCGTCGAGCCGGCGGAAACGTCCCGGGAGGGGCGGCGCCCGGAGCGGACCGTGTATCGAATCACCGATGAGGGCCGAGCCGAGCTGCGGGGGCGACTCGTCGACCTGCTGGAGAGGCCGGACCGCGACACCCAGCTCTTCTCGGCCGCGCTGTCGCTGATAGGTGGGCTGGAGAAGGAGACGTTGGTGTACGCCCTTCGGCACCGGCTGGCCGCGCTCGAGGGCGCGGTCGCCGCGGCCGAGGCCGGCGCCGCCGAGCTGTCCCGCGCGCTGCCCCGCATCCTGCTGGTCGAAACGGAGTACGAGCGCGCCATGGACCAGGCCGAGGCGACTTGGGTGCGCTCGCTCCTGGCCGATCTGGAGGAGGGGCGGCTGGACACGGAACCGCACGGAGACGCCCGGCCCGAGGGAGGCGGGACATGACCTGAAGAGCCTGAGAAGAGAAGGCCTCCGGGGCCGATTCATCGAGAGGCATGACATGACGCACGACGCACGCACGACGCATGAGTTGTCCGAGCGGCTGCACGGCCGGGAGGAGATCGAGCGGGCGCACGCCTCCTTCCAGAACACCCGCGTCCAGGCGAAACAATGAGGCCGGCCAACGGGGCTCCGCTCCATGTCGTGGCCGGCGTCGTCGAGGCTCCGGCGGAGAAGGTGACCGAGTTGGCGCTCGCGGTACGGCCGGGGCCGGTGGGTCCGGACAACGCCTTCCTGCTCGACGGCGGGAGCGACGTCGTACTGGCCGGCGGTCCGCGCCGGTTTGCCGGCCCGCACATCCACGTGGAGGTGGATCGGGAGCACCGGGTCTTCGCGACGGAGGGCAACTGGTGGTACCGCGGCGAGTACACCTTCGAGCCACATGAGCGCGGAACCATCGTCGTCCACCGCGTCTACAACATCGCCCGCGTCGGTCGCTGGGCGGTGCCGTTGGTACTGCTGCAGTACCGGCTGTCCGGCATGTTCACCGCACACACCCTCATGACCCAGGTGGAGGGTGTGCTGCGCCGGATCGGCGACCGCCTGGGCTGCCCTGCCTATCTCCTCGCGGGCGGGGATCCCTCGGCGAGCGAGGCGCTCCAGCCGCTGCGCACATCCAGGGTGGCACTGCTGACCAGCTACCGCCGAGACGGGAGAGGCGTCGGTACGCCGGTCGGCATCACCGTGCGGAAAGACCGCGCCTACTTCACGACGCGCTCCCAGACCTGGAAGGTCAAGCGCATCGCGAACAACCCGCGGATCGCCCTGGCGCCCTGCACCAAGCGAGGCAGGGTGCTCGGGCCAACCGTATACGGCATCGCCCGCAGGCTCGACGACGCAGAGGTCGACCCGTACGGCGGCCGCCTCCAGTACCGCCTCTGGACCCTCGTCTACCGCGCCTTCTACCGGGACGTTCCGGTGAGCTACGAGATGACGCCCATCGGCGACGGTTAACGCCCCCCACGTTTGAGTGTCGGCGAGTTCGTCATCCCGTACCATCTCGGTGGCGAACACGCCGACACTCAACGATGGACGAAGGCCCGGTTCCGTGAGCGATCTGTTCAACTCGTCGCTGCTCCTGGTCGAGCAGCCGCGCAAGTCTTCTCGGTGCAGGCGAGCTACCACGTGTTCGATCCCAACGGCGCGGCGTTGGCGAACGTACGGGAGATCAACCTGTCGCCGGTGATGAAGGTGCTGCGATTCTTCTCGGAGAACTCGGACAACTTCCCGGCGAACCTCCAGCTCAGCGGGCCGCACGGAGAGCCGCTGCTCATCGTGCACAAGCCGTTCGCGTTCTTCCATCCGAAGACCCAGGTACGCCGGCCGGACGGGACCCTGGTCGGATACATCGCCAAGGACTTCAAGCTGGTCGGCTCCCGGTTCCATCTGCTGGACCCGTCCGGCAACAGGGTCGGGGAGATCTCCGGCGACTGGCTCGGCTGGGAGTTCTCGATCACCGACGGGCAGGGCACGTCGATCGCCCAGGTGTCGAAGAGGTTCGCCGGGCTGACCAAGGAGTTCTTCACCACCGCCGACCGCTACGCCGTACAGATCCACTACCAGCTCCCCGAGCCGCTGCGCAGCCTGGTCATCGCCTCGACCGTGACGATCGACCTCGTGCTGCACCAGTCCAAGAACTGACTCAGCCGCGCCGAGGGCGGCCCCGGGCTGCGTAATTGATCACACGCGTAAGCTCGGGTGCGATGTGCGCGGGGACGGGCTGACCGCGGCTTCCGCCGATGGTCAGCTCGAGCAGGCCGTGGAGTGCCGTGCGCGAGGTCAGGGAGACCCAGGACCTGTGGGTGCTGCGGACCGAGCCGGCCGGCATCATCGGCCTGCCGAAGCGGGCGCTCACCTCCGAGCAGGCGACCGAGCTGCGCGGCTTCCTCGTACAGCGAGGTCTGGCCAGGGCGTGATGATCCGTGGGCCGGCTCGCCGGACGGGTGGTCAGGCGGGCGGGCGCGGCGGATGGCGCTGCGGTCGGCGAGCGTCAGCAGAACGCCGCCGGCGCCGGCGAGCCCGCCGACGGTCCAGAGCCGGCGGAAGTGCCGCCGCAGCGCGACCCGCAGGATCGCGCCGAACAGCGCCCGGTCCATCGTCACCTGGATGTGGATGTCCACTGCCGCTCCCGGACGTCAGCCGCCGAGCGTCGCCAGCTCCGCCGCGTCCTCCCGCCCGAACCTCTCCTCGAGCTCCTCCGGGCTGGCGTCGACGTCGATCCGCTCCACCGGCACGCCACGGGCCGATTCGATGGCGCCCAGCCGCCGCATCGCCCGGTCCCTGGCGTAGGCGACCGTGTCCTGCACGTCCCGGTCGAACGGGTCCTCCGGGAAACGGGCATTGCCGACCTCGATCAGCTCCACCGCGTACGGGACGAGCTCGTCGAACCGCTGGGTGACGACCTCCCACATCCGGTCGTCGGCCGCGACGTGCCGGCGACAGGTGAACGTACCCCAGGCCATGTGCCGGCGCTCGTCGTCGCCGATGTGCTTGATGATCTGCCGCATGCCGGGGAAGATCCCGTACTCGGTGAAGAGCCGGTTCCACTGCCAGTAGCCGGTGAGCGCCAGCGACCCCTCGATGACGTGGTTGTACGTGACCGAGGCGCGCACCTGGCTGGCCGGGCTCGGGTCGGAGTCCAGCGCCTGCAGCGAGGCGGGCAGCTCCTCGTAGAACAGCTTCCGATAGCCGGAGTTGTCGGCCACCCACGTGTGCAGGTCGTCGGAGATCCCGAGGGCGTCGAGCCAGCGCCGGAACACCTCGACGTGCTTGGCCTCCTCGAAGCAGAACTGGGTGAGGTAGATCTCGTCGCCGAACCGGCCCTCGGTCGCCATCGCCCGGATGAACGGCTGGATGTCCTCCGTGACGGCCTCCTCGCCGGCGATGAAGAGGGTGGCCAGGCTCAGCACGCTCTGCTGCTGCATCTCGGTGAGGTTCCCGAAGTCCTCGGCCTCGCGGCCGAGGTCGATGTCGGCCGGGTTCCAGAACTTCGCGTTGCCCTTGGTGAAGAGCCGCAGCGGGAACGAGTTCCAGTTGAGCCCGCCCTTCCCGATCGAGTGGAAGCCCTGACGGAGGTTCTCCTGGCTCTCGCGGGTCTCGCGGTTCTCCAAGGTCGACACGGCGCCTCCCGTCCGCACCGGGTACGTGGTCTCGATCGAGGCGAATCTAACCCGCGGCAGGGCTCACCGGCAGTCGTTACGGGAGACGCGTCATACCAGAGGTCAGGCGAAGGTCACCTTTTGGGTTGATGCCCCCAATTAGGGACAAAAAGTATGGTCTTCCCATGCGAAAGACAGGTGCCCCCCGTCGTCGTCGCATGCCCGGACCGATCCGATCGGTCGCCACCGCCGCCCGCGCCGTGTGGGTCTTCACCACCGCCGCGGTCCAGGTATGCTTCCTCGGCAGCGACGCGAACCTCTGAACCGGGCCAAGTCGCCCGGCCCCGATGCATGTAGACCGACGCGCGGTCGACCTGGGGTCGCTTGACCCCGCGCGGTCTCCTACGATCGCCGCGTGGCCGACGTTCCGCGCGATCCCGACCGGCCGGACGAGCCGGACCGGCGGGGCGACATGCCGCCGCACGGCCGCGATGAGGATCGGTGGGACCCTGTGGTCAGCGCGGATGGGCGGACGCTGTCCGGGTTCGAGCTGCCCGAGTACGACATGGACCGCGACCTCGGCGACGGCACGACCTCGCGGGACTGGCTGGGCCGCTTCACGCCGGACCGGGCCAACCTCCCGGAGGTCTCCCTGGATGAGGCCCGCGACCACATCGCCGAGTACGCCGACGAGCGACCATGGTTAGCGCCGGCGCGTGACCGCGAACCGGAGGTGCAGAGGGTGTTCACCGCCCTCGACGTGGGTCAGGGCCACGCACTCGAGCGCCACGACGGCTACCCGACCGAACCCATGGTGGAACGTCGCGCGACCTTCCTGGAGGACCCCGCCCAGCTCGATGAAGCCAAACGGGAACGTTCCGAAGATGCGTTCCACCCGGGCCGGACGCATCGGTGCGGCGAGTACGCGACCCGCATCTGGGAACCCGACGCGTTCGCCACCGCCTTCGCCCGCGGCATCGAGCACCCGGACGTGCGGCGGGCACTCGACAGGCCCTTCGATCCGGACAGGCGGCCGCCGGACGTGGCAATTCCAGTCGTCGATCTACTTGGCCCGGACGGACACCGATTCTGCGCGGGCTACCGGCTGGAGCCGGTGGGCGGCAGCGCGGAAGCGGCGGTGGACTGCCGCGCGCATTGGGTGGACGCACAACGCAGGGGACAGGAACCAGACGCTCCGGAGCCGAAGGCCGCGCCGATTGACTCCTTCGAGGGAGGACGGATCGCGTTCTTCTTCCGTCCGACCAGATCCCGCGACGGCTACGAAGTGGCCACCATGTACGTGGAGCCGCCCGACCAGCCCAGGAAAGGAGCCTAGGTGGGCCAGGAATTCCCGCCGACCGATCCGGACTCCCAGTTCGCAACCCTGATCCGGATTGCGCGCACCTACTGTCACCCAGAGGCCGACGAAGAAGCGTACGACGCTCTCAAGCGGCTGGCCCAACGCCGCGAAGACCAGGAAATGTCGACCTTCAAGAACGAGCTGAGGCGGGCTATCCAGGATCCGGCTCAGCTTCCGGGCAACGAGCTGTTCAGGGCCGTGCAGTACGACGACGGGAGCGCTGAGAAGTTCCTCCGGCGACTGTGGCGGGACCTGTACGGGGATGAGCCGGTCGAGAGCGGAGACGGCGAGCAGTCCGAATAAGGCTGGTTACTCCTTGTTCCGCGGGCGACTCAGGGTGGCCAGTGGCCGGGTCGGGGGATGTGGTAGGTGATGCGGCCGTCGTCGTGGCGGGTGATGTGGATGCGGTCGGGGTGGCGGGTTTTCCATTTGTGGTGAAAGCCGCAGCACAGAACCGTGTTGGCGAGGCTGGTGTTGCCGCCCAAGACCCAAGGGATCACGTGGTCGGCTTCGCAGAGATGGGCGGGAATGTCGCACCCGTCGACCACACACGACCGGTCTCGGTGTTCGAGGGCCCGGCGTAGCGCCGGCGTGACCAGGCGTGCTTCGCGGCCCACGTCCAGCGGCAGGCTGCCCGGCCCGACGAGGAGGCGGGACAATCCGGCGTTTTCGGCGATGCGGCGAGCATCAGCGGCGGAGATGGCCTGCCCGCCGGGGAGGAGGCCGGGGGTGGTGCCGCCGGTGAGGGCCTCCAGGTCGACGATGACGCTCATGTGGGTCTGCTGCCCGCCGCGGATGAGGGTGTCGAGGGCGTCGGCGTAGCGCTGCTCGCGGGTGCGGGGGTCGTCGGCGTCGGCCGGCTGGGCCAGCGGGTCCAGCGCCGCCTTGAACCGGGCAGCCAGCTCAGGGTCGAGGATGCCCTCGATGTGGCTGGCCCCGTCCAGCAGGTCGGCGATGGACAGCCAACGCCGGTCGAAGCCGCGCTCGTCGTCCTTGTCGCTGCCATCCGGATCGAGGACCCGCCGCAGGTGCCCGCCCGCCCGGGCGACGTCCTCGACAGACCCGTCGCGGCGTGGCAGACCGCCGCGGTGTGCGCATACCCCAACTCGCCCGCCACGAACAGCTTCTCCGTGGCCGGCAGGCGGCGCAGCTGCCGGGCGACCGTCACGTGCTCGGCGGCCTGCCCGCGGCGCATCCGACACGTCTGCCGCAACCACGCCGACGTGGACGGGTACCCCCACGCCTGCGCGGCCTTGTCCGCGTCGACCCGGCCCACCCTGGCGGTCACCGCCGCCTGCAGCAGATCGATGACCCGGGCCAGCTGGTGGGTCTCCTCCATCGCCTGCGTCGCCACCTCCGGCGCAGCGTCTCCGGCCAGCCCACCGGCCAGCTCGGCGGCGATGTCCGCGAGCTGATCCAGTAACCCCTGAGTGGTCGAACACATGTTCCCATAGTAAAGACCACGGCCGACAAACCGGGGTTCCGCAGCTAATCGGGGTGCTGGGCCGCGATCGAGGGTGAAGATGCAGGTCGGCGGGCTGGCAGCTGGTGGGAATCGCTGTTCGGCCTAGATACACGCTTGTTCGCTGTTTTCCGTATCTGCCTGGGCTTAG
>WHSR01000008.1 GCA_009379995.1 Streptosporangiales bacterium
ATTCATGCCCGGGAAAGTAGCCTGTGACAAACAGCGGCCAAAGCGACACGCTGAGCTCGCAAGTTATACACAGAATGTCGGGCGTGTCGCTTGTGGAAATGTGGATGGAATGGACCGAGAAGCCTAATTAAGCGGTATTGCCCATCAGGGCGGTCCGCTCTGCCTGGGCCGTGTCTACCCTTGGCTGACCTCGGAGGGGCCGGGTGACTTCGGCACCGCGGGGGAGGCCGCGCTGCTGGCCTGTCCCTGGCATGGCTGGGAGTACGACCTCGCCACCGGCCAGTCTTTCCTCGGGCCCGGCGAGGTGCCGGTACGCAGCTACGACGTTGCGGTGGAGCCGGGCAGCTCGCTGGGCGAGCACCTGGAAGCCGGCGACGCCCACGACGGCCGCGACGCCCGCGGCGGCCGGATCCCCGGACCGTACGTCGCCGAGACCTTTCCCGTGCACGTCGAGGAAGACTACGTCGTCGTCGAAACCAGCCGCTCGTAGGCGCGCTAGCGCCGTGGAGGTGAGGTCGCCGTGTCGCTGACCCAGACGTACCCGGCTCGGGGCGAGGCCGCGGAGCAGCGGGTCTCGCTGGTCGACGCGGACATCCATCCCGCCCCGCTGCCCGAGGATCTGCTGGCGAGGCTGAACGAGCCGTGGCGTTCCCAATACGAACGCTTCGGGGTGCGCGTCGCCGCCCCGCCCGCGTTCTATCCGCGGGTGCGCAACGGCGGACAGCGCCTGGACGCCTGGCCGGACGGTGGCGTCCCCGGCAGCGACCTGCAACTGATGCGCCGCCAGCTGCTCGACGAGTACGGGGTCGACTACGGCGTCCTCATACCCCTGCAGGGCCACACCTATGGGGCCGAGTACCCCGAGTACGCGGCGGCGCTGTGCCGTGCGGTCAACGAGTGGGTCAGCGAGGAGTGGCTCGACCGGGAGCCACGGCTGCGCGCCACCATCAACATCCCGCTGGAGACGCCGGACATGGCCGTGCGCGAGATCGAGCGCTGTGCCGGGGACCCGCGCTTCGTACAGGTCCTGCTGCCCACGACCGCCGAGGCGTCACCGGGCAACCGCAGGTACTGGCCGGTCTACGCGGCCGCGGCGGAGGCCGGCCTGCCGGTCGCCGTGCACACCGGCGATCTCGACCTGCACCGGGGCACCGGCCCGCCCTCCTTCTACCTGGAGGAGCACGTCCGCTACGCGAACGCCATGCAGACGGTGGCGATGAGCCTCGTCGGCGAGGGCGTCTTCGACCACTTTCCGACGCTGCAGGTAGTGCTCGTGGAGGCGGGCCTGACCTGGGCGGGTCCGCTCATGTGGGCGATGGACGCGGGACGGGAGGCACTGGGTAACCAGTCGCCGCGCCTGGACCGTGCCCCGTCGGAGTACTTCCACGATCACTTCTGGTTCACCACCCCGCCCATCGAGGAGCCGGAGGATCCGCGGCACCTGCTGGTGGCGATCGAGCACAGCGGGATGGCCGACCGGATCCTGTTCGCCTCGGACTACCCGCACTGGGACTTCGACTCACCGGCGCAGGCGCTGCCGAGGTCGCTGCCCAAGGACCTGCGGGCCAAGATCTTCGCGGACAACGCCTGCCGGCTCTACGGTTTCGGCAGCGGTGGATCGGAGCGTTAGTGGTGTCCCGCGTCATCGACGCCGACGTCCATTGCGCGCCGGAGTCCATCGGCACGCTCCTGCCCTACCTGGACGAGTACTGGCGCGACTACATCACGAGCGCCGGCCTGCAGCTGTCGCCCAGCGTGGGCGGGGCGTACCCGCCGAACGCTCCCATCAGCGGCGCGTCCCCGCCGCGTACCGTGCAGGCGCTCGGCGAGCAGGTGCTCGATCGGGAAGACCTACGGTACGCGGTCCTCAACTGCGTGACCACCTTCGACACGGGCCACAACGCGTACTACGAGGCGGCCCTGAGCAGGGCCGTCAACGACTGGCTGCGCGAGGAGTGGCTCGACCGCGACGACCGCCTGCGGGCGAGCATGCTGGTGTCGACGCTGGACCCGGACGCCGCGGTCGAGGAGATCGAGCGCGTCGGCGACGATCACCGCTTCGTGCAGGTGTTGCTTCCGGTTCGCTCGGACACCCGCGCTACCACCGCGTGTACGAGGCGGCGGCCGGCCGTGACATGGCGATCGGTCTGCACGCGTGGGGGAGGATCGGCAGCGCGCCGACGTGGACCGGCTTCACCCACACCTATCTCGAGGACTACCTGAGCAATTCCCAGATCGTCGTGCAGGCCCAGCTGATCAGCATGGTGTCCGAGGGCGTCTTCGACCGCGTCCCGTCGCTGCGTGTCGGCCTGCTGGAGTGCGGGTTCTGCTGGCTGCCGTCGTTGCTGTGGCGGTTCGACAAGGACTGGAAGGCGGTCTGGCGGGAGGTTCCGTGGCTGAAGGCCAGGCCGTCGGAGTACGTACACCGGCACTTCCGGGCCACCACGGCGCCGGCGCAGCTGCCGGCCGACAGCACGCAGGTGGCCGAGCTCGCCGAGATGCTCGGCGCGGGAGAGATGTTGATGTACGCCAGCGACCACCCGCATGACCACGGGGACCGGCCGGAACAACTGCTCGAGGTTCTCGACGGCGATGCCCGTGACGCCGTGCTGTACCGGAACGCCGCCGCGCTCTACGGCCTCCCGTAGTAGCTCGCGCCGTGGCTCGCGCCCTCCCCCGCGCCGAGATCTATGTTGTGGGGGTCATTTTGTCCGATTCGGGCCCCCGCAACATAGATCTCGGCGCGGGGGAGGGCGTCGGCGTCGACCCGTACCCAGTCGCCGGTCGTGATCACCTCGACCGGATCTTGGTCGAGGTCGGTCACCGCCGGAACGCGGGTGACCACGGCGCCGAGGGCCACCTTCGTGGTCATCGCTGTGAAGACCATGGCGAGCGGGGCGGTTCCCATCAGACGGGTCGTCTGGAAGAACCCCGACCACCCCGACGAGCCCTTCGCGCCGGGGAACACCAGGATCTTGCCGGCGAACGACACCCCGAACAGCTCGTGCCGCCGCTCGATGATGGTGCCCTCCGCCGGGTCGATGCCGCCCCAGCCGGAGATCGTCTCGTGCGACACCAGCGCCTCGCCCTCCGCGACGCCGGGTACTACCTTGCGTCCATGTAGGACGATCACCGTAGGCCTCCGCTCCACCGGCCGGTGACGGCCGCGTCCACGCATTCCTCCAGCGAGCCGAACCACGCCTTGATGCCGAGGATGGCCGGCAGGTAGTGCGCCTGCTTCGCCGAGTCGGTCGCGAACACCCGGGTGCCGGTCGGCGCGGCCCGGGACATCGCGGGGCACGAGTCGCTGAGCACCCGCCCTCCGGCCCGTTCGATGGTCTCCGTGTAGCCGCTTCGGTCGGCGACCGCCTTGAGCGCCCGCGGAGCCATGATCCACAGCTGCGTACTCGAGTTGAGCCGGCGGCCGTCCAGGGCCTTGGCGGCCCGCCAGATCTGCTCGACGGAGGCGTGCGGGCAGCCCAGCAGCACGAAGTCGACGTCGGTGCTCGAGCCCTGGGAGTTGATGTCGTCGTAGACGGCCCGCCGTTCGCGCGGCCCGTACGAAACGGCGTCCGGCACCGGCGTTCCGCCGAACGCCGCCTCTAGCGTCGGGGCCTCCGGCGTTACCCCAGGGATGTGGTAGAGCTCGACGCCGCCGGAGGTCGCCGCCGCGGCGCCGAAGTGCTTCAGGTCCACCAGATCGGGCTGGGCGATGTCGCCGACGATCACTGGGCGCGCCTCCTGCACCAGGTCGCCGACGAAGTAGCCGAGCATCCCCCACTCCATGAAGTCGTCGACCGGCACCCGGACGTCGACCAGGTGGGTGCCGTACCGGTTCTCGGTCAGGTGGTTGCCCCAGCAGGGGATCTTGCCGGTCAGGCCGGCGGCGCCGGTGGACGCCGTCCCCTCGCAGTTCGTGCGGGCGCCGAGGACCGAGTTGGCGTACACCACCGCCGACGACTCCATCCACGCGCAGTGCTCTCCCCTGGTCGGTAGGTTGCCCACCTGGTACGGGGTGCAGGTGGCCAGGATGCTCACCCCGCGGCGGCCGTAGAACGCCTCGGCGTCGTCCTGCAGCTGGATCGATTCCTTGGGGTACGGGACCACGCCGTCCGCGTCGGGACCGAAACCGTGCTGCAGCTGGCAGGTCGGCACCCGCATGTCCGGGATCTCGATGTCGTCGTCGCAGTCCAGGTTGATCACGGCGAACGCCTTGTGCCAGCCGCCCTCCTTCACCAGCCGGGCTTTCGCCGGCGAGGGCTGGGTCATCGTCCCGGCCACGTTGCGCACGTCGCAGAGCCGCTCGCAGTCGAGCGCCTCGCCGTAGCGGACCAGCAGGTCCATCGCCGCGGCGACGGCCGGGCCCTCCGCGCCGTCGAGCATGGCCCTCTCGTCGTCGGAAAGCCTCACCGCTGGTCCTCCTTCCTCCCCTTTCCTGGCCGTGATCTTGCGGATCACGACCAGAGGGGTCATTCGAGGTTCGCGCGCAGCCGCTCGCGCAACGCCCCGAGGTCGACGTCGCGGACGCTGTCCTTGCCGGCGAGGTCCAGCGCGTGTGCGGCGCCGGCGCCCATGGCGGCGCACGGGCCCATCACCCGCACGCTGGACAGGGCCGCCGCGTCCCCGTCGACGCAGCGTCCGGCCGCCACGAGGTTGTGCACGCCCTCCGGGATCATGCTGCGCAGCGGAACGTAGTGCACGTGGTCGGCGTCGAACGTCTCCCAGACGTAGCCCTCGATGCGGTCGTGCAGCTCGATCGGCCAGGCCGTACGCGCGACGGCGTCGGAGAACCGGACGCCCGAGCGCACCTCGTCGGCGGTGAGGTGGTGCAGCCCCTTGATCCAGCGCGTCTGGCGTCGGCCGGGGAACCCGTACGCGCGGGCGCGTGCGTTGCCGAAGGCCTTCGGATACTCGGCACGCAGGAACTCGATCACCCGGTCGGCCTGTGCCTTCCCGTCCAGACCGGCCTCCGACGCCCGCACCGGGTCCAGCGGCGCCTCGATGTGGGTCATGTTCAGCACCGCGGTGCCCCGGCTCGGGAAGAAGAAGGCCAGCCCGTCGCGACGTACCAGTCCGTAGTGGGTGATTTTGGCGCCGAGGCGCGCGGCCAGCTCGCCGGGTTCGGGCTTGTGGGCCTCGTCCACGTGCTCGACGATGACCTGCTGGGAACCGTAGATCGGTCGTTCCGGAACCCGACACGGCAGGCCAGCCTCCCAGGTGAGCGACGCGTCGCCGGTGGCGTCGACGAAGCCGGTAGCCGTCACGGTGACGTCGCCGTAGCGCGAGGCCAGCGAGACAGACTGGACCCGGCCGTCGGCGACGTCGACCCGCTGGATGACGGCGCCGAGGATGACCCGTATCCCCAGCTCGCGGATCGTCGTCTCCAGCCACCGGCCGAGCGCTATCTCGTCGTAGTGGACCACCATCGTGTGGCCGCGGCGGAAGTACAGGTCCCCGGTCTCGCCTAGGTCCCGGAACATGTCGTCGAACAGCCCATGGGTCAACTGCCGGTACTCGGGTTCGTTGCCGAACACGCCGCAGAACAGGCCGATCAGGGAGTGGACCATCTGCCCGCCGAGCGCGGGGAGCCCGTCCACCAAGACGACATCCCGCCCGAGGCGCGCCGACTCGATGGCGGCCGAGGTGCCGGCGATGCCCGCGCCGACGACGCACACGTCGGCGTCGATCTCGTGGGCGGTCGCGTCGGCGGGCTTGGTGACGGTGGTGAGCTTCAGCTCCGTCAGCGGGTGCGGCATGGTCCTCCTTCTCGCCCGCCAAGGGGGAGCCGGGTCACGTCGTCGACTCGTCGACCCCGATCACCGACTCGTGCCACGGGATGAACAGCCGCTTCAGCGCGACGACCGCCAGGAACAGGGCGAAGCCCAGGAGCGTGAGGATCACGATCACCGCGAACAGTTGCTGGGCGTTGAGCGCGTTGAGGCTCACCACAATCAGGTAGCCCAACCCTTGGTTGCCGCCCAGGTACTCGCCGACCACCGCCCCGATGATCGCGAACACGATCCCGATCTCCATCCCGGCGAACACGTAGGGCAGCGTGCTGTGGTACTCGAGCCGCCAGAACGTCGCCCACCTGCCCGCGTTGAGGCTGCGCATCACGTCCCGTTGGCCCGGCTCCACCGACCGCACGCCGAGCAGCGAGTTCAGCATGATCGGAAAGAACGCGAGGATCGCGACGATGACGATCTTCGAGGTCATGCCGAAGCCGAACCAGACGATGAACAGCGGGACCAGCGCTACCTTTGGCACCACCTGAGAGGCCACGATGAGCGGCCGCAGCGCGCGCTCGAGCCAGAGGATCCTGCCCAGGACCGCGCCCATACCCACACCGAGCACCAGCGCGATGGCGAAGCCGATGAGCGTCTCGGTCAGCGTGACCCACAGGTGGCCCATGAACCCCTGCGACTGGACGACCTCGACCATGCCGCCGACCACCTCCTCGGGCTGCGGCAGCACGTACGGCGAGATGTCGAAGGCGGCGATGACGAGCTTCCATACCGCGACGACGAGGACGAGCAGCACGGGCGTGCTGATCCAGGGAAGCAGCTTGCCGCGAAGGAGTTCGGCCCCTGACGCGCGGCCCTTTCCTCGGGGGGCCGGTTGACTTTCCGAGCTCATCGATCCTGTCCCTCGTCCTCGTAGAGCTGGCGCCGCAGCTCGCGGACGGTGTCCTGGAAGGCCGGGTCGCTTTGCAGTTCGAGCGTCCGTGGGCGTTCGAACTTGGCGGGGGTGATCGACCGAATCCGTCCCGGCCGCGGCGTGAGCAGTACCACCCGGTCGGCCAGGAACACCGCCTCCGTGATCGAGTGGGTGACGAACGCGACGGTCGCGCCCGTGGCCGCGGTGATGGACTGCAGTTCGAGGTTCATCCGGTCGCGGGTAAGAGCATCGAGGGCCCCGAAGGGCTCGTCCATGAGCAGGATCTCCGGGTTGTAGCTCATCGCCCGGGCGATCGCCACCCGCTGCCGCATCCCACCGGACAGCTCGCGCGGGTACGACCGCTCGAAGCCCGCGAGCTGGACGAGCTCGCTGAGCTCGCCGGCCCTGGTCCGCCACTCGCGCTTGCTGGCTCCCCGCAGGCGCAGCGGCAGGCCGATGTTGTCCTCGACGGTGTACCACGGGAAGAGGTTCGCGTCCTGGAAGACCAGCCCGAGCATCCGGAGCGTCTGTTCGTCGCGCCGCGAACCGTGCCAGAGGTGTTGTCCGCCGATCCGGATGGTGCCTTCGGTCGGGCGGATGAGGCCGGCCAGGATCCGCAGCATCGTCGTCTTGCCGCAGCCGGACTGCCCGACGAGCGCGACGAACTCCTTCGGCGCCACCGATAGCGTGACGTTGTCGAGGGCGAGCGTCGAACTACGGCGGGTCGTGTAGCGCATCGTGATGCGGTCGGCCTCGATGAAGTGGTCGCCGGAAGGAGCGCGGCCATCAACCACGCCCTGACCTGCCGCCGCGGTCTCCCTCATGAGATCCCCTAGGTCACCAGCTCGTTGGTGAACCACTCGCGTGGGTTCTTGCCGCCTTCCACGAATTTGGCGTTGACGAGTTGGTCGTAGACCTTCTGCCAGCTCTCCGGAATGGTCTGCAGGTTCGCTTCCGCGCCGCCG
Source organism: Streptosporangiales bacterium (assembly GCA_009379995.1). Lineage (GTDB taxonomy): Bacteria > Actinomycetota > Actinomycetes > Streptosporangiales > WHSR01 > WHSR01. The sequence goes on from WHSR01000008.1 coordinate 7,623, forward strand.
TAGGACCAGGACTCCACCTGCTGCGCGATCACGCCCTGGGCGACCTTGTCCTCCTTGAGCTCCTCGAAGTCGTGCCTCTTCCGGATGGCCTCGATGATGGTCATGTAGTCGTTTTCCTGGTCGTTCAGGACGTCGTCCATTGTCGCTCGTACGACATTCATGTACGCCTGCAGCAGATCCCGCTCCTCGTCCAGCTGACGCTGCGAGGTGAGGTAGCACTGGCCCTCTTCGACGTACTTGGAGGGATCCACGACTATCGCCTCGGGCCTTTGTATCGGGAAGAGAATGGTCTCCACCGAACCGATCACGTACGAGTCGATCCGTCCCTTTTCGATCAGATCGTACGTTCCCACCGAGAAGCCGGTGACCTGGCGTTCGACGCTGTCCAGCGGGACGTTGCCGGAGGCCAGCATGAGGTCGAAGGTGATCTCGCTGGTGCCGCCCTCGGAGGGGACGCCCATCTTCTTGCCGCGCCAGTCCGCCGGCTCCTGGAGCGGGTTTTTCGGCGACGAGACGAAGCCGAGGGGAGACTTGCGCCACTGCATTCCGATGTTGACCAGCGGAGCGCCCGCCTCCGCGTTGTGCAGAACCGTCTCGATGGCGCCCGCCCGGGTGATGAGGGCGCTGCCCTGAAGGACCGACTGAAGCGCCTGCGCCGAGCCACGGGTGGACTGGATATCGACCTTCAGGCCCTCCCTCTTGAAGTGCCCGTTGATGTCTCCGAGGAGCTCGGAGATGAAACCGAGGTTGAGCGGGATGATGGTGAGGAAGGTGACCTCCTCCACCTCGTTCGAGCTCCCTCCGCCCCCCGACGCCCCGCCACCGCACCCGGCGACGAGTACCCCGCTGACGCTCGACGCGGCCAGTGCTCCCGCCGCGCCGCGCAGGAACGAGCGGCGGGTCAGCTTGTCAAGCTCTGTCCCGGCGAATCCATCCCCCGTCCAACCTTTCCGCCCCATCTACTCCTCCTCGGTTGTGGTCACTCAGTCGTGATCAACGGGGGGTTCGCGGTGCGCACAGGCTCTCTCGTAACGAAATACTTTCGATCGACGTTCTATATGTCAAGGTTGCGGGTCGGGTCACTGGGGCGCAGCCTGCGCGGCACCCTGGCTCGGGAAGAGGTGTGCGTCGGAGTTGTGGTGGGTGGCCTGGGTGGCCAGCTCGGGTGCGTAGCGGCCGATGATCTGCCGGACCCGGTGCGCGGCCGCCGGCCCGAGCGAGTCGTAGGTGGCGATGAACAGCTGCTGTGCCCTGCCGCGCGGCCAGTCGCCCGGGAGCAGCTCGTCCGGCAGTTCCGGATCCATTGCCGGGAACGCCCGCCAGTGGTCCATCACCTGGGTACGGGCGACCAGGGCCTCGACCGGGGAGACGACCCCGGCGAGCGTCCGCTCGTGCAGCTGTTCGGCGAACGCGGTAAAGCGCTTGTACTCGCCACGCAGGTAGTCGAGGTCCCATGCGCGGTGGGAAAGCGTACGGCCATCGGCGGGAGGCATGGTGCGGGCGCGGAACACCGTGCCGGTGTCGGCGATGCCGAGCTCGGTGAGCTGGGTCATCACCTCGGCGGCGTGGCTTCTCGGTGACACCCACAGTCCGTCATAGAGCGGGCCGAAGCCGAGCCAGCGCAGCCGCTCGCGCAGCGCGTACCGCGCCCGCCGGTTGTGCTCGGGCACGGAGAAGGCGACGAGCGTCCACACGCCGTCCCACGGCTGCGTCGTGCGCCCGAAGGAGAAGATGCGGCGCGCCCCGTCGTCGAGGATCTGGGCCGCCCGGTCGCTGAGCCCATGGAAGGTGTGCCGGCCGTGCTTGGACCTGATGAGCAGCCCGTGCTTGACGAGCCGGCTGAGCGCGGCGCGGGCGGATGCGTCGCTGACCGCGAACTCCCCGAGCAGCGCGACGAGGGCGGCGGACGGCAGGTGCGCGGTGCGCCGCCACCAGTAGTCGCCCAGCAGGGTGAGCAGAAGCCGCGGCGGATGACCCGACCGCGTCACCCGCCCGGTGTCACCTCCTGCCGGGTCCATCGTTCCGGCCGGGTCCGCCGCGCCGTCCGGTTCGTCGGTCGCGCCGGGCGCCGGCACTTGTGAGGCACGCGGCCCCATGGTTCCCCTCCAGATGGATCATGGTCGACAGCAGCAAACTATATGACGAGGTACCTGACACCCGAAAATCCAAGCACTTTTTAATAACCAAAACGGCAGTAAGAACAACGTCATATTTTCGGCAGATCGCGCTCGCGGGGCGTGCCCAGCATCCGGGAGACGGCCCAGGCGGCGTCCTGGACCGGTTCGACCAGTGCTCGCGTCCGCGCGCGGCTCATCCGCTGCTCGGGTCCGGAGACGCTGAGGGATCCTACGACGGCGTTGGTGTGGTCGAAGATCGGCGCGGCAACCGTGTGGATGCCGGGGGTGCGTTCCGCATAGGAGAAGGCGCAGCCTCGTCTGTGCGCCTGGCCGAGTTCCCGGCGCAGCCGCTCGGGGTCGGTGATGGTCGCCGGCGTGATCGGGTGCAGGGGGCGGGCCAGCACTGCCTCGCGCCGCTCCGCCGGCAGGAAAGCCAGGATGGCCTTGCCGGGAGCACCGTACGGCAGAGGTATCGGCACCCCGATCTCGGTGTAGCGGCGGTGCAGCGGCTGGTGGCTCTCGGCCTGGTCGACCACCGCGCGTTCGTCGGTGGCAAGCAGCTCGTGGAGCCCGACGGTCTCCTCCACCTCGTCCCGCAGCTTCGCCATGATCGGCGGCGCGACCTCGCGGAGGTGGGTGCTCATTCCGCTGCGGGCCAGCTGCGAGATCAGCGGACCGAGGGTGTAGCGGCCCCCGCCGGTCGGCCGAAGCAGTCCGTTTCCGGCCAGGGCGCTGAGCAGCCGGTGCGTGGTGCTCACCGACATGCCGGTCTCGCGGGCGAGCTCGCTGACACCCCGCTCGGGCGCGTTCGGGCCGAAGCAGCGCAGGAGCCGCGCAGCCCGATCGATGGACTGGACGCCGGTGGGGCGGGCGACCTCCTTCGGACGGCCCATTGACACTGCACCTGGCCCTTTCTATCTTTCCGCTTCAAGGGAAGCTACCAAGCATTATCCCGCAATGTGGAAACCGAGGAGGGCCGTTGCTGCCGCTCGACGGGGTCCGCGTCCTCGATCTCACCCGGTTCCTCTCCGGCCCGTACTGCACGATGGTCATGGCGGACATGGGGGCCGAGGTCATCAAGGTGGAACGCTTCCCCGAGGGGGACGACTCGCGCCGGCTCGGTCCGAAGATCGAGGGGGAGAGCTACCCGTTCGCGATGCCGAACCGCGGCAAGCGAAGCATCGCCCTCGACCTCGCCCAGGATCGCGGCCGAGAGGTCTTCCTCGAGCTGGCCTGGACCGCCGACGTGGTGATCGAGAACTTCCGCCCCGGGGTGATGCGCCGGCTCGGCCTCGACTACCCGGCCGTGCGCGGGGTTCGTCCGGAGATCATCTACTGCTCGATCAGCGGGTTCGGGCAGACCGGACCGTACCGGGACCGGCCCGGCTTCGACATCATGGCGCAGGGTGTTTCGGGGCTGATGCGGATGACCGGCTTTCCGGACGGACGGCCGGCAAAGGTCGGCATCGCCATCTGCGACCTGGCCGCCGGTGTCACCGCCCTGTACGCGATCCTCGGCGCGTACCTGGTGCGGGGGCGCACGGGCGAGGGACAGCACATCGACGTCTCGCTGGTGGACTCCGTCCTGGCGTGGACCCTGTGGGAGGCGGGCGCCTATTTCGGCTCCGGTGAGGTCCCCACGGGCACCGGGACCCGGCACCGCCGCTCCACCCCGTACCAGGCGTACCGAACCGCCGACGGCTTCGTGACGATCGGCGCGAACACCCAGCGGCTGTGGCAGCGGCTGGCCGCTGACGTGCTGGAACGGCCGGAGTGGCTGGACGATCCGCGGTTCGCCACGCTCGCCGACCGGATGACGCACATCGACGAGCTCGAGGCGGAGATCGAGGCGATCACCGCGACCCGCGGCACCCGGGCGTGGATCGAGCGGCTGGACTCGGCGGGCGTCCCGGGTGGCCCGGTGCTCGGCTACCACGAGGCGCTCGCCGACCCGCACGTGCTTGCCCGGGAGATGGTCGCCGAACTCGACCATCCGGTGTTCGGCCGGATGCGAACCGTGGGGATCCCGGCAAAGCTCAGCGGCACCCCGTTGCGACCCGGGCGGCCCGCTCCGTTGCTGGGCGAGCACACCCTGGAGGTGCTCGCCGAGGCGGGATTCCACGCCGACCGGCTGGTCGCCGACGGCGTCGCCCACCAATACCAGGCCGCTGCCTCCGTACCCGACCCTCCGGGAGGTCCCCGATGACCAGCAGACTGCGTGTCCTGGCCGGCGTGGTAGCGCTGGCGGCGGCCGTTGCCGCCTGCGGCTCCGGCGGCGGCGCCACGAGCGGGAACTACCCCTCGGAGACGCTGCACTGGACGATCGCCTTTGGCCCGGGCGGCGGCAACGACATCATGTCCCGGACCATCGTGGACATCCTGAAGAAGGAGAACCTCTATCCGAACGAGATCGAGGTGACGAACCGGGAGGGCGGAAGCGGCGCCCGTGGCTGGGGGTACGTCTACGCCCACCGCGGCGACCCGTACCAGATCTCCACCACGTCCGGCTCGTTCCTCACCACACCGCTGCAGGCCGGCACCGGCTGGGCGCCCAACGACTTCACCCCTGTCGGCCTGTTCGCCCAGGACGACCTGCTGTTCCTCGTCTCACCGAAGAGCGGGATCGAAAGCTGGGAGCAGTGGGTCGAGCGCGCGAAGGGCAACGCCAAGGGTGTACCGGTCGGCGGCATCGGCACCGTCAACGTCGACTTCATCGACCACCAGATGCTCGCCGACCAGGCCGGCTACAAGATCTCCTACGTCCCCTTCGACGACGAGGGGCAGTTGATCAACGCGCTGCTCTCCGGCTCGGTCGAGGCTATCGTCTCCAACCCGGCCGAGGTCCTCGGCCAGGTCGAGTCCGGCGACATGGTGCCGTTGCTGTTCACCGGCAAGGAGTCGCCGGCCGCCGTGTCCGACGTGCCGACCGCCGAGGAGTTGGGCTTCGAAGGGCTGCTGGCGATGCCCCGCGGCGTCATCCTCGCACCGGACGCCGGCGAGGAGGCGCAGCGGTGGTGGATCGAGACCATGCGGAAGGTGGTGAAGACACCCGCCTGGCGGCAGTACCTGAAGGAGAACCAGCTCATCGCGGACGTCCGCTGGGGCGAGGACTTCGCCACCTACATCGACAGCACCAACGCCGAGTTCACCGAGGTGCTGCGCGACCAGGGAGTGCTCGACCGATGAGGGAGGGCATCGAGGAACGTGAGGCCGAGCGCGAGATCCGGTGGGAGGCGGTGTTCCTGGGCGTCCTCCTCGCCGCCGGCGCGGTGTACACGGGGATGGCGTTCGGCATGGAGTGGCGCACCCCGGACGGCCGGATCGGCGCGGGCTTCTTCCCCCGGCTGGTCGGCGTCGGCATCCTCGGGTGCAGCGCGGTCGGGCTGGCCCGGGCGGCCGTCCGGCTCCTCCGCCGGCGGAGCCGCGCCCGCGCGGACCCCTCGGGGCAGACTCCGCCGCGTCCCTACCTGGCCGCGATGGTGGCCCTGGTGGGATTGCAGGTAGTTCTCGTCGCCACGCTGCTGCCGCTGGGCGCGGTCCTCGCGTCGATGCTGTTCCTGGTGCCCGCGCTGGCGGTGCTCAACCCGGGCCGCCACGTCACGAACCTGACCCTGTCCGTCGCGCTGCCGGTCGGGATGTACCTGCTGCTGCAGGTGGGGCTGAACGCGGGCCTGCCGGCGGGAGTGCTGGGCGGCTGAGCGCCCGGCTCTTGCGCCTCGGTAGGGACTCGGTAGGGAACTGAGGAAACCGTTTCGTGGACATCTTCGACAGCCTGCTCCAAGGGCTGGGCGCGGTGCTCTCCCCGGCGACCCTCGGCCTGCTCGCGGTGGGGGTGGTGCTGGGCATGGTCGTCGGCGTCATGCCCGGCCTGGGGCCGTCGGCGGGTATCGCGATCCTGCTGCCGCTGACCCTGGACATGGACGCCACCGGGGCCGTGGTGATGCTCGCGGCGATCTACTACGGCGCGATGTACGGGGGGACCATCACCTCGGTCCTGGTGAACACCCCCGGCGAGTCCGCGGCCGTGGCCAGCACCTTTGACGGCTACCCGCTCGCCAAGGCCGGCCGGGCCGGTCCGGCCCTGGTCCTCGCCGCCGTCGCCTCCTTCGTCGCCGGCATCCTCGGGGTGGTCCTCGTCGCGGTCACCGCCCCGGTCGCGGCGGGCCTGGCGGCCAGCTTCGGGCCGCCGGAGCTGCTCCTGGTGGTGATCGCCGGGCTGCTCACCATCATCGCGGTGATGGGCGGCAACCGCATGCTCGGCGCCCTCTCGGCGCTGATCGGTTTCGCCATCGCCACCGTCGGCGTCGACCTCGACACCGGGGCCCAGCGCTACACCTTCGGATCACCCGAGTTGATCGACGGCATCGACTTCATCCCGGTGGCCATCGGGCTGTTCGGCGTCGGCGAGATTCTCTGGAGCGTCTGGCGGGGCGAGCACCGGGGGCCTCGGGCGTCGTTCTCGGTTCGCGCCGTCCTCGGTGACCTGTGGCCGTCCGTCGCGGAGTGGCTCGAGGTGAAGTGGACCATGCTGCGGGGCTCGGTGCTGGGCTTCGTCGTCGGCCTCGTACCGGGTGCCGGGGCCACCGTCGCCTCGCTGGCCGCCTACAGCGTCGAGAAGTCGGTGTCGAAGGACCCGCGCCGCTTCGGCAAGGGCGCCATGCCCGGGCTGGTCGGACCGGAGGCGGCCAACAACGGGGCCTCCGCGGGCGCGATGGTGCCGCTGCTGACCCTCGGCGTCCCCGGATCCGCGTCCACGGCTGTACTTCTGGCCGGCTTCCTCGCCTGGGGGCTGCAGCCCGGCCCGCGGCTGCTCGAGGAGCACCCGGAGTTCGCCTGGGGACTGATCGCCAGCATGTTCCTCGGCAACATGATGCTGCTCGTGGTCAACGTCGCAGCCATCCCGATCTTCGCCAGCATCGCCAAGGTGCCGCTGCGCCTTCTCGCCCCCGCCATCGTCGTGGTCTGTGCGCTGGGCGCCTTCACCGTACACGGCAGCATCATCGAGGTCGGCATCATGCTGGCCTGCGGGGTGCTGGGCTTCTACCTGAAACGGTTCGGCATGTCCCCGGCCGCCCTGGTCATCGCCCTCGTTCTCGGTCCGCTGGCGGAGAAGTCGTTGCGCCAGACGCTCATCATCTCCCACGGCAGCTTCGACATCTTCCTCCAGCGCGGCGCCTCCCAGGTGCTGCTCTGCTTCGTGGCCGTGCTGCTCGTACTCCCGGTCGTGATCGGCCGTATCCGTGCGTGGCAGGCGCGGCGGGCCGAGCCCGCCCATAGGCCGTGATCTTACGGAGAAAGACAAAGCGGAGCCGAGTTGAATTTCTGCAAGATCACAAGCAAGGGGGGCGAGATCACGGCGAGAGGGCGCGGTAGCAGGCGAATCCGATCTCGGCGACCATGCGGCAGGCCGCGGCGGCCCCGGTGGGGGAGTGGGGTTCGCCGGCCAGGCCGGTGACGAGGACGGCGACCACGGCGCGCCGTCCCTGCGGGGTGGTGAGGACTCCCACGTCGTGGCGGATCCCGGACAGTTCGCCGGTCTTGTGCGCCACCGCGGCGTCGTCGGGCAGGAGGGCGGGCAGCCGGTCGTTGAACTGCTGGGCGGCGAGCACCTCCATGGCGAACGCCGACAGCCGCGGCGGCAGCAGCGTGCCGTTTGCCAGCCCCTCCAGCACGGTGGCCTGGTCGCGGGCGCTGGTCGTGTTCTCCAGCCCGCGTGCCCGTGCCTCATAGTCCATCAGCAGGCGCCGCAGGCGGGTCGAGGTGAGGCCGGCGCGTTCGCAGAAGGCGTTCACGGCGGCGATGCCGACCGTCTCGATGACCAGGTTGGTGGCCGCGTTGTCGCTGACCATCACCATCAGGGTGAGCAGGTCGGCGAGGCTCAGCCGGTCGAGATGACCGAGCGCGTCGAGCACGCCGGTGCCACCGGTACGGGTCTCCTTCAGCGGGATCGTGTCCGACAGGCCGAGGCGGCCGGCGACGACCTCGGTCAGCGCCGCGGCCATGATGGGCACCTTGATCGTGCTGGCGGCCGGCACCGCCACGTCCGCGGCGACGCCGAGCGGCTCGCGTTCGGCAAGATCCCAGGCGGCGAGGTGGACGTTCCCCGGACCGGCCTCGACCAGCGCCGGCAGCCAGGCTTCCAGCCGGGCCCTGAACCTCGAGGGCATGCTGGTCCTTTCTGAGCCTCACGCGGGACGACGGCGCGGGAATCAGCCCGGCCGCAGCCGGCGGCCGCGGCGGGGGCCGAGCCAGCGGCCGTCCGTAACGACCGTCTCGCCCGCCTGGACCACCCAGGCGATCCCCTCCGGCGGGTGTACGGGGTCGCGGTAGTCGCACACGGAGGTGACGCGGTCGGCGTCGAAGGCGACGAGATCGGCGATCGCGCCGGGGCGGATCGCGCCCCGGTCAGTCAGGGAGAAGATGCGCGCCGGCAGCCCGGTCATGCGGTGCACGGCGGTCGGGAGATCGAGGACGCCACGGTCCCGGCAGTAGTGCCCCAACAGCCGGGGGAACGTGCCGAACAGCCGCGGGTGAGGCTTGCCGCCGACGCCCGGCGGCAGCCCGTCGGAGCCGATGGCCGTGTACGGGTCCGACAGCGCCTCGACAAGGTCGTCCTCGGCCATGGTGAACGCGACCATGGAGGCCCGCAGCCGCTCCGAGCGCAGCACCTCCACCAGCGCGTCGAAGGGGTCGACGCCGAGATCGACAGCGATCTCGGTCAGGGTCGCGCCCTCGAAGGCGTGGCTGGCCGTCGACGCGACAAGGATGCCGTCCGGGCCGGTCCCGCCGAACGGGTTGGCAAGGTCGCCGCCGAGGTCCCCGCGCAGCCGTGCCAGCTCCGCGGGGTCACGCAGGCGGGCGAGCAGGGCGGAGTTCCCGCCCTCGTGGGCCCAGTGCGGCAGCAGGGCGGTGAGCATGGTCGAGGACGCGGTGTAGGGGTACACGTCGTGGGTGACCGGGATGCCGTCCTCCCGCGCCGAGCGGAGCGCCTCAAGTGCGTCCGGGACCTTTCCCCAGTTCGTCCGGCCGGCGGCCTTGAGGTGGGAGACCTGGAGCCGGCAGCCGCCGCGCCGCGCCACCTCGATCGCCTCGGCGATGCTGCCAGCCAGGTTCGCCCCCTCGTCGCGCATGTGGGTGGCGTAGACCCGGTCGGCCGGCAGGCGTGCGGCCAGCTCGGTGAGCTCGTCGGTGTCCGAGAACAGCCCCGGCGGGTAGATGAGCCCCGAGGACATGCCGAACGCGCCGGCCGCCATGGCCTCGTCCAGCAGCTCGCCCATCCTGGCCCGCTCGTCAGCGGTCGCCGGCCGGTCGGCGAACCCGCAGGCGGCGAGCCGCAGCGTGCCGTGCCCGACGAGCGGCGCGTAGTTGGTGACGTAGCCGACCCGGTCGCAGTGGCCCAGGAAGTCGGCGAAGCCCGTCCAGCCCCACGGCAGCTCGGGGAAGATGCGGGCGGTCAGCTCGGCGAGCTCGTCGGCGCGTCCCGTCACCGCCGGGGCCAGCGAGAATCCGCAGTTGCCGACGACCTCGGTGGTCACACCCTGCAGGATCTTCGTGGTGTCGTGCTCGGCGAGCAGGGGAGCGTTGTCCGCATGGGAGTGCACGTCGATGAAGCCGGGCGCGACGACCAGCCCGTCGGCGTCCAGGACCCGGACGTCGTACTGGGCCGGGATCGCGCCCGGCGGCTCGACGGCAAGGACGCGCTCGCCCCGGCAGAGCACGTCACCCCTCACCAGCGGTGCGCCGGTCCCGTCGGCGACCATGCCGCCACGGATCAGCAGGTCCGGCGTTTCCAAGATCGAGTGAGGCACCGAAGATCTATGGTACGGGTGATCTCCACTCCCGCCCCGAAATCTATGTTGTGGGGGTCGTTTTGTCCGTTTTGCACCCCCACAACATGGATCTCGGCGGAGGTCAGCCGGCGCCCAGGGTCCGCCGGCCACGCCGAGGCCGACGGAGATCGCCGCCGCGGTGTAGACGACCAGCTTCCCGACGAAGATCGCCGTGGGCGGGGTGCCGACGAAGCCCAGCAGGCACACGATGAGGGAAAGCCCGAGCCAGCGGTGCCTGCGGATCAGCCCGGCGTAGTCGCCCAACGTAGCCGCCCGCGGCAGCTCGATCACGACCGCGAAGGCGCCCAGGTTGGTGACGGCGTAGGCGGCCAGGTAGAAGAGCAGCCCGCGCTGGGCGAGGTCGCTGACCCCGGCGACGGCGACCGCCATGAGCAGGTAGCCGACCTGGCTGATGGTGGAGTAGGCGAGCAGCCGGCGGGGATGGTCCTGCCAGAACGCGGCGAGGTTGCCCAGCGTCATGCTCGCCGCCGCGATGACCGCGACCAGCAGCGACCAGTCGGCCGACGCCTCCGCGAGCGCCTCGGAGACCAGCCGGTATGCCGCTACCAGCGCGCCGATCTTCGGGATCGTGGTGACGTACGCGGCGACCGGCGCCGGGGCGCCCTGGGTCACATCCGGCACCCAGAAGTGGCTCGGTACCGCCCCCATCTTGAACGCGAGGCCGGCCAGGACGGCGACCGCTCCGACCGCGGCGGCGGCGTGCGGTGCCCCGGTGAGGGCGTCGGCGAGGAACCGGTACGTGGTGTCGCCGCCGGCCCCGAACAGCACGTCACGCCCCGAGCCGTACCGCCGTACCGCCCGGCAGGGCGAGAACGTAGACGTGCGGACGGGCCAGGGCGGTGCGGCGTAGTCGCCCGAGAGGCCGCGGCCGCCCGATCACGCCCACCGAAGCGCGCCCTCCCGCCACGCGTAGGTCACGCCGACCATCAGCAGGAACAGGAAGACGAACATCTCCACCAGGGCTGGCACGCCGACCTCGGCGAAGACGACAGCCCACGGGTACATGAAGACCATCTCCATGTCGAAGGCGAGAAAGATCACCGTCACCGCGTACCAGCGCACGTGGTACCGGCTGACGGCGTGCTCCCGAGGCCTCAGGCCGGACAGGTAGGGTTCGACCCGCGCGCCCGGCGAACCGGCGCCGCCAGCAGCGCCAGCGCGTAAGCGGCACAGACGAGCGCCGCTACCAGTCCCAGCAGCAGTAAGGGCGCGACGTATCCGCTCATGCTGGCGTTCTTTCCCGGTAAAGGGATCGCTCACCGGAGGGACGGCGAGGAAACGGACGGCGACGGGGCGAGCTCGGCGAGCAGCTTGTCCCACTGGGCGCCGACCACGTCGAGGTCGTACCGGCCGGCGGTCTGCATGGCGCGTGCGCCGTAGCGGTGGCGCTTGGCGCTGTCCTCGATCAGCTCCAGCAGCGCCGCGGCGAAGGCGCAGACATCGCCGGGCTTGACGAGGATGCCGTCCTCGCCCCGCGTGATGATCTCGGCGGGGCCACGCCGGCAGTTGAACGCCACGACCGGCAAACCCTTGCTCATCGCCTCGATGATGACCATGCCGAAACCCTCGAACCGGGAGCTCAGCGCGTAGATAGAGCCCTTGGCCAGCTCCTCGCCGATGTTGCCCGCCCGACCCATCAAGAAGACGTTGTCCGCTAGCCCTTGCCTGGCGATCAGCCGCCGCAGACGCTCGTCCCACGGCCCCGACCCGTAGATGCGCAGCGTCCAGTCCGGGTGTGCCTCCGCGACCCGGCGGAAGGCCTTGACGAGCAGGTCGAAGCCCTTCTGGTTGGTGAGCCGTCCGGCGGCCACCACCACCTTGCTGTCGAGCCCGGCCGCCCCGCCGTCCAGCCTCGGCACCGCGTTGGGGATCCGTACCAGCCGGGTCGGTGCCGACGCCAGCATCCGCCGGTAGCCCTTCTCGTCGCCCTTGGTCAGTACGGTGAGTGCGTCGAGGCTTCGGTAGTGCCTCCTGATCACGCGGCGCAGCTCCGGGCGGTGCACGCCGAGGTTCATGTGTTCCTGGCCGACGGTGCGCACCTCGGGTGGGGCGAACACCGCGGCCAGCAGGTTCAGGGAGGGCCGGGTGGTGATGAGCACGCCCGAGCGCATCCGGCGGATGGCGCGAAAGACCTGCACATCGGTCCACAGCGAGCTGGACCCGCGGGCCCGCTGGTCCGCCCGCATTAGGACGCTGGGTATCCGCGACAGCACGGTCTTCGCCGCGCGACGCACTCCACGCGGCAGGCCCGCCGGGGTGCCGTCGTCCAACGGGATCACCGTCACCCCGTCCGGGAAGGCGAAGAAGGGCTCGGTGCGTCGCCGTATCGCGCTGTAGAGCCTCACCTCGTGGTGATCCGCCAGGTAGGCCGCGAGGTTATGGACCGTGCGGATCGTGCCGCCCATCCCGTAGGCGTTGTGCAGGATGATGTGGATCGGCTCGGTGCTCGGAACGGCCGGCCCCTTGCGCGCCCGCCTTCGATTCGCCGCCCGTACCAGCCAAAACGCGACCCGGCGAGGGTGCAGCCGCCGCGCACCCCTCACCAGCCAGCGAGTACGGGAAACACCCTGGCCACGTAATTGTGCCACCCTCCACCACTACCTCCCTCCATACCCGCCGACGGTCGCCGCATGCTAGGAGAGTGGAAGGCAGAGAACCGAGGGGTGCCGCATGACTGGCAGCGCAACGGTCCGGGACGTGGCCCGCGACCTGATGCGTGAGTTCGGACTCACGACGATCTTCGGCAATCCGGGCTCGACCGAGGTCGCGTTCCTCGCCGGGTGGCCCGACGACTTCCGCTACGTGCTCGGGCTACAGGAGTCGGTGGTCGTCGCGATGGCCGACGGCTACGCCCAGGCCAGCGGCGAGGCCGTCCTGGTCAACCTGCATTCGGCCGGTGGGGTAGGGCACGCGCTCGGCAGCATCTTCACCGCGTACCGCAACCGGACGCCGATGGTGGTGGTCGCGGGCCAGCAGGCCCGGCCGTTGCTGACCGGCGAGCCGTTCCTCGGTGCCACCGACGCGCCCGAGTTCCCCAGGCCGTACGTCAAGTGGAGCAGCGAGCCGGCGTGCGCGGCCAACGTGCCGGCGGCGTTGGCCCGCGCGTACCACATGGCCACCCAGCCTCCCTGCGGCCCGGCGTTCCTTTCCGTTCCGGCCGACGACTGGGACGTGCCTGCCGCGCCGGTGCGTCCGCGGCCGCGGGTAGCGGGTTATGGTCCCGACCCGGACGCGTTGGCCGAGCTGGCCGCGGCGCTGGACGAAAGCCGGCGGCCGGCGCTGGTGGTGGGCGCTGCCGTCGACGAGGACGGTGCCGTCGGGGACGCCGTGGCGCTGGCCGAGCGGACCCGCGCGGCGGTATGGGCGAGCCCGATGTCCCCGCGCTGTTCCTTCCCCGAGGACCATCGGCTGTTCGCCGGATTTCTGCAGCCGGAACAGCAGTCGATCGCCGCGGCGCTGGCCGGGTACGACTTCGTGGTGGTGCTGGGCGCGCCGGTCTTCACCTACCACGTCTTCCGCGGCCGGGCCGACGGTCCACTCCCGCGCACGTACCTGGTCAGCGACGATCCGGACGTGCTGGCGAGGGCCGAGTACGGCCGCGGCGTGCTGAGCACGCTCCGACTCGCGATACGCCAGCTCGCCGAGACGGTGCGGCCGGCCGAGCGGCCGGCGCCCGCGGCGCTCGTCCGCCCGCCCGCACCGGCCGAGACCCGCCCGGTGACCGCCGCGTACGTGTTGCACGCCGTCTCCGAGACGCTGCCGGCCGCCGGGATCGTCGTCGAGGAGGCACCCAGCCACCGAAACGAGCTGCACGACTTCCTGCCGATCCGGGCCCGCGGCGGTGGTTTCTTCACGATGGCCAGCGGCGCCCTCGGCTACGGCGTCGCGGCCGCCGTCGGGGTGGCGATGGCGCAACCGTCCCGCCCCGTGGTCGCCGTGCTCGGCGACGGCGCGGCCATGTACGGGATTCAGGCGCTGTGGACCGCCGTACGCGAGAACACCTCGGTGACCTTCGTCATCCTGGACAACTCCGGGTACGCGGCGGTGCAGCTGCTGGCCGACGCGGCGGGCAGCGGCAAGATGCCCGGAGTCGAACTCGGCGGGATCGACTTCGCCTCCGTGGCGGCGGGGCTCGGCTGCCCCGCCCGCTTGGTGGAGGACCCGCAGGAGCTGCGGCCCGCGCTGATCCAGGCGATGTCCACGCCTGGGCCGATGCTGCTGCACGTGAAGGTCGATCCGACGAGGCACCCGCTGTACTGACAATGGCGCGTGGTGTCTTCGGCGTGTAGTGACGACGGCGAGGCCGGGTAAGGCTGCGGAGAGAGGCAGCACCACGATCCCAGGAGGTCCGATGAGACAGGGAGTCGACCCACGGGAGCTGAGCGAACGGGACCTCTTCCGCGAGCTGGAGCACCTGCACGTGACCCGTACCGACACCCTCCTCCACGGGTCGGAAGATGCCCTGGAGAACCACACGGCCCGGACGATCGAGCTCGAGGAGGAATACCTTCGCCGCTATCCCGAGCGGCACATCGAGCCGGAGCGGCTGCGGTCCGGCGCCCGGGCCATCCGCGCCGGCGGTTAGGTCACCCGGGAGGTCGGACGATCCCGGACGACGCTGCGGGCGGACCGGGCACGGGCGTCGCCGAGTCCCCAGGTGATGATCCTTTCGGGATGGATGCGGATGACGGCCCGGGGCCCACCGACGGCCTCGGCGTGTCCGCGGATCTCGATGCCGCGCGGCCGCCACGGATCCACGCTCTGCAGGTCGTCGACGACGATGGCGGCCCGCCCGACGCGGGTCACGTCGCGGAACTTCTTCGTGGCGGGCAGGTCATGGCCACCGACCTCGATGAAGCTCTCGGTGGCGTCGAGGCTCCAGCCCACCGGTGCGACATGCGGGGTGCCGTCGCCGCCGACGGTGGCGATGCGACCGAGGCGCCGTTCGCGTAGGTAGGCGAGTTCCTCGCCGGTGAAGATCGTCATGATCCCTCCGTCGTCCCCCTGCTCCTCGATAAATTACACGTTGCGTGTAGCTGCTAAAGTACACGTGCTGAGAAGTTTTGTGCAAGGGGGCGGTCATGTCGAAGACCATCGAAGACCCGCGCAACGCCCGCAGCCACCGCACCCGCAACGCGCTGCTCGCGGCCACCCGAGCGATCCTGGAAACCGACGGCTTCGAGGCGCTGACCATGGCCGCGGTCGCTGGACGCGCCGGAGTGACACGCCGCGCGGTCTACCTGCACTTCAGCTCACGCACCGAGCTGGTGACCGCCCTGTTCGGCTACATCGCCGAACAAGAAGGGCTCGCCCGGTCCACCGCCTCGATCCGGGAGGCACCCGACTCGGTGACCGCACTACGGGAGTGGGTACGCCACCTCGTCGACTACCACCCACGCCTGATGGCGGTGGACCGCGCCATCGAACGGGTGCGCCACGTCGACGCCGACGCCGCCCGGCACCGACAGACCGTCACCGAGGCGCAGCTCGCCAATTGCCGACACATCGCCGAACGGCTGGCGGCCGAGCATCGACTCGCCGCCCCCTGGACCGTCGAGACCGCCACCGACATGCTGTGGGGCCTCGTCTCCACCGACCTGTTCGAACACATGCTCGTCGGCCGCGGCTGGTCACGCAGCCGCCTGGAGGAACATCTCCAAGCCCTTTACCAGGCCACGTTCGTGGCCCCTCTTTGGTCGTGATCTTGCAGAAATTCAACTCCGGCCGGTTCAAATTTCTGCAAGATCACGACCAAAGAGGGGCGGGGGGAGGACGAGGGGTCATGGACGTTCGGTCCATGTCGTGTCCCGATTCGAGCGGTCGGTGGAGAAGGCGAGGGCGCCGTCGTCGACGGTGACGGTGACGTGCTGGCCGGGCCCGAGCTTCCCGTCCAGCAGCAGCGCGGACATCCGGTTGTCGACCTCGCGCTGGATCGTGCGGCGCAGCGGCCGGGCGCCGAACTCCGGCTGGTGGCCGCGGCGGGCGAGCCAGTCCACCGCCTCCGGGGTGAACTCGACGGTGATGTCCTGGGCGTGCAGCCGGCGACGGGTCTCCTCGAGAAGCAGGTCGGTGATCTCGCGTAGCTGCTCGGTGTCCAGCCTGCGGAAGATGATGATCTCGTCGACACGGTTGAGGAACTCCGGTCGGATCTCCTCCCGCAGCCGGCGCATGAGCTGGTCCTGAAGCGGCGTTTCCGCCTCTTCGCCGGCGGGCGTGAACCCGGTGAGCCCGCGGCTTCCGGTGATGAGCTCCGAGCCGAGGTTGCTCGTCATGATGACCACCGTGTTCCGGAAGTCGACGGTGCGACCCTGGCCGTCGGTGAGCCGGCCGTCGTCGAGCAGCTGCAGCAGGATGTTGAAGACGTCCGGGTGCGCTTTCTCGATCTCGTCGAACAGCAGAACGGCGTACGGCGTGCGCCGGACCGCCCCAGTGAGCTGACCGGCCTCCTCGTACCCGACGTAGCCGGGCGGGGCGCCGACGAGCCGGCTCACCGTGTGCCGCTCCTGGAACTCGCTCATGTCCAGCCGCACCATCCGGTCGTCGGCGCCGAACAGCGCCTCGGCCAGCGCACGGGCCAGCTCGGTCTTGCCCACCCCGGTCGGGCCGAGGAACAGGAAGCTGCCGATCGGCCGGTCGGGGTCGCCGAGCCCCGCCCGGGAGCGGCGTACCGCCTCGGAAACGGCGGTCACCGCCTCGTCCTGGCCCACGACTCTGCGGTGCAGGTGTTCCTCCAGCCGCAGCAGCCGATCCTTTTCTTCCTCGGTGAGCTGGGACACCGGGATGCCGGTCGCCCGCGACACGACCTCGGCGATCTCGACGGCGGTGACCTCGGGAATCGAGGTGGGTCCCTCCCGGCGGGAGGTCTCGATACGCCGTTCCAGCTCGGCGATCTGGTCCCGCAGCTGCGAGGCCCGCTCGTAGTTCTCCTCGGCGACCGCCTGGTCCTTCTCCCGGCGCCGCTGGGCGAGCTGGTCCTCGAGCTCGCGCACGTCCGTGCCGGGTGTGTGCACCCGGAGCCGTACCCTGGCGCCGGCCTGGTCGACCAGGTCGATGGCCTTGTCGGGGAGGAAGCGGTCGGTGATGTAGCGGTCGGATAGCTCGACCGCGGCGACCAGCGCCTCGTCGGTGAACCGAACCTGGTGATGGGCCTCGTAGCGGTCCCGCAGCCCGCGCAGGATCTCGATGGTGTCGGCTACCGACGGCTCGGGGACCATGATCGGCTGGAAGCGCCGCTCGAGGGCGGCGTCCTTCTCGATGTTCTTGCGGTACTCGTCGACGGTCGTCGCCCCGATCACGTGCAGCTCGCCGCGGGCGAGGGCGGGCTTGAGCATGTTGCCCGCGCTCACCGCGCCCTCCGCGCCGCCGGCGCCCACCATGGTGTGCAGCTCGTCGATGAAGACGATGACCTCGTCGGCGTGTCCCCGGATCTCGTCGATGATCTTCTTCAGCCGCTCCTCGAAGTCGCCGCGGTAGCGGGTGCCCGCCAGGACACCGCTCAGGTCGAGCTGGACGACCCGCTTGTCACGCAGGGTCTCTGGCACCTCGCCGTCGGCGATGCGCTGCGCGATGCCCTCCACGATCGCCGTCTTGCCTACGCCGGGATCACCGATCAGCGCCGGGTTGTTCTTCGTCCGGCGGGACAACACCTCGATGGTCTGCTCGATCTCCTCCTCCCGGCCGACCACCGGATCGACCCGGCCCTCCCGGGCCAGCGCGGTGAGATCCTGGCCGTACTCGTCCAGGGTGGGTGTGTTCGTCGGCGCCCGCTCGCCGGGTCGCCCGCCCATCCGGCCGCCGCCCGCCATCGTCTGCTGCAGCGACTCGGGCGTGACGCGCGCCTGCGCGAGGATTCGGCCGGCCGCCGATTCCGGGTTGATGGCGAGCGCGAGCAACACGTGCTCCGGGCCGATGTACGACGACCCCAGCGCCTGGGAGATCTGGTGCGCGTCCAGCAGCGCCCGCTTCGCCGACGGGGTCAGCGCGGGCGGGACGTCCCGCGCCTGCGCCTCGCCCGCCCTCGACTCGATCTCGCGGGCGATCGCGTCCGGGTCGGCGCCGGCCTTGGCCAACAGCCCTCGGGTCGCCTCCTGACGGGTCGCGGCCCACAGCAGGTGGTCGGTGTCCAGGTCCGGGGAGCCCCATTCGGCCGCCCGGGTCGCGGCGTCCCGTACCAGCTCCCGGGCCTGCTCACTCATCAGGCGACCGATGTTGATGCGCTGGACCGGACGCCGTATGGCGCCCGCGCCGAAGAACCGGGCGAGGAACTCTTCGAACGGGTCGTAGCCGCCCGCGCCGAACATTCCACTGCTCATGCCTGATCTCCTCACCGCTGATCCGCCCGCCGCCGGGGGCGGGTGAGCTGCGGGTGCGGGACGAGACTCGCTCTCGCTCCCTCGTTCTCGCCTGCCCGTCCCTGCCGCGACGAAACGGCGAGGCGGCATGTCACCTCCGGGCACGGGTAGGGGCCGGACATGGTGCAAATCGGGTACACGATGCTGTGCGAACAGACACCGCCCCGGCAGCTGGTCCGCGATCTGGTCCGGGCGGAGGCGGGAGGCTTCGACTTCTCGGTGACCTCGGACCACTATTTCCCCTGGATCGAGGAGCAGGGGCACTCGGCGTACGCGTGGTCGGTCCTGGGCGCCGCCGCGCAGGCGACCGAGCGGATCCCCCTCATGACGTTCGTGACCTGTCCGACCATGCGCTACCACCCGGCGGTCGTCGCGCAGAAGGCGGCCACGATGGGCGTGCTCCGAGGGCAGGTTCTCCCTCGGGTTGGGCGCCGGCGAGAACCTCAACGAGCACGTCGTGGGCATGGGCTGGCCGTCGGTGGACCGCCGGCACCAAATGCTCGAAGAGGCGGTGGAGATCATCCGTGCGCTGTTCGGCGGCGGATACGTCCACTACGACGGTGCCTACTTCACCGTCGACGCCGCGAAGCTCTACGACCTCCCGGAGGAGCCGGTGCCGATCGGGATCGCCGCGTCCGGGCCGCGGTCGGCCGAGCTGGCCGCCGAGCACGCCGACGCGCTGATCGCCGTCCAACCCGATGCCAAGCTGGTCCGCGCGTTCGATCCCTCACCGGGGACGCGGCCGAAGTACGGTCAGGTGCCCGTGTGCTATGGCCGGGACGAGCGGGACGCGCGGGAGTACGCGCACGAGCTGTGGAGCTGGGGCGCCGCGGGATGGAAGGTCATGGCGGAGTTGCCGGGCCCGAAGAACTTCGCCGTGTATACCCAGTTCGTACGGGAGGAGGACGTCGCCGAGATGGTGCCGTCCGGTCCCGATCCCGC
This sequence comes from Streptosporangiales bacterium, assembly GCA_009379995.1. GTDB lineage: Bacteria > Actinomycetota > Actinomycetes > Streptosporangiales > WHSR01 > WHSR01. The sequence continues at coordinate 26,883 of WHSR01000008.1, forward strand.
CCCGTACCTGCGGGCGGTCGGCGCCTTCGCCGACGCGGGGTTCACCCACGTCGCGCTCGTGCAGGTCGGAGCGGACCGGCAGGCCGACTTCCTGGACTTCGCCGAGAAGGAGCTGCTTCCCGCGCTGCGCGAGGAGTAGCCTCACCCCTCCTCGCCGTCCGCCGTCTCGTCGCGGTCCGGGAGGTCCGCGACGGTGTCCTCGGCCCCGCGCAGGTTCTTCCGCCGCTGGGCGGCGGCTTGGCGGTCGCGGACGATGCCGTCTTCGTTCGGCCCGTCCTCCCGCTCGCGCTTGGCCTCCTCGAGGAAGTCGCCGCCCACGTCCGGCTCGTGATCGTCGCGCCGCACCGAGAAACAAACCCCTTCCGCTGTCAACCGATGTGTGCCGCCCTTTCGGCGTTTCGACTCCCTTCGTTGGTTCCCGCCACCTCTTGGTCCTATACCCGCGCATGAGGGCGGCAACGGAGGGTATGCGCGGCTACGAGGGCCGTCACAGCGATGTGGAATCGATCCACAGGGAGGCGTTACGTGAGGTTGGCTTTCCTCAGGTCCCTCTACCGGGCCAGGGGTCCGTTCGTCTCGGTCTACCTGGACGTGTCGCGGGACACCGAGAACGCACCGAAGGAGATCGAGCTGCGCTGGCGTGCCGCCCGGGAGACCCTGGCCGCCCAGGGCGCCGACGCCGCGACGCTGGACGCCGCCGAACGGGCAGTCGGGAGCCTCGAGCTGCCCGCCGGGCGGCCGGAGGGCCCGCAGGGACAGGTGATCTTCGCCGCGGGGGGCAGGGTGGTGTTCACCGACCTGCTGCCGGATCCTCCGCGCCGGGAGATCGCCCGATTCTCGCCGCTGCCGCACGCCATGCCGTACCTGGCGCAGCGCGGCGAACGCATCCCGTACCTGCGCGTGGTCATCGACCGGCTGGGCGCGGACATCGTCGCGGTGTCGGCCGACGGGTTGGCCCGCACCGCCAAGACGAAGGGCGACGACTACCCGGTGCACAAGCCCCGGGGCGGCGAGTGGGCCAACAGGCGATACCACGAGGCGGCCGAACACCTGTGGCTGCACAACGCGATCGACGCAGCGGCCGAGGTGGAACGGATGGCGCTGCGCAGCGCCGCGGAGGTGCTGGTGGTTTCCGGGGATCGTCAGGCGAGCCGAATGATGATCGAGCATCTGCGGGAGAGCCTTCGCGACCGTGTGGTGGAAACCGAGTCGGGCTCCCGGGCCGACGGCTCGGCGACGGCCGCACTCGACGCCGAGCTGGTACGCGCGGCCCGCGACCTGGCCGCCCGGCACTCCGACGCCGTGCTGGACGCCTACCAGCGGGAGCTGGGCCAACGCGACCGGGCCACCGAAGGGCTGGCCGACACCGTCGTCGCGCTGCAGCGGGGTCAGGTCGAGACGCTACTGCTGAACGACGACCCGAGCTCGGTCGCCGAACTGCGGATCGGCCCCGAGCCGGCACAGCTCGCGTACGCCGACGCCGAGCTGCGCGAACTCGGCGTGCGCGATCCGGCCGCCGACCGGGCCGACGCCGCCCTGGTGCGGGCGCTCGTCGGCACCGACGGCGAGCTGGTCACCGTGCCGGACGACGCGGCGACGCTCACCGACGGCGTCGGCGCGCTGTTGCGATACCCTCTCTAACCCTTCTTGGCCGTGATCTTGCAGAAATTTCAAGATGGGTCTTGAAATTTCTGCAAGATCACGGCCAAGGGCTTTGGGGGTCACAGCGCCTTGACGGCGGCGACCAGCTTGGTGAGGGAGTCCTTGGCGTCGCCGAACAGCAGGGTGGTCTTGGGGTCGTGCAGCAGCTCGTTGTCGATGCCGGCGAAGCCGGGGCGCAGCGACCGCTTGAGGAAGACGATCGACCGGGACGCGTCGGCCGCCAGGATGGGCATTCCGTAGATCGGCGACCCGGGCGCCGAGCGGGCGGCCGGGTTCACCACGTCGTTGGCGCCCACGACGAGCGTGACGTCGGCGGTCTTGAACTCCGGGTTGACCAGATCCATCTCCTTGAGCTGGTCGTACGGCACGTCCGCCTCGGCGAGCAGCACGTTCATGTGTCCCGGCATCCGGCCGGCGACCGGGTGGATGGCGTAGGCGACCTCGATGCCGCGCCCGTCGAGCACCTCTGCGAGGTCGCGGAGCGCGTGCTGGCCCTGGGCGACGGCCAGCCCGTAGCCGGGCGCCACGATGACCTTGCGGGCGTACCCGAGGAGGATCGCGATGTCCTCCGGGCCGGCCGAACGGACCGGCCGATCGGTGGCCGTGGTGGCGCCGAGCGTCGAGGGGCCTGCGAAGGCGCCGAACATGATGTTGGCGAGCGAGCGGCCCATCGCCTTCGCCATCAGCCGGCTGAGCAGCATGCCCGACGCGCCGACCAGCGTGCCCGCGACGATGAGCAGGCTGTTGCCGAGGACGTAGCCGCTGGCCGCCACGGTGATGCCGCTGAACGCGTTGAGCAGCGCGATGACGACCGGCACGTCGGCGCCGCCCACCGGAAGGACCAGGAGAAGCCCCGCGGCCAGGCTCAGCGCGGCGAGCACGATGGCCACCCACAGTGCCCCGCCGAGAGTTATCCACGTTCCCAGCGCCACGTTCGCCGCGACGACACCGATGAACACCGGCCGCCCGCCGGGGAAGGTGAGCGGGCGTCCGGTCATCAGCTCCTGCAGCTTGACGAACGTGAGCGTCGACCCAGAGAAGGTCACCGCGCCGATGAACACGGTGAACGCCGCCACTGCGAGCCCGGGCCACTGCGCTCCGTCGCCCCTGCCGAGCTCGAGGAGTGCGACCAGCGCACCGGCTCCGCCTCCGACGCCGTTGAAGATTCCCACCATCTGCGGCATCGCGGTCATCGCGACCCGGCGGGCGGAGAAGGCGCCGACGGCCCCGCCGACCACCAGTGCGGCCAGGATGTACGGCACGTTGTCCGGCCGTTCGGAGAGGAACACCACCAGCACGGCGATCGTGGCGCCGGTGACCCCGACGAGGTTGCCGGGCCGTGCGGTACGCGGCGACGACAGCCCCTTGAGCGCGACGATGAAGCAGACAGCGGCGACCAGGTAGGCCAGCGCGGTCCAGGAGCCGGTCATGTCGACGGCTCCTCACCGCGGTCACGGCGTCCCCGGAACATGTGCAGCATGCGGTCGGTCACCACGAACCCGCCAACCGTGTTGATGGCGCCCAGGACAACTGCGAAGAGCGCGAGGCCGAGGGCGAGGGGCGACTCGGCCTGCCCCGCGACGATGATCGCCCCGACGAGGATGATGCCGCTGATCGCGTTCGACCCGGACATCAGCGGGGTGTGCAGGATGGAGGACACCTTGGAGATGACCTCGTACCCGGTGAAGGCGGCCAGTACGAAGACCGTGAGCAGCGCGACGCCCTCCACCGCTACCTCCCCTCCTCGCCTTGTCCGGTGCCCTCGGGTGCCGCACCGAGCAGCTCGCGGGTCGCCTCGTGTCGCACCTCGCCCGCGTGCGTGATACAGCAACCAGCGAGGATCTCGTCCTCCAGGTCGGGCCTGACCGTACCCTCCTCGGTCATCAACAGCAGGAGGTTGGTGACGTTGGCGGCGTAGAGCTGGCTGGCCTGGACGGGGAGCTGGCTCGGCAGGTTGCGGCCCCCGATGAGGAGCGCGTCGCCGACGGTGACCTCCTCGCCGGGCCGAGAGCCCTCGACGTTGCCGCCCTGCTCGGCTCCCAGGTCGACGACGACGGAGCCGGGCTTCATGCGTTTGACCATGTCGCTGGTGACCAGCAGCGGGGCGGGACGCCCCGGCACGGCCGCGGTAGTGATCAAGGCATCGGCGTCGGCGACGTGCGGGGCAAGGAGTTCCCGCTGCATGTTGGCACGATCCTCGGTCATCTCCCGGGCGTATCCACCGGCACCCTCCAGGGTGGGTAGCTCGAGTTGGATGAACTGCGCGCCCAGGCTGCGTACCTCTTCGGCCGCCGCCGCCCGCACGTCGTAGGCGTGCACCACGGCGCCGAGCCGGCGCGCGGTCGCGACCGCCTGCAGACCCGCCACGCCGGCGCCGAGGACGAGCACAGCGGCCGGACGTACGGTGCCCGCCGCCGTCATGAACAGCGGGAAGAACCGGGGCAGCCGCTCGGCGGCGATGAGCGTCGCCCGGTACCCGGCCGCCAGCGCCTGGGAGGACAGCGCGTCCATGGACTGGGCGCGCGAGATACGCGGGATGAGCTCCATGGCGAACGCCGTGCGACCGCTGTCCCGCAGGAGCCGGATGAGCTCCAGCTCGTTGGCGGTCGGCAGGAAGGTGACAATGATGGCCGCCGACGCGAGCCGCTCCACCTGCGCCCCCTGGGGCGGCTGCACGCTCACCAGGACATTCGCGCCGTCGAGGGCCTCTTCGGCCACTGTGGCGCCGGCGTCTCGGTACTCGTCGTCGCTTGCGCGGGCGTGCTCTCCGGCTCCGGGCTCGACGGCGACCTCCAAGCCCACCTTGGTGAGCCGAGATACGGCCTCGGGAACGAGCGCGACCCGGCGTTCGTCAGATCGGGTCTCGCGGGGGACAGCCACCCTCATGGCACCACACCATAGTGGTGCGGTGAGGGGTGTGGGCGAGTGCGTGGCACTTCCCACACCCCTGATTCTCACATCTGCGGCCGAACGTAGTGCTTCCAGCTCTCCAGCGGAGGCCGGTCGCTCGGCCAGCTCACTGCCTGCCACACCGCGGCCCCGGCGGCGGACAGCAGCGCCACGCCGACTATCAGTCCGATGACCAGCGCAATGACACCCATCGTTATCCCCTTCGAAGCAACCTCGACTCGTCGTTGAGCAACGAGGCCACAGGTCCTACCGGTAAGGAATGCCGGTCCGACTCGTGAAGGGTGTCGGGTAGCGCCCCGCCTCTTGCTTCCGTACGGACCTGCTGACACCTCGCGTTCAGTATAGGTCCGCCCAAACGGCGCGTATTCCCGGCAAGCCGGTTCATTTTCGCCGCCGCCGGGGTATTGCGCTCGGTAACCGAATCACGGATGCTGGCGGTCACGGAGTCGTATCACAAACGCACAAGAGGTTGGCGGCCATGAAGGTACAAGACGGCATGACGACCCTGGTGTTGACGATCGGACCTGCGCATACGCTCCGGGCCGCGGCCAGCCTGATGGCGGAGCGCAAGGTCGGCGCCGCGGTTGTCTTCGACCCGGAGAACTCGGGGGTCGGGATCCTCACCGAGCGTGACATCCTCAACTCCATCGGGGCGGGCGAGGATCCGGACGCCGAGGTCGCCGCCGCCCACCTGACCAGTGACCTGGTCTTCGCTTCGCCCGATTGGACGCTCGAGCAGGCGGCCACGGCCATGATGCGCGGTGGCTTCCGCCACCTGGTGGTCGTGCAGGACAGCGACGTCGTCGGGCTGCTCTCGATGCGCGACATCGTTCGCTGCTGGGCGGGTTCGCTGGCGCTCACCAGTTGAGGGCGGGCGTTTACACGCGCACCGACAGCGGGCCGCCGCCGAGTCGTTTCATCACCTCGGCGTGCAGGAGTCCATTGGTACACACCACGCTTCCGCCGTCGGGTCCGGGCACCCCTTCGAGGTCGGTCAGCATGCCCCCGGCCTCCTCGACGATCGGTACCAGCGCCGCGACGTCCCACAGCGACACCTCGGGCTCGGCCGAGATGTCCGCCGCGCCCTCGGCGACCAGCACATGGGACCAGAAGTCGCCGAACGCCCGGGTACGCCACACCGAGCGGGTAAGTCCGAGGAACGCGCCGAGCCGGCCCTGATCCTCCCAGCCGGACAGGCTGGAATAGGAGAACGACGCGTCCTCGAGCCTCGAAACCGCCGAGACCCGACACCGGGTCGCGCCCACCAGGCCCCGTCCGGTCCACGAACCGGCTTCCTGCGCCGCCCACCAGCGCCGTCCCAATGTCGGGGCCGACACCAGGCCGACGACTGACTGGTCGCCATCCATCAGGGCGAGAAGCGTGGCCCAGACCGGCACCCCGCGGACGTAGTTCTTCGTGCCGTCGATCGGATCGACTATCCAACAGCGTGGACCATGCCCGGTCTTGCCGTACTCCTCGCCGTATACCGCGTCCCGTGGCCGCGCTCGACGCAGCGTGGATCGTACGGTCTCCTCCACTGTGCGGTCAGCGTCGGTGACCGGCGTCAGGTCAGGTTTGGTGTCCACCCGCAGGTCGAGGGAGCGGAACCGGCGCATGGTGATGTCGTCCGCCGCATCCGCGAGCACGTGCGCCAGCCTTAGGTCATCGGTATAGCCCGCCATGGCGCGACACGCTACCGCTATTGCGCACACGCGGCTTTTTCCGGGATCGGCGTCCCCGGATCGAGATGCCGACTGGACGAAGCGCGCGGTGTTGTCAACTATGAAGGCATGCCGGAGACGACGGGCACCCGAGAAGCGCTGCTCGACGCGGCGTACGCGGCGATCGTTGCGGGCGAGTGGGCCCGGGTACGGATGGCCGACGTCGCCGCGGGCGCTGGGGTATCCCGGCAGACGCTGTACAACGAGTTCGGCAGCAAGGACGCGCTCTGTGCGGCCGTGGCCACGCGGGAGAACGACCGGTTCCTGGCGGGCGCACTGCGCACCATGGAGGCCCACGAGGGCAGTCCGGCCGAGGCGGTCGGCGAGGCGGTGCTGTGGGGGCTGCGCGAGGCGTCCGACAACTCCCTGGTCAAGGCAATCTTGACCGATGACACTGGGCTGCTGCCGCTGATGACGACCCGGGCGGCGCCGCTGGTGGAGTCGCTGCGCGACGGTATCGCCGATTTCCTCACCGAGCACTGGCCGTTTCTCTCCCTGCCCGCCGCCAGGGACGTGGCCGAGGTCGCGGTACGGCTCACCATCTCGTTCCTCGTGGTGCCGACCGAGCCGGTCGAGGCGACCGCGCGGCGGGTGGCCCACGTCGTCGAGCGTCTGGTTGCCTCACCCTCGCGGCGTCGCCGTGTCGGGTGGGTCGGCCGCGGCGGACGGGCACACTGGACAGGTGACCGTTAGTTCTGGGGACCCAGTTACCGAACCGGACGACGCCTACTCCGAGCTTCCTCCGCCCGCGCTGCTCTTCGACCTCGACGGCACGCTCATCGACTCGGTGTACCAGCACGTCATCGCCTGGCGTGCGGCGCTGAGCCAGCTCGGCATCGACCTGTCGGTCTGGCGTATCCACCGGCGCATCGGGATGAGCGGCGGGCTTTTCGTGGCCGGGCTGCTGCGGGAGACCGGTGTGCAGCTCACGCGCGCGGAGACCCGGCGGCTGCAGGACCTGCACGCCGAGGAGTACGCCGCCCAGCTCGACTCCGTGCGTCCGCTGCCCGGCTCCCGAGAGCTGCTGCAGGCGCTCACCCGATGGGAGGTGCCGTGGGCGATCGCGACGAGCGGCGCGTCGGCCACCGCCCGCCCCGCCCTGAAACTGCTCGGCCTGCCCGAGGACACCCCGATGATCACCCGCGACCTCGTCCGCCGGGCCAAGCCGGACCCGGATCTCTTCCTCGCCGCGGCCCACCTGCTCGACATCGAGCCGCGGCACGCCATGGTGATCGGCGACAGCGTCTGGGATCTGCTCGCCGCCCGGCGGGCCGGGAGCCTCGGTGTGGGTCTGCAGTCCGGCGGGTACGGGCGGGAGGAGCTGGAGCGGGCGGGCGCGTACCGCGTCTACGCCGACCCGGCCGACCTGCTGAACCGCATCGACGAGCTGGGCGTCCGCCAACCGCTGTAGAAAGGCTCACCCACCAAGGTCAGCGAGGAGTCGCCGGATGCGGAGCATGAGCGTCGCCGACGGCGTGACCTTGCCGGTGGCGTACGTCGACAGCCGCGACGCCGACGTGCCGAGGCGGGACGCGAACTCCGCACGGGTGAGCCCCGACCGAGCGACGGCCTGCCGGATTTCGGCCGCCACGGCTTCGCGCTCGTCCCGCTCGGCGCGGTCCCGGGCGCGTTCGATCACGGATTCCATGAGCTCGGCGACGCCATAGGGGCGGGAGTGACCGAGCACCTCCTCGACCTGGCGGGCCGTCTGACCCCACGGGCGGCGGTCGATTTCGGTGGCCAGCCGCTGCCAGTCTTCGAGGTCTCCTCGTTCGAGCGCTGCCTGAACCGCCTCGGTCGGCCACGTACCTACCGGATCGGACGGCGACGTGGTGAGATTTCGAAACGCTAGGGACACAGTTCACGCCTGCCGTTCCAGCATCGCGGCGGCGAGTTCCCGGCATGCCGCGCGGACGGCTGCCCAGTCCGTCCAGCGCGGGTCCAGGTTTCGATAGAACCTAAGCTGCCGAGTCACCGACGCGTCTTTGGGGCGTCCGCAAGCTGGCGAGCGATCTGCGCGGCGACGCCTCGGCCACCACCATGCTGGTCCATGTAATACTCATCGATCCGCGCAAGGACGTTCGCCGACCCTGCAGTGCCGTACCGGGCGGCCAGGGCGACCACGTCGAGGTAATCGCGGGTCTGGTTCCTGCGCACGATCAAGAAACCCTTGATTCGCAGGGTCTCCTCGGCGGTCGGCACGCGGACGGTGCGCCCTGATGGGAGCACGACATTTGCGGTTTCCAACGGCTGCGCCCGGATCATCTGCCGAACACCGGCCTCGATGTCGCCGAGACGCCCCAAGATGATCTTTCCCGGTTGAACGCGGTTGGTTACCCACTCGCCCTCGGACTCCAGGGCGTCGAGCACCATGTCGAATCGATCTCGCAGGTCGGTGACCACGTGATCGTGGTCGTAGGAGTCTCGATGGCCGGCATAGAGCGCGGCGGCCGAACCGCCTACCAACACCGCGTCAGGCACGAGTTCTTGTAGCCGCGCGGCCGACCTGGACCCGGTGCGGGTGCTCGGTTTGCTCGCCGCCGAGCAGCGGCTTCGCGTGTTCGCCGCGCTGGTGCTCGGTGCGCGGTCCAGCGCAGAGGTCGCCGAACGGGCCGGGACCTCGGCGAGGGAGGCGTCGCGGGCGCTCTCCCAGCTCCAGCGGGGTGGTCTGGTGTCCCACTCGGGCGGGGAGTGGGCGGCTCGTCCCGAGGTGCTGCGGGAGACGGTCGTCGCGGCGACTCCGAAGGAGCAGCCGGACGACCACGGTGCCGCGAACCCGTCCGAGGCCGCGGTGCTGCGGGCCTTTCTCCACGGGGGACGGCTCGTGGCGCTGCCGGCCGCGCGGGGCAAGCGGCTGGTGGTGCTCGACCACTTCGTCCGTGCCTTCGAGCCGGGTATCCGCTACACCGAACGGGAGGTCAACGCGATCCTGCGGCGCTACCTCGTGGACGAGGGATTCCTGACCCGCATTCGGGCGAGTACTGGCGCACCGGCGGCACCGTCGAGGTCTGACGGCCTCAGGACTGCGGCGGGTTGCCCCGGCGCCCGGCAACCTCGCGGCGGACGCGGTCGAGGTCGACGTCCCGTTCCGCCAACATGACGGCGGCGACGCCCTCGCCTTCCCGGACCAGGGCGAGCAGCAGGTGCTCGGTGTCGATGTATCGCTGACCGAGGTCCCTGGCCTCTACCAGCGACATCTCCAATATGTTCTTCGCCCGAGGCGTGAAGGAGATGCTCTCGGACGGCTCCTGCCGACTCTGGTCCTCCCTCCCGCCGATGATCTCCTCGACCCGCCGGCGCATCTCCTCCAGACGGATGTCCATGTCCGCAAGGATCTCGGCTGCGACGCCTTCGTCCTGCCGAAGGAGCCCGAGCAGGAGGTGCTCGGTGCCGAGATAGTCGTGGTTCAGGTGCACGCTCTCTTCTCTGGCCAGGAGGACAACGCGCCGTGCACGGTCAGTGAACTTGTCGAACATGTCCGCCCTCGCGTGGGGTACGCACGACCATGTGTGATGCCATCATGCCCCCAATCCCGCCGAGATCCATGTTGTGGGGGTCGTTTTGCCCGATTCCCACCCCCACAAAATAGATCTCGGCGGCGCCTCAGTCGCCCTCGTGGCGTTCCCGGCTGGCCAGCAGTCGGCGCAGCGAGTCGAGCCGCCGGGCGTCGGCGTCCCTCCGAGCGCCGCCTCCCGCGACCCAGTCGTCGAGCGCGCACTCCGATCCCAGATGGTTGCAGCCACGCGGGCAGTGCTCGGCGCCCTCGGCGAGGTCCGGGAAGGCGGCGACCACCGTCTCGGCGGAGACGTGGGCCAGCCCGAAGCTACGCACCCCGGGCGTGTCGATGATCCAGCCACCCTCGGGCAGCGGGAGCGCCACGGCCGAGGTGGAGGCGTGCCGGCCGCGGCCGGTCACCGGATTCACCTCGGCCGTCACCCGCCCGGCATCCGGGACCAGCGCGTTGACCAGCGTCGACTTGCCGACGCCGGAATGGCCGACGAGCACGCTGGTACGGTCCACCAACCGCGAGCGCAGCTCGTCCAGCCCGGTTACCTCGCGGAGTTCGTCGTCGTTGCGGCCCGTGACCACGTACGGGACGTCGAGTGGCCCGTAGGCCTCGATCAGCGGGGTCGGCGGGGCGAGGTCGGACTTGGTCAGGCAAAGCAGCGGGTCCAGCTTCGCGTCGAACGCGGCGACCAGGCAGCGGTCGATGAGTCGCGGGCGCGGCGGCGGGTCGGCCAGCGAGACCACGATGGCGAGTTGGTCGGCTCCGGCAACGATGACCCGCTCGACCGGGTCGGTGTCGTCGGCTGTGCGCCGCAGCGTGGACGTGCGTGGCTCCACCCGTACGATCCGGGCCAGGGTCCCAGGTGCGCCGGACACGTCACCCACGAGGTGGACCTGGTCGCCGACGGCCACGCTTCGCCGACCCAGCTCCCGCGCTTTCATCGCGACGATCCGGCGGCCATCGACCACGCAGGTGTAGCGGCCACGGTCGACGGCTATGACGAAGCCGGGCACGGCTTCGGCGTGCTCCGGGCGACGGCGGGTTCGGGGTCGGGAGCCGCGCCCGGGGCGTACCCGGACGTCCTCTTCGTCGAAGTCGAGTCCGCGTGGCCTCAGCTTCCTATCCCCTCAGCATTCGGGTCCACAGCTCCACGAAGTCGGGCAGCGTCTTGCCGGTCGTCTCGATGTTCTCCACTTGGACGCCGGGCACCGCAAGGCCGAGGACCGCGCCGGCCGTGGCCAGGCGATGGTCGTCGTAGGTGTGGAACACCCCGCCGCGCAGCGGGCGTGGGTGGATCTCCAAGCCGTCGTCGGTCTCCCGCACATGCGCGCCGAGTCCGCCGATCTCCCGGGTGAGCGCGGCGAGCCTGTCGGTCTCCTGGCCCCGCATGTGGGCGATGCCGCGCAGCCGGGAGGGGGAGTCGGCGACCGCGGCGACCGCGGCGATCGTCGGGGCGAGCTCGTTCACGTCACGCAGGTCGATGTCGATGCCATGGATCCGGCCGACGCCGCGGAGGGTGAGGCCGTCGGCGTCGCGTCGCAACGTCGCTCCCATGGCGGTAAGGATCTCCGGCAGGGCGCCGCCGGGCTGGGTGGTCAGTTCCGGCCAGCCCTTGATCGTCACCCGGCCGGCGGTCACCAGCGCGGCCGCCAGGAACGGGGCCGCGCTGGACAGGTCCGGCTCGACGTCGACGTCCCGGTGCCGTAGCGGACCGGGAGACACGCTCCACACGTTCGGCGTCGCGTCGTCGACCTCCGCCCCGGCGGCCCGCAGCATGGCGACGGTCATCGCGATGTGTGGGCCCGACGGCACCGGCGGGCCCTCGTGGCGTACCTCGACACCCTTGTCGAACCGCGGGCCGGCGAGCAGCAGGCCCGACACGAGCTGCGAGGACGCGGAGGCGTCGAGGAGGACGCGGCCACCGGTCAGGCCGCCGTGCCCGTGAACCGTCATCGGCAGGGCGGCGCGGCCGCCGTCGTCGATGTCCGCGCCGAGCGCGCGCAACGCGGTCAGCAGGGGCCCCAGCGGACGGACCCGGGAGCGTGGGTCGCCGTCGAAGGCGACGCCGCCGACGGCGAGCGTGGCGACCGGCGGCAGGAAGCGCATGACGGTCCCCGCGTTGCCGACGTCCACGGCCACCGGCCCCGGGGAGGACGGCGAGCCGAGAGGCTCGCCCGGCCGGACCCGCCAATCCCCGCCGTCGTCGGCGACGCCGGCGCCCAGCGCCCGTAGCCCCTCGGCCATAAGCAGCGTGTCGCGGCTGCGCAGCGGCGCCCGTACCCGGCTCTCTCCTCCGGCGAGCGCGGCAAGGACGAGCGCCCGGTTCGTCATCGACTTCGAGCCGGGGAGCCAGACGTCGGCGTCGACCGGATTCCGCGCGGTCGGCGCAGGCCACAGCGGGCCGCCTGAATTCGGGGGCATACCAGGAGACTAATGCCCTGCCCAGGGGTGAGTGGCGTTCTGGATCTCGCTCGGGCGAGCATCCTCCAGGTCTGGCATTGCCTTTGTGGGCGTGAGGGGGTCACCATGCGTGCACCCCGTCTAATGCGGACGATCGGTGTGGGAGGCGGTTCCGTGGATCCCGCGACAGCACGTAAACGTCTCGAGGAGATGCTGGCTGACCTCGACCGTTCGATCGACATCCTGCGGGGTGAGCATCGGACGGAACGCATCGAGGAGCTTCCCTTCTACGACACGCACCCGGCGGATTCGGGCAGCACGCTTTCGGATACCGACCGCGGCGAGGCAGTTCTCGAGGCCGCCAAGCGGCAGCGCGGGGCCGTGGCCGCGGCGATCGAGCGGATCGACGCGGGCACGTACGGCCTCTGCGTGGACTGCGGTACGACGGTCCCCGACGGCCGGCTGGAGGCGCGTCCGGAGGCGGCCCGCTGCGTGCAGTGCCAGTCCAAGCTGGAGCGCCGCTAGGCCCGCCCCCTCTCTTGAATTCCTGCAAGATCACGGGCAAGAGAGGGGGCGCCGGGCGCACGCCACCAGGTGGATCCCCGCCGTCTCGCCGGTGCGCTCGGGTTCCAGCTCCAGCTCGGCCTCGACCAGCTGGGACAGTGCGCCCGGATCCGCCTGCAACGCGCTCTCCACGATCGAGGGCGACAGCACCGTGCGCGGCCTGATCCACTCCACCTCGAGGCCAGCCTCGGTCAGGGCCTCGTCCAACTGCTCCGGCGAGAAACACCGAGTGATCGTGCCGTCGGGGGAGGGGACCAGGACGACCTCGGCGCTCGGCACGTCGCTGAGCTCGGCCCAGCAGTTCTGCTCGGCGAGCCGGGACATCCCCAGGATCAAGGAGTCGACGCGAAGCAGCAGCCGTCCACCGGGCCGCATCACCCGGACCACGCCCTCGATCACCGACTCGGTCGCCAGGCACCCGGAAAGCTGCTCGGCGACGACGGCGTCGACGCTCTCGTCTCCCAGGAAGGTGGGCCAGGCCCGGTCGGCGACGACGAGCGACACCTGCCCGTCGCGACGACCCCTGTGCGCCCCTCCCGTGGCGTCAGTCCCGGTGGTCGTCTCCGGCGCGACCTCGTCCACAACGCGGATGACGTGGTGGCCCGACGCCGCGACCTGTGCGGCGAAGCGGTGCGTCTCGGACAGATCCAGCACTCTTCCCGGGAGTTTCGGCAACCAGGTCGCGAGCTGTGCCGACGCGACCTCGTTGTAGAACCTCCAGTACGCGGCGAGCACGACGCCCTCACCCTCTTCGGTCAGAGGCACCCATCTTCCCTCCGACCTGGCGGCGCGTCATCACCCCTCCCGGTACCCTCCCTCACTCTTGCGGCCGGGAATCGAGCGGCGTCAACCGGTGTTTCCACCGGCGTAGCTCACGGTCGACCTGGAGAACGGATCGCATGGCCTCCCTCACCGCAGAGCCCACCCATGCCCGGCCGGGCGGCGGTGTCGCTTCCGCACGCGTCTTCGGGCTATCCTCCGAACCTGACGACCCCTCCGGGGTCATCGCCCAGAACACCAAGGGGGTGGGTTCGGTCCAGGAGACTCTGGAGCAGCAGAGCGCTCGTTTCGAGCGCGACGTGCTGCCTTACCTTGATCAGTTGTACTCGGCGGCGCTGCGGATGACCCGCAACCCCGCCGACGCCGAGGACTTGGTGCAGGAGACCTTCGTCAAGGCGTTTGGGTCGTTCCATCAGTTTCAGGAGGGCACCAACCTCAAGGCTTGGCTGTACCGGATCCTGACGAACACCTTCATCAACACCTACCGGAAGCGCCAGCGCGAGCCCAGACAGGCCGCGACTGAGGAGATAGAGGACTGGCAGCTGGCACGGGCTGAGTCCCACACCTCGGCAGGGCTGAAGTCGGCCGAGGCGGAAGCGCTGGAGCACCTGCCGGACTCGGACGTGAAGACCGCGTTGCAGGAGTTGCCCGAGGAGTTTCGCCTCGCGGTGTACCTGGCGGACGTGGAAGGCTTCGCGTACAAGGAGATCGCCGAGATCATGGGTACGCCGATCGGCACCGTGATGTCGCGTCTCCATCGGGGTCGGCGCCAGCTCCGGGTGCTGTTGGAGGACTACGCGCGCGAGCGCGGCCTTGCCCGTGCGCAGTCGGGCGGCGAGCCGAGGAAGGACGCAGAAGCATGAGCTGCGGCAAGCCCCATGCGGTCGACTGTCGTGACGTTCTCGCGCGGGTGTATCAGTACCTGGACGACGAACTGGCCGAGACCGACTGTGCCGAAGTAAAGCAGCATCTCCACGAGTGCGGCCCCTGCCTGCGGGAGTATGGGCTCGAAGAGGCGGTCAAGAAACTCGTGGCGAAACACTGCGGATGTGACCCGGTGCCCGGCGATCTGCGGTCCAAGGTTCTTCTTCGCATCCAGGAGGTCCAGGCCGAACTCTGACCCGGCCGCGTGACGATCCGCCGGCGTGCCGCCGGGGGACGTCACAATACCTGTCGTGCGCGTTCTAGTGACCGGCGCGGCCGGCTTCATCGGTTCCCACCTCGTCGATCGTCTGCTCGCCGACGGTCACCAGGTGATCGGGGTGGACAACCTCTCGACCGGTGATCCCGACAACCTCACGCCCGCCCTCGCCCAGGCGGGGGAGTGCGGCGCGTTCGCCCTGCACCAGCTCGATGTGACCGATCCGGCGCTCGGTGACGTGGTCCGCGAGCACCGGGTGGAGGTCGTCTGCCATCTGGCCGCCCAGATCAGCGTGCAGCGCAGCGTCACGGATCCGGCGAACGACGCCCGCGTCAACGTTCTCGGCACGGTGAACCTTCTCGAGGCGGCCCGCCGCGGCGGGGTCCGCAAGGTCGTCTTCGCCTCTTCGGTGGCGGTTTACGGGATTCCGGCCGCGTTGCCGGTGGTCGCCGACGCCTCCGCGGCTCCCCGCTCGCCGTACGCCGCCTCGAAGCGGTGCGGTGAGGTCTACCTGGAGGCCTACCGCGCCCTGTACGGGTTCGACGTCACCACGCTGACCCTCGCCAACGTCTACGGTCCCCGGCAGAGCGCGGCGGGGGAGTCGGGGGTCGTCGCGATCTTCGTGGACGCGCTGCTCGGTGGAAAGCCCACCCGGATCTTCGGGCGCGGCGACCAGACCCGGGACTACGTGTACGTCGAGGACGTGGTCGACGCGTTCCGGCTCGCCTGCGGTGACCGCGGAGGCGGCGAGCGGTTCAACATCGGCACCGGCGTGGCGACCAGCGACCGCGAACTCCACTCGCTGGTGGCGGAGATCACCGGCGCGCCCGACACCCCGGAATACGCTCCGCCGCGGCCCGGCGACCTGCCCGCGATGGTCATCGACCCTGCTCCGGCGCGGACTGGCCTGGGCTGGTCTCCCCGCACCCCGCTGCGCGAAGGGATAGCCGCTACCGTCGCGTGGACAACGGGCGGTTAGGCAGAGTTTGTTCACACTTTTCTCACGTTTCGGGTGGCAACTACGAGATTGACAGCTCACGCGCTAGTCTGAGGGACGCGCACCCGATGAGCGGGGGCACGGCGGGCGCCCGGGCGGAAGGACCGTAGGAGGCGTTGCACCCATGAACAGAGTCGTCGCGGTCGTGGGGTTGTTGCTGTTCGGCCTGTACGTCGTTGCGATCATGTCGGTGCCGCACGGTTGGTCGTGGAGCTGACCCTGTCTCTGCGCGGCTATCTCGCGGCCGTCCCGACCGGTCCTTCCTAGGAGTCTATGGTGCGTTCTCTGCCACGTCCCGCGCAGGTCTACATCTGCGTGATCGTGGCACTGGCGGTCCTCGTCATCGCGCAGGCCCCCCTTGGCGCCATCGACTGGCCCACGCTTCTCGTCCTGGCGCTGCTGTTCTTCATCTGCGAGTCGTTCGCCACGCTGCTCCCGAGCGAGGGCCGGGTGCACGTGTCCGTCAGCTTCTCCGCGACGCTCGCCTCGGTCGTGCTCCTGGGGCCCGTCGGCGCGGCGGTCATCGGTGCGGTGGCCCTGTTCGCCATGCGCCGCGACGGGCTGCCCCTCGTCAAGCGGGTCTTCAACGGTGCGCAGTTCGCGCTGTCGGCATACGCCGCGGGCGTGGTGTACGAGCTCGCCGGCGGGTACACGGGCGTACCTACCGGCGAGGACTTCTCCTGGATCATCATCCCGTTCGTGGTCGCCGTGGTGACCTACGTCTTGACCAACGGGCTGTTGATGATCTTCGTGCTGGTGCTGACCCAGGGCGTGCAGTCGGTCCGCGGGCACGGCGGCGCGCTCGCCCCGTCCGTCGTGCCGTATCTCGGCTACGGCATGTTCGGGCTGCTAATCGCGGCTCTGTGGGGGACCCTCGGCCCGCTGTCGGCGCTGCTGGTGCTGCTGCCGCTGTTCGCCGCCCGGTGGGCGTTCGCCCAGCACGCCGCCCAGCAGGCGGCACACGAGGCCACGATCGCGGCGCTGTGCCAGGCAGTGGAGACCAAGGACTACTACACCCGTGGGCACAGCGAACGGGTCTCGCGGGCATCGGTGATGATCGCCCGGGAGATCGGCGTACGCGGCGGCCGGCTGGAGGCGATCCGCTTCGCCGGGATGCTGCACGACGTCGGCAAGCTCGGCGTGCCCACCAAGGTGCTGCAGAAGTCCGGATCCCTCACCGAGGAGGAGTTCGCGGCCATCCAGCTCCACCCCATGCGCGGACTGGAGATCGTCCGGGAGATCGGGTTCCTGGACGAGGCCCTCGCCGGCATCATGCACCACCACGAGCGGATGGACGGTCGCGGCTACCCGATGGGCCTGGTGGGCGACGAGATCCCGGAGTTCGCCCGGGTGATCGCGGTTGCCGACGCCTTCGACTCGATGACCTCGACGCGGTCGTACCGGGACGCCCGGACCGTCGATCAGGCGATCGAGGAGCTCCGCCGGTGGTCCGGTAGGCAGTTCGACCCGGAGGTGGTCGACGCGTTCATCAAGGCCGTCGAACGGCACGGATGGCAGCGTCCCGAGCCGGAGCCTCGCCTGCCCGCCGGCGCGCTGGAGACGGCCCAGCACGACCACGACGACCCGAGCGTTCCGCTGCGGGTGACCGGCGACGGTGACAAGTGAGCAACACCGCAAATCCGGAACGCGGTGGCTGGCACGGGTTCGAGAGCGGACAGGCCCTGCTCGCCGCGGCGGCCGGCCTGCTGGCGGCGGCGGTGGTCGCGCAGACCGCGGCGGCCGGCCTCACCCAACCCCGCGTCGCCGTCGCCTTCGGGCTGCTCGTCGCGCTCGGCGAGCTCGTCCGGATCTCCCTGCCGGGTGGTCGGGAGAGCGCCCCGATCGCCGCCGCCGGTGCCATCGGCTACGCCCTGCTGCTCAGCGTCGGCGGCGTGCCGGCCGGCCACGGTGCGGTCCAGGTCATCGCCGTGACCGCGATCGGGATGATCGTCGGTGCGCTGCCGCACGTGGCGGTCGGACGCTCACCGCGGCTGGACAGCATGGCCAGGCGGCTGTTCGCCGTGACGGCGGTGGCGCTCTGCTTCCGGCCGCTGGCTTCGTGGCTGCCCACCGTGGAGCGCCAGGTGTGGGTGATCCTCGTCGTCATGCTGGCGCTGTTGGCCCTCGCCGGTCTCGTCGACATCCTCATCGCGTCGATGGTCCGTACCGCCTCGCTGCACATCCGGTTCCTGACCGCGCTGCGGGACGAGCTGCGCGCCCAGACCGCCCTGGGCGTCGCGGCGGGTGCGACAGCCGTGCTCATCGCGCTCGCGACGCACGCCATGGGCATCATGGCGCTGCTGGTGTTCACGGCGCCGCTGCTCGTCACCCAGGTCGCCTTCCGGCGGTACGCCGGCATCCGGGCCACGTACCTGCAGACCATCCGGGCTCTTTCCCGGGTCACCGAGGTCGGTGGGTACGTGGAGAGCGGGCACTCCCGACGGGTGAGCGCCCTGGCCGTCGGGGTCGGCCGGGAGCTAGGGATGAGCGAGCCCGACCGGCTGATGCTCGAGTACGCGGCGCTCATGCACGACATCGGGCAGCTCTCGCTGCGCGATCCCATCCCCGGCGGGGCCACCGTGCTCGCCGCGGCCGAGCAGCGGCGGCGCATCGCCGAGTACGGTGCCGAGGTGATCCGCCGGACCGGCGTCCTCGACCACGTGGTCGAGATCGTCCGCCGGCAGGCCGATCCGTACTGCCCGGATGGTGTGGACACGACGCTGCCGCTCGCCAGCCGGATCATCAAGGCGGCGGGGGCCTACGACGACCTCGTCGGCAGCTCGGCCGACCGGGACCGGCAGGCGGCCGCGCTGGAGCGGCTGCGACTGGACACCGTGGAGTACGACCCGGCGGTCGTGGAGGCGCTTTCCCGGGTAGTGGAGCGGTTCGCGGCCGCGTCCTCCCTATGATGCTGGGGTGTTCGAGTCCGTCCTGATCGCCAACAGGGGTGAGATCGCCCGTCGGGTGATCCGTACGGCGCAACGCATGGGGCTGAGGGCGATCGCCGTGTACTCGGAGGCGGACGCCAAGGCGCCGTACGTCCGGGAGGCCGACGATGCCCTTCTCCTCGGCCCCGCCAGTCCCGCCGAGAGCTACCTCGACATGGACCGCGTCCTCGAGGCGGCCGCGACAGCCGGGGCCGGGGCGGTTCATCCCGGCTACGGGTTCCTCGCGGAGAACTCCGAGTTCGCCCGGCGCGTCGTGGATGCCGGCCTGGTCTGGGTGGGGCCGGCGCCGAGCGCCATCGAGCGGATGGGCGACAAGATCAACGCGCGGAACCTGATGGCGGACGTCGGCGTGCCGGTCTCGCCGGGCAGCCGGGAGCCAATCGTCTCCGTCGAGGCGGCGGTCGCGGAGGCACGCCGCATCGGCTACCCGGTGATGGTCAAGGCCGCGGCCGGGGGCGGCGGGATCGGCATGGCGGTCGCCCGCGACGAGGTGACGCTGCGCCCGGCCTTCGAGGGCGCGCGCAGCCGGGCGGCGCGGTTCTTCGGCGATTCCGGTGTCCTGCTCGAGCGCTACATCGAGGGCGCACGGCATGTGGAGGTGCAGATCCTGGGGCTCGCCGACGGCCGCGTCGTCGCGCTGGGCGAGCGCGACTGCTCGGTGCAGCGGCGTCACCAGAAGGTCGCCGAGGAGACCCCCTCGCCAGGCGTCTCGCCCGGGCTGCGCGCCCGCATGTTGGACGCGGCGGCACGGGCCGGCGAGGCGATCGAGTACCGGGGCGCGGGCACCGTCGAGTGCCTCGTCGCGCCGGCCGAGCAGGACTTCGTCTTCATCGAGATGAACACCCGGCTGCAGGTCGAGCACCCGATCACCGAGCTGGTCACCGGCATCGACCTGGTCGAGCAGCAGCTGCTGATCGCGTCGGGCGAGGAGATCTCCTTCGACCCCACCGCCGCGCCGCCCCGGGGACACGCGCTGGAGCTGCGAATCTACGCCGAGGATCCGCGGCGCTTCCTGCCCAGCCCCGGCGAGATCACGGCCTGGCGGGAGCCGTCCGGCGACGGCGTCAGGGTGGATGCCGGGTACGACGCGGGCGACATGGTCACGCCCTACTACGATCCCTTGCTCGCCAAGCTGTGCGTACACGGCGAGGATCGGGTGGAGGCGTTGGAACGCGCTCGGGCGGCGGTGGCGTCCTTCCGGATCGAGGGGCCGAAGACCAACCTGCCGTTCTTCGACGAACTGTTGGGCGACGCGGAGTTCGTGGGCGGCGACTACGACACCGGCCTGGTTGACCGGATGCGTGGCTAACGTACTGACCGAGGAAGGGGACTCGCGGTGGCGGAGATCCGCGCGGAGATGGTCGCGAACGTATGGAAGGTTCTGGTCGCGGAGGGCGACGACGTCTCGGACGGCGACACGCTCGTGATCCTCGAGTCCATGAAGATGGAGATCCCGATCCTCGCGGAGGACGCCGGTACGGTCGGCCAGCTCAAGGTCGCCGAGGGCGACGTCGTCCAGGAGGGCGACCTCATCGCCGTCATCGAGTAGCCATCCGACGACGTCGAGCGGCCTCGAGGCGTCCACGCCTCCATGGATATCGCCCTGTGGCCGGGGACCTGGAGGGCTTGGTCAGGCGTCCGGGATCTCGACGTGTACGGAGCGCGCGGCCATCTCGTCCGGACTGAGGTCGCCCCGCTCGGTCGTCACCGCCCACCGGTGTCCGAAGGGGTCGCGCAGCACCCCGTAGCGTTCGCCCCAGAACATGTCCTGGACGGGGATCTCCACGGCCGCACCCACGTCGATGGCGCGGCGCGCCACCTCGTCGGGGTCGTCGACGAACAGGGTGAGCAGCACCGGGCTGCCGCCCACCGACTCGGCCGAGTGGGCACCGAACCCGGGTGTCTCGGCGCTGACGAGGAGCCGACCGTCGCCGAGTCCGAGCTCGACGAAGAGCACGTGTCCGTCGGCCAGCGCGGTGCGGAAGATCTCGTGGGCTTCGAAGGCACGCGCGTAGAAGGCGACGGCCGCGTCGGCGTCGCGGACGAAGATATGCGGGCAGAGCCCGTGCGGGCGGGTGGTGCTCACCGTCCTTGTCCCTCCTCGGGTGCTATGAGGCCACGCTCGACGGCCGCGCGGAGCGTCCGGGCGAGCAGTCGTGCCTCGGTCTCGGCCGCCCTTCGGCCCGCGGGTGTCAGGCGGTAGTAACGACGACGGGCGTCGTGCGGGGCCGTCGGGTCGTTGCCGCCGACCTCCTCGACGAGGCCGTCGGCGCGGAGACGCTGCAGGGTGCGGTACAGCGTCCCGGGTCCGAGCCGGACGGTCCCCTCGCTGAGTCGCCCAACGAACCGCATGACGGCGTAGCCGTGTGCCGGGCCTCCGGCGAGCGCGAGGAGCACTCGGAAACTCGCCGGGGTCATCGGCGGATCCGGCCTGTCCGGCCCGGCTCCGGGTGTAGTATCCATCGTCGATATATCAACCGTAGATAGTTTTGCGGAACCGATAGGTAGGGAGAAATATGATCGCCCGTCTACTCGTGCGAGTCTGGCTGGTACTGGCGGTGGTCATCCCCCTGGGTCTGGCAGCCACCTATTTTGCCGGTCCGGACGTGTCCGCTCCCGCGGGCCGGACCCTGGCGGACGAGCTCGTGATCGTGGGCGCCAAATGGGTAGCGGTGAGCCTCGCCTTGGGGCTCGCCCTGGCCCTTGCTGACAATCGCGTGCTCGCCTGGTTGCTTGTCGCCCAGGCCATCACGCACGCCGCCAACGCCGTGGCCGAGGCCGCCGTGGGTTACCCGTCGGCGATCGTTCCGGCCCTCGTCACGGGGGCGCTGTGTGCCCTGGCGGCCGGATGGCTGTTCCGTCACGCCGAAGAGCCTCCGGTGTTGCGACCAACGAGGGTCGGTGTCGCCGTCGGCCAGTGAACTGGGGCCGCCCCCTCGTCATCTGGTGCGGATGCCGTGCTCGGCGCAGCGGGCCGTCCAGCCGTGCGGGGTCACCTGGACGGCCATGCGGCGCCGGCAGTACGAGCAGTAGCGGGGCGGCTCCATGAGGCGCGCCCGCCGGCAGGCCGCATGGTCGGCCTCCGTCAGCGTGCACCCGCAGTGGTCGCAGTACCGGACGTCCTCGCCTTCGGTGGGGACCGCGGTCACGAGGTCGAGAGCGTAGGCCAGCAGGGTGATCGAGGGGACCGGCGACCAGTCCCGCTCGGGGGTGCGGCGGAAGCCCAGCCGCTCGTACAGCCGGTGCGCCGCGCGCATGGTCGGCAACGTGGAAAGCCGCAGCACCGGGCACGCCGTTCGCACCGCCCGGTCGACGCAGTCGCGCACCAGGGCCTCGCCGACGCCGCGCCCCCGCGCCCGGGGAGCCACCGCGAGCATCCGGAAGTCGGCCTCACCCGAGACGGCGAGCTCCGCGTACCGGGTGCCGCCGGGGCAGTAGGTGACGGTGCCGAGCACCCTTTCGCCGTCCGCGGCCACCAACAGCTCGGCGTGGCGCGCCCGGGCCGCCGCGTCACGCAGCTCGTGTACGTACGTGGAGTCCTTCGTGAGCAACCCGTCCGCGACGTAGGCCTCGACGGTGAGCTCGCCGACCGTCTCGTGCTCGGCGCGGCGGGCCGACCGCACGACGAAGACCGGTGAAGCGTGATTGTTCAAGTCCTGCGATATCCCTCGTGATTTGCGGTGATGGACCAGCAGCCATTTTGTACTACCGCGCGGACCCTAGTCCGTGGTGAGGTGGTCCTGGTAGGCACCGAGGGTGCCTCGGCCGGGCTTGGTGCGCCATCCCCAGGGCCAGCGGCTGCCTCGGGTCGCCCAGGACTGTGACGCGGTGGCGCCGCGCAGGTTGATCCGGCCCGAGGTGCCCGTGAACACCGTCAAGCCGTAGAACGTCGCCCCGTCGAAGACGGCGACGCCGCGGAAGACCGTTCTAGCGAATCCGGCGTAACCGTGGAAATACGCTCCCGAGAACACGGCATCGCCGTGGAAGGTCGCCTCTTTGAAATCGACCCCGCGGAACACGTCGCCCCGGTAGCTGTCGCCGGAGAAGCTCGCGTCGTCGAAGCGGGCATGGCCGAGGAAGACAGCCTTGCCGAACGTGGTGCCGGGACCGAATTTCGTTCCGACGAACCGCGCGTCGCCGCCGAAGGTGGCCCCAGTCAGCACGCCCGTCACCCGGCACCCGGAAAGGTCGAGGTCCTCCAGGCAGGCGCCGGTCAGATCGAGCCTCGTGCCGGACCGGCGGAGTTGACCGGCCAAGATGCGCTGCGCCGCCCTCCGTGCGCGCCGTTCCGGCTCGCTCCCCACGTCGCCCAGTGTCCGCAGGTACCCGCAGATCGCGTCCACTGCTGGCCCCCGGAGCCTCTGATGGGTCTGCGCCAGGCGTTCGATCTCCGCGAGGGCATCGATCCGCTTTGAGGCGTCGCCGGCGTGTAGCAGTTCACGGGCCTTCCCGAGCGATGCGTCGATGCGCCGTTCGGCTGCGGCGCGCGCGTGTTCGGCGCGCGATGCACGGACTTCTGGGAGGACGATCGGCAGGACGATGCTCCCCAGGAAACCGGGCAACAGGCCGGTGGCGAACGACAGCGCCGACATCGGAATCGCGACGGCGACGAGCACCAGCTCGACGCCCAGCACGACAGCCCACCAGGGGATCGCCCGAAACGCCGCGCTGCGCTGGGACGCGGCCACGAGCACCAGCGCCAGCGTTGGCAACGTCAGGCCACCGAGGAACACGGGAAGGAAGGCGCTGCGTGGAATGTGCGGCCAGTCGGTCAGGAACTCCCTGGCCACCACCGCGGCTGTCACGCTGGCCATCGTCGTCACCGGAACCATCGCGTGACGACAGATGGCCCGAACCCTGTCCGCCCGACGACCCATCAGTCCTCCATCAGTCCTCCACCAGTCGCAACACCGCGTCGAGGCCGCGGCGGCGAGCGGTCGCTCCGGTGGCCGGCAGGATGTAGGCGCGCATCCCCAGCGCGGCGCCGCCGCCGTCGCTTCCCGGGGTGTCGCCGACCACCAGTACCTGGCGTGGATCCACGCCGAGTTCCTCGCAGGCGTACCCGAACAGCCGGGGGTCCGGCTTCGTCGCCCCGTGTTCGTACGACAGGGCGAAGACATCGACGAGTTCGCGGAGCCGGTGGTATTCGAAGGTCTCCCGGATGTCCCAGGCGATGTCGCTGACCACGGCGACCGGCAGCCCGCGCCGGTGCAGCTCCTCCAGCACCGGCCGGGTGTCGTCGTACGGCACCCAGCACCTGGGCGAGGTCAGGTAGTCGTACATCGGCTCGGCCAACGGGGCGAGCCCCTCCACCGCGCGGATCCAGGCCAGGCCGGCCGCCCGGTGGACCTCCGTCGACAGGTCCCGGGCATGCTGGGCGCGGGCCACCTCGCGCAGAGCCCAGGCGGCCTCCAGCTCGGCCACCAGCCGGGCGACCGTCTCGTCGTCGAGGTCCGCGCCGTGCTCCTGGGCCACGGCGCGGATCCACTCCGCGTCGTCGATCGTGTGGAACAGGGTGCCGGAGAAGTCGAAGAGCACCGCCTTGACCGGCTGCGGCTCGATGTCGGTGGGCGTGGACAGGCCGCGTGCGACGATCCCCGCGATGCGCATGGGCTCAGATCCCCGTCGTCGTCCTCGGGTAGGCGACATCGGGATCGGTAGCGATGTTGACTAGGTACGGCACACCTGCCCCGAAGGCGCGTCGCAGGGCCGGCCCGATGTCGGCCGGCTTCGTCACCAGCTCGCCGGCCCCGCCCAGCGCGCGGGCCACCCCGTCGTAGCGGCACTGGGGCTGCAGCTCGGCCGCGACGTCGTAGCCGTACACCGCCCGCATCGGATGCTTCTCCAGCCCCCAAATGCCGTTGTTGCCGCAGATCATCACGACCGGCAGCCGGTGCCGGACCAGGGTGTCCACGTCCATCAGCGACAGGCCCGCGGCGCCGTCCCCGAGCAGCAGCACCACCTGAGCCGACGGCCGGCAGAGCCGGGCCGCCGCCGCGTAGCCGAGCCCGGTGCCGAGGCAGCCGTACGGGCCTGGGTCGAGCCAGCAGCCGGGACGCTTCGGCTCGACGTACCTGCCGGCGAACGACACGAAGTCGCCGCCGTCGCCGATCACCACCGCGTCCTCGTCGAGCAGCGGGATCAGCTCGCCGTAGATCCGGGCCGGGTGGATCGGGTCGGCGTCGCTCGCGAGCAGCTCGCGGTCCCGGTCGGCCGCCGCCTTCGCGGCCTCCCGCAGCTCCTTCAGCCACGCACCGCGGGAGCCGCCCGGCGCGGAAGCCCGGCCCGACCGCCGGGCCGCCTCGACGAGCCCGGTGAGGGCCAGGGTGAGGTCGCCGGCGACCGCGGCGTGCAGCTCGGCGTGGCGGGCGACGCTTTCCGGCGCGTCGGCGACGTGTACCACCCTTGCCCTGGGCGCGCCGTCCCGGCCGCCGAACTCCCCGTAGCCGAGCCGGAAGTCCAGCGGCGCCCCGACCACTACCACCAGGTCGGCCCGGCCGAACGCGACCGAGCGGGCCCGGGTGACCAGCAGCTCGTGGCCGGCCGGCAGGATGCCACGGCCCATGCCGTTGCTGATCACCGGAAGCGCCAGCTCCTCGGCGGCGTCGCGGGCGGCGTCGGCCGCCCCGTCCATCCACACCTCCGAGCCGAGCACCAGCACCGGCCGCTCGGCGGCGGCGAGCAGCTCGGCGGCCCGGGCCAGTGCGTCGGGGTCGGGCGCGCGGCGGGCCGCCCCGCCGTCCGGGGGCCCGGACAGGTCGGCCTCGGCGGTGCCGAAGAGCTGCTCGATCGGTACGTCAAGGAACACCGGCCCGCGGCGCGGGGTCGCGGCGAGCCGCAGACCTTCGTCGACGGCGCCGGCGATGCCGGCGGTCTCCGCGACCGTGGCCGCGTGTTTGGTGATCGGGGCGAGCATCGGCGGGTGGTCGAGCTCCTGCAGGCTTCCGGCGCCCCAGCGGTACTGCGGCGCCCGGCCGCCCAGCACCAGCACCGGCGAACCGCTGAAATGCGCGGTGGCGACAGCGCTCATGCCGTTGGTCACCCCGGGGCCCGCGGTGAGCACGGCGAGCCCGGGGGTACGGGTGAGCTTGGCGGTGGCCTCCGCGGCGAAGACGGCTGTCTGCTCGTGTCGGACGTCCACCAGCCGCATCGGTGGGTCGGCCTTGACGGCGCCGTCGTACAGCGGGAACACGTGCCCGCCGGACAAGGTGAACATCGTCTCGATGCCGTACCGGCGGGCGGCCGCCACGGCCAGCTCGCCGCCGTGTCCCTCGATTCGCTGCCCCGCGCTCACGGCACCTCTCTTCCCCTTTCCGCGTCCAGCCCGAAGCTACCGGACGGCGCGGATTCCTGGTGACCTTGGTCACCGGGGCGGGGTAGACGTACCGTGTCTCCCGTGAGCAGAGTGCACGACGTCGGCGGGCAGACCGGTTTCGGCCCGGTCTCGCCCGACCTGGACGACAACCAGCCGTTCCACGCCGACTGGGAGGCGCGGGTCTTCGCGCTCAACACCGCGCTGCGGCGGCGCGGCGTGTTCAACCTCGACGAGATGCGGGACGCCATCGAGCGGATCCCGCCGGAGCAGTACCTGGCGGCCTCGTACTACGAGCGGTGGCTGCTTGCGGTCGAGATGCTGCTCAGGGAGAAGGGGCTGCTCGCCGATGGGTGAGGCGCGCTTCGTCGCGGGCGACAAGGTACGGACCCATACCGTCGACCCGCCCCACCACACCCGGCTGCCGCGGTACATCCGTGGCCAGGTCGGCGAGGTGGTGGAGCCGGAGGGCGCCTGGCCGCTGCCGGACGACCGCGCCCGGGATCTGCCGGAGTCCCGGGTGGAGACCGTTTACGCCGTCCGGTTTGCCGCCCGTGACCTGTGGGGCGAGGGAACCCACAGCGTCACGGTCGACCTGTGGGAGTCGTACCTGGAACCGGCGGGGGAGGATGACACATGAGCGAGGACCATGCGAGCACGGCGATCGCGGCGCGGGTGCGCCGGCTGGAGGAGCGGCTGGTCGACGCGGGAGTGGTGAGCGACGCCGAGCTGGACACGATCCTGAACCGGTTCCTGGCGAAGGCGTCCCCATTGAACGGCGCGCGGATCGTCGCCCGGGCCTGGGTGGACGAGGGCTTCCGGGAGCGACTGCTCGACGACGCCAACTCCGCCATCAAGGAACTCGGGCTGTCCCTGGGCGGCGACCACGCGGAGCTGCGGCTCAGGGTCGTCGCCAACACGCAGACCCTGCACAACGTGATCGTGTGCACGCTCTGCTCGTGCTACCCGCTGCAGCTCCTCGGTCCCTCGCCGAGCTGGTACAAGAGCCTGGCGTACCGCTCCCGCGTCGTCAGGGTGCCCCGGGACGTGCTCGCCGAGTTCGGCCTGCACCTGCCGGACGACGTGGAGATCGCCGTGTGGGACTCCAGCGCGGAAAGCCGCTACATGGTGTTGCCGATGCGTCCGCCCGGCACCGAGGACAAGTCCGAGGACGAGCTGGCTGGCCTGGTCACCCGCGAGGGCCTCATCGGCACCGCCGCCGTCTAGGGAGGCTGGTCACCGGCTCTGTGAAGCGGGTCGAGGCGTGTTGGCCCATTCCTCGAGCTGCTTCACGAAGGTGACGGCGTCGTGCGGCCAGCTGAACAGTTCCTGTGCGGCCCGGTGGCCGCGCCCGCCCATCTCGGTGCGTAGGGCGGGGTCGTCACGCAGCCGGAGGATGGCCTCGGCTGCGGCGTCCGTGTCCCCGAACGGCACGACGAACCCGCATTCCCGGGCCAGCACGATGCCGGCAGCCACCGGGTTCGGTGTCGTGACGATGGGGATCCCCCGGGCCATGTATTCGATGATCTTCGTGGGCTGGGAGTGGCGGTAGTTCGCCGCGTCGTGCAGCAGCGAAAGCCCGGCCAGGGACCCCTCGACCAGCCGCATGGCCTGGTCGTTGGGTACGAACCCGTGCCACCGCAACACGCCGCCGAGGTTGGCGCGGCCGAGCAGCCCCCGGGTCTCCGGGTCGGCGGTCCCGACGAGCTCGACCACGAGGTCACGCTCGCGCAGCTTGCCGGCGAGGTCGATCATCTCGTGGACACCGCGGACCCGAGAGAGCTGGCCCACGTAGACCACTCGCGTCTCGCCGGGCGGCGACACCTGGTCGGGTACGTACGTGGAGTTCGGGACGACCGGATGGGGGCGGCGGAACCGTTCCTGGTACCCCTCCTCGGCGAGCAGCAGGTGGAGCCGGC
The DNA here is from genome assembly GCA_009379995.1 of Streptosporangiales bacterium. GTDB lineage: Bacteria > Actinomycetota > Actinomycetes > Streptosporangiales > WHSR01 > WHSR01. Next base: position 54,745 of record WHSR01000008.1, read on the forward strand.
GCTCGGCGAGCGCCTCCGCGGCCCGCACCAGGGGGCCCAACGCCCTGCGCAGCGGCCGAGGGATCCAGTCCTTCGTGACCAGGGCGGCCGCGGTGTCCTCGTGGACGTCCCACGCCACCGGCGGGAGACGACGCGTCAGCGGCAACGTCAGCAGCAGCTCGGGGTCGTGCAGCAGCATCAGGTCGGCGTCGCCCGCGTGCCGGTTGAGCGCACGCCGGGCCGCGCGGAGCGCGCGGGCCCGGCGGCGATCCGCCGACCGGGGCAGGTCGACGGGCGTTACCTCGCTCCACGGCGTGACCCGGCAGTCCGTGAACGGCGCCGCGTAGACGACCTCGTGCCCGGCGTCGAGCAGAGCCCTGATCTGGCGGTGCAGAATGCGAGCGTCCTCGGGGTGATGGACCACCGTACAGACGAGGACGCGCATGACCTACTTCCTTCCTTGGCCGAGCCGGCCTTTCCGTCTGGCCCGTGTGGCCTGCCGGTACGCGTCCAGCACCTCGCCGACGTCGCCCGCCATCCGGATCTGGCCCTGGTCGAGCCACATCGCCCGGTTGCAGCTTCGCTCGATCTCCGCCAGGTTGTGGCTCACCAAGAGCACCGTCCCCGCCTCGTCGCGGAGCTGACGGATCTTCTCTTCGCTGCGGTCCCGGAACTCGGCGTCGCCCGTGGCCAGGGCCTCGTCGACGAGCAGGACGCGTCGTGTGGTAGCCGTCGCGATGGCGAAGCGCAGCCGTGCCGCCATGCCGGAGGAGTAGGTCCGCATCGGCAGGTTGATGAAGTCGCCGATGTCGGCGAACTCCACGATGTCCTGGTAGCGCTCACGCACCTCCTTCGGGGACAGCCCGAGCGCTAGCCCGCCGAGGGTCACGTTGCGTTCACCGGAGAGGTCGTTGATCAGCGCCGCGTTGACACCGAGCAGCGCCGGCTGCCCATCCGCGTACACGGCGCCCTTGGCGGGGACCACGAGGCCGGCGATGGCGCGCAGCAGCGTGCTCTTGCCGGAGCCGTTGCGGCCGACGACGCCGATGGCCTCGCCCTCGTACCCCACGAAGCTCACCCCGCGGACGGCTTGGATTCGCCGGGTACCGCGGAGCGGCAGCGCCCGCTTGAGGAACAGCCGTCGTCCCTTGGGTGCGCGCTTGCCGCCGACCAGCACCCGGTAGGTGACGTGCAGGTCGTCGACGACGAGGGTGGGCGGGCTACTCACGGCCGTACCGTTCCTCGGCCTGCCAGAAGAAGAAGTACCCCACGACGAGCGCCAGCACCGCCCATGCCCCGCCGACGTACCAGGTGAAGGCGTGCGGGGTGAAGTCCCCCAGCACCGCCTGGCGGACCAGGGCGATGTAGGTGTAGATCGGGCTCAGCTCCACGATCGGCCGCACCGACTCCGGGAACCTGGTGATCTCGTAGAAGATCGCTGACGTGTAGAAGAAGATCCGCATCACGAACGGAAGAAGCTGGGTGAAGTCCGGTATGTGCGTGGTGATGCGGGCGGTGAAGAAGGCGACCCCGAGGTTGAACACGGCCTGCACGGCCAGCGCCGGGATGACCAGCAGCCAGCTCCTCGTGATCGGCTCGCCGGTGGCCGCCACGATGACGAACAGCACGGCGATCACCGGCAGCATGCGGAACAGCTGGATGAGCGTCGTGGTGATCGGCAGCACGGCCCGGGGGAAGTGCACGGCGCGTACCAGGCCCGCGTTGCCGGTGACCGCCTTGGCGCCCTCGGTGATGGCCCGCGAGGAGAAGGTGAAGATGAACACGCCCGACACCACGTACGCCGGCCAGTTGTCCGGCCGCGAGGTGAACAGGATCCCGAACACCGTCGCGTAGACCGCCGCCTGGATCAGCGGGCTGAGGACGTTCCACAGCATCCCCAGCCGGTCCTGCTGGTTGCGGGCGATGAAGCGGGAACGCGCCAGCGCCATGGTGAAGTGCCGGCGCTCCCATAGCTGCCGCAGGTACCTGATCGGCCCCGGGCGTGCCCCGACGCGGCGCAGGCCATGCCGCGCCGCGAACTCGGCGGCCGTGCCCGGAGCCGGAAGGTCCGTGACGTCGCTTGGCCTGAGGTTGTTGACGCTCGTTTCCACCACGTATCCGCCCGCAGCCTTCGGCTGATCCGCCGCCGACGCGGTTTCGGTCCGTGCTTCGTTTGTGCCCGTGCGGTCCAGGATCAAGCCTTCCGACGGCGATGCTACTGCCCGTAAGGATGCCGCGCCGACGGATCGTACAGTCACAGCATCTCAACGCGCTGTCCCTTGACTCGCCCCCGCGTATCGAACAGCAGCCGCGCATCGCGGGCCAGCATGTCCGCATCGTAGTCGCTGTGACCCTGCAACAGGATCACCAGATCCGCGGCTGCCAGTTCGGCGCGTAGATCCACCGCGCGGGCCACCGGTTGGTCGTCGACGATCCATTCGAGCACGTTGGGATCGTGGTAGCGGAGCTCGGCCCCCAGGGCGTGCAGCCGGCGGGTGATCGGGCGGGCCGGCGACTCGCGTTGGTCGCTGACGTCCGGCTTGTAGGTCACCCCGAGCAGCAGCACTGTGGATCCGCTGACGGGTTTGCCGTTCCGGTTGAGCAGATCCTGGGCCCGCTGCACAATGTAGGCCGGCATCCGGTGGTTGATCTCTTGGGCGAGCTCGACGAACCGGAACGGATACCCCAGTGTGCGCACCTTGTAGGACAGGTAGTTGGGATCGATCGGAATACAGTGACCCCCGACCCCCGGACCCGGGTAGAAGGCCTGGAACCCGAATGGCTTGGTGCTCGCGCACTCGATGGCGTCCCACAGGTCGATGCCGAGCTCGTGGCAGAAGATCGCCATCTCGTTGACGAGCGCGATGTTGACGTGCCGGTAGGTGTTTTCCAGCAGCTTGGCCACCTCGGCCTCGCGGGTGCCCTTGGCCTGCACGACCGTGTCCACGAACTTCCCGTAGAAGCTCGCCGCCGTCGCCGCGCAGCAGGGTGCGTGTCCTCCGACGATCTTCGGGGTGTTGCGAAGTCCGTACACCCGATTCCCCGGGTCGATGCGCTCCGGGGAGAACACCAGGTGAAAGTCGGTGTCCGCGCTCAGCCCGGACCTCTCCAGGATGGGCCGGACCACCTCCTCCGTGGTACCCGGGTACGTGGTCGACTCCAGGATGACCAGCGTGTTCGGGCGCAGATGGCGGGCGACGACCTCGGCCGCGCTACGCACCGCGGCCAGATCCGGCCCACCGTCCTGGCTGAGCGGGGTCGGCACACAGATCGCCAGCACCTGGGCATCGCCGAGAACCGCCTCGTCGCGCGTTGCGACGAAGTCGGCTCCGAGCATCTGCTCGACGTCCTCGTCGGTGACGTCGTCGATGTGAGACCGGCCGGCGTTCAGTCCGTCGACGACGCGGGGGTCGAGATCGTGGCCGACAACCCGCAGCCCCACGCGCGTCGCTTCGCGAGCGAGGGGCAGACCGACGTAACCGAGCCCGACGACCGCGAGATCTGTCGGCACGGCCCCCTCCTTATGTCCCGATTTCGGTCCCGCTGCTTGCTAGACGCCCATGCGGGCGCCCAGGGTTGCGTAGGCCGTCCGGTAACGTCGCGCATTGGCCCGCCAGGTACGGTGGCGGGCAACCTTGTCCCGCCCGGCTCGGCCCAGGTCACGGCATAGTTCTGGACTGTAGAGCAGCGATTCCAGCGAGTCAGCAAGGGCATGCGGATCTTCGGGTGAAGTTAACGTGCCGGTCACTCCAGGTTCGACAAGTTCGGCGAGTGCTCTGACATCACTGGCGACCACGGGAAGACCGCTGGCCATTGCCTCAACGGGCTTGAGCGGAGTGACAAGGTGACATACCCGGTCGTTGGTGCGCGGCACCGCGAAGATGTCCAGGACGGCGTGGTAGCGACGGACGTCGGCGAAGGCCACCCGTCCGGTGAACGTGACGGCGGCGTCCAGCTCGAGTTCGGCCGCGAGCTGCCGCAGGGCGGCGAGCTCCGGGCCGTCCCCGACGAGCAGCAGCCGCACCGGCGCACCGCGTCGACGCAGCTCGGCGCCGGCCCGAAGCAGCGTGTCGATGCCCTCGTAACCGTAGAACGTCGACACGGTACCGACCACTGCCGCGTCGTCCGGGATGCCGAGGGCGGCGCGCAGCACGCTCGCATCGGGCAGCGCCTCGAGGAAGACGTCGTCGACCGCGTTCGGGACGACGAGGACCTTGTCGGCGGAGATGCCGCGGGCGACGATCTCCCCCGCCATCGCCTCACCGAGGGTCACCACCAGATCGGCCTCGCGCATGCAGCGGGTCTCCTGGTCACGGGAGAGCGCGTAGTGGTCGCACCCGGGATCCCTGCCGTCCACCCGACTCAGCCACGAGTCCTCGAGGAAGCCCCGTACCTCGTACACCACCGGGAGGCCGAAGCGGTCCCGAAGGGCCAGCGCGATCTGTGCGTTGACGTGGTTGCTCGCCGCGTGCAGGACGGCTGGCCGCAGCCCGGCGACCAGGTCGGCCGCGAGTTGGACGCCCCGGGCGAGCGCGGCGTCCGCGGAGGCGGGGATCACGGCCGGCAGCAGCCGGTGGTACGGCACGCCGTCGACCTCGACCCGCCGACGCCCGTCGAGAACCCCCTGCGCGACCGGGAAGCCGAGCCGGGTGACGACCTGGGCGTCCAGGCCCGCGGCCCGCTGGGCGAGGGCGATCTGCTGGGTGCGCACGGTGTAGCCGGCGTTCTTGTACGGCAGCGCGTTGGTCACCAGGTGCAGCACCCGGCCCGGCGCCGGATCCAGCGGCCGGCGGCGGTCCGGTGCGGACCGCGTCGGCCCCGGGGTGAGGGTGCGGAGTTCACCTTCGATCCCGCGGCGCAGGCGTCCCATCCGCCCCCACCTCCGTCCGTGATCTTGCAGAAATTCAAATCGGGCGAGTTTGAATTTCTGCAAGATCACGGGCAAGGGGGTATCGCGGAGCATGTCCAGCGCGTCGCGCAGGCGGCCCTCCCGCCAGGCCAACCGGGCCTGCAGCAGCGGCCGTGCGCGATCGTCAGCGGGGACCCCGGCGAGGGTGCGGGCGGCGACGTCGGGTCGGTCGACCGCGAGCGCGAACGCCGTCAGCCGGCGCGCGGCGCGCGGTTCGGGTCGCCCGGCGGCCGCCGATGCCGCGGCCTCCCACTCGCCGCGGTCCCATTGGACGAGCGCACGGGCGAGCGGCCCGCCGAACCGGGCCAGCACACGCCCGGCCGGCCCCTTCAACCGCCGGGGCACCGACCGGTGCGCCAGCACCGCGGCGCGGACAGGATCGCCCGTAAGCTGGTTCCAGGCCACGGACGCGGCGGGCGGGAGAGCCCGGATCACGGCGGTGACCCGGTCGGACACATTGGCCACCGGACCGAATCTCCCACCCCTAGGCGTCATGATCTGGGATGTTAGTGACTCCCAGAGCTCAGCACCGAAAGGCAGCGATGCTCGCGCCCATCGTTCACGTTCTCGGCGCCCGCCCGAATTTCGTCAAGGCGGCGCCGGTGATCGACGCATTGCGGGCCGCTCGGTACCCGCAGTCGGTGGTCCACACCGGCCAGCACTACGACGAGCGTCTCTCGGACGTCTTCTTCGCCCAGCTGGGTCTGCCGGAGCCCGACGTCAACCTGGGGATCGGCTCGGGGAGCCACGCCGAACAAACGGCAGCGGCGATGGTGGGGCTGGAGCGGGAGTTCCTCGCGCGCTCTCCCGGACTGGTGGTGGTGTACGGCGACGTGAACTCCACGCTCGCCGCCGCCCTAGTCGCGGCGAAGCTGCACCTGCCGGTCGCTCACGTCGAGGCGGGGCTGCGCAGCTTCGACGAGACGATGCCGGAGGAGATCAACCGGCGTCTGACCGACCAGCTCTGCGAGCTGCTCTTCACCACCAGCCCGGAGGCCGTCGGGCACCTGGTGAACGAGGGGGTGGACCTCGCCCGGGTCCACTTCGTCGGCAACCCGATGATCGATACGTTGCTCGCCAACCTCGACAGGTTCGACACCGAGCGGGTGCGCCGGGACCAGGCGCTGCCGGACCGCTACGCGGTCGCCACCCTGCATCGGCCGGCCAACGTCGACGATCCCGAGGTCGCGAGCACCCTGGTGCGAGCGCTGCACGAGGTGGCCGCGTCGGCCGACGTCGTGATCCCGGTGCACCCACGGGGTCGAGCCACCCTGGAGGCAGCCGGACTGAGCCGCGACCCGCGTGTGCACGTCCGCGAACCGTTGTCGTACGTGGAGTTCGTCGCGCTCGTCCGGGGGGCGGCCGCCGTGATCACCGACTCCGGCGGGGTGCAGGAGGAGACGACGGTCCTCGGCGTTCCGTGCCTCACCCTGCGGCCGAACACCGAGCGGCCCATCACCATCAGCCACGGCACCAACCGACTGGTCACCTACCAGGAGCTGGTCCCCGCCGCGCGCAAGGCCATCGAAGAACCCCTGACGGAGGCGGACGCGCCCGAGCGGCCGCCTCTGTGGGACGGCCGCGCCGGCGCCCGCATCGCCTCCGTGATCGCTGCCTGGATGGAGAGGGATGTCCTCCGCTGAACCGCTGATGACAGCGGCCGAGGCGGCGGCGTACTGGGATACCAGGCACCGGCGCCAGGACGAGCTGCGCTCCGGCGGCCACATCGGGCTCGACCGGGCGGGCAACGAGATGTTCTACGCCCGCCGGCTGGGCACGCTGCTCGAGATCATCGGCGACGGCGCGAACCCCGCCGACCCGCTCTTCCTGCTCGACGCGGGCTGCGGCAAGGGCTCCTTCGCGCACGCGCTCGCCCGCTGCGGCCATCGGGTGGATGCCATCGACGCCAGCCCGAGCGCGATTTCGTCGTGCCGGAGGCGCGCGGAGGAAACCGGCCCGCGGTTCTTCGTCTCGTCGCTGTCGGCGTGGCGAAGCCCGTTCCTCTACGACGTCGTCTACTCGATCGACGTCCTCTTCCACATCCTCGACGACGCCGAGTGGGAGGCCTCGCTCACCAACCTGGCCTCGCTGGTCCGGCTCGCCGGGACCCTGGTGGTCACCGACGAGGGGGAGTTGTCGCGGACGCAGCGAGGCACGTACATCCTGCACAGAGCCCGGGAGGAGTACTGCCGGGCAGTGGAGCGGCGCGGGCTCGTGCTCCGCGAGTTCCGTCCGTACGGTTTCCGGGAGAACCGGGTCGGCTTCTACGTCTTCACGAGGACCCACTGATGCGGCTGTTGGATCTGCTGCACCCCTATCTGGATGGCGTGCACACGGTCATCGAGGTCAGCACCGACGAGTTCGATCTGGCCGGCTACCTGCACCTCCCGGAGGGCGTGTCCCACCGGCGCCGCCATCCCGCGGAAGCCGCCGCCGACGAGGTCTTCGGCGCCGGGGTGCTGGTGCTCGCCGTCTTGGGCCCGGCCCTCGGGCCGGACCAGGGGGCAGAGCCGTGCCGGCGGGTGATCGAGCGGATGCGTCCCGGCGGGCGGGGGCTGATCCTGTTCGGCGACCAGGCGGCCGAGATGCCCTATCACCTCGTCCTCGACGACCTGGTGGCCGCCGGCTGCCAGGTGCTGCAGGCGGCCACCCTCGATTACGTCCACCTGCGCAGCGGCATCGCGTTCGCCGCGGTCGAGGAGGTCGTGCCGCCCCGCGACCATTTCGGCCGGCCCACCGTCGCGGGCGAGGAGCCCTGGACCCTGCTCCGGATGGCGAACGAGTACGTACTCGCCGACCTCGTCGCCAGGGGGATGCGGGCGCGGCTCGCCGATCTCGAGCCCTTCGCGCCGCGGGGTGCCGGAACGGCCGAAGCTCGGGAGGAGGACGAGGAAGGGCGCGCCGCCTCGGAAGCCGCGACGGTCGCCGCGGCCAGGCAGGAGCGGCAGCGGCTGAAGGCGGCGCTGGCCGAACGGGAAGCCCAGCTCCGGCGGGCGGAGAGCCGGCTCGCCGCGATCGAGGGCTCGACCAAGCTGCGGATCGGGCAGGTGTTCGTGAACGCCGGCCGCCGTCCGGTCCGCGGCGCGGTGACGCTGCCGCGTGAGCTGTATCGGCTGTGGCGCCGGCGTGGTGCGGGGTCGGCCGCCCGCCGGCCGGCCGAGCCGGGCACCGCCGGCAGGGCCGCCGGCCACGGGCCCTTCCTCGGCGCCGAGCCCGTGGTCGGTGCCGAGGAACGCCTGTTGCTGCGGCACACGGCCGCCTCGTTGGGTCCGCGCGACCGGCTGGTCGTCGCGGGGGTGCTGCGCGAAGAGACCTGCGCGGCGCTCGCCCCCGACGCCGTGGTCGACCCGATGCTTCCGCACGACGCGCTCCTCGTCCTGGAGCGCACCGAGCCGGACGTGGTGCTGATCGAGGCCGCCGCCGCGCAGGCCTGCGGCCCCTGGGCCTATCTCGGCAACCTAGTCGCCGTCGACAGGGACCGCCGGCTGGCGGAGCTGATCTCCGCCGCGCACGTGCTCGGCTGCCCCGTCGTGCTGTGGCGCAACGCCCCGGCCAGCGGCGCACCGGGACTTTCCCGCTTCGAGGAGTTGCCGCCGAGCCGCGGCTTCGACGCGGTGGTCGACGGCGACCTCGGTGTCCAGCTCGCCCAGATGGGTCCCGTCGCCCTGGATCCGGGCCGGTCACGGGAGCCGGTGTACGTGGGTCCGCGGGACCCGCGGGAGCCGCCAGCGGTACGCCGGCTGCTCGACGAAGTGCTGGCCGGCAGGTACAGCGACGCGGGCGTCCGCGTTCTCGAGCCGGTGACCCTCCGGCAGCGGGTCGAGGCGCACCGTGGCCGGGCGGTGTTCCTGGCGTCCCGCCGGCCGCAGGTCCTCGAGCAGCTGGCGGCCGGCGGCAGGGTGGTCGCCGCCTCCGACCGGCTGCTGGGCGATGACCTGCTGCCCCACGCCACGGCCGTCGCCGACGCCGAGCACGCGGTGAAGGAGCTGCACGCCGCTGCCGAGGCGGGGCCACGGGACCCGACCGAGGTACGGGCGGCGCTGCGCCAGCTCTTCCGCGCCCACGCGACGCCGGTCAGGCTCGGCGAGATGGCCCGCCGGCTCGGGCTCGCCGTCGATCCGCTCGCCGGAAGGCGGGTGGCGGTGCTCGCCGAGATCACCGACGCCGGGCGGGCCGACCGGTTCGTCGACGCGGTACTCGGCCAGGCGCACCGCCCGGCGGAGGCCGTGGTGCGCGCCCCCGCCGACCTCGGCCGGGCGTGGGACGAGCTGACCGCGACAGGTGTGCCGGTGCGGGTCGCCGACCGCGGATCGCTGCGGGATCTGGCCGCGGCCGCGCGGTCCCGGTGGGCGATGCCCTGGTCGGCGGACCGCGACTACCCGGAGACCTACCTGCTCGATCTGGTCTGCGCGGGGGAGTGCTCCCGGGCCGACGTCGTGGGGCACGCCGACGACGGCGGCGACTACGTGTTCGCGCCGTCGCTGCGGCCCGCCCTGATCCGCCGTGACCTGCTCGCCGACCTGCCCGCCGACGAGCCGGCCGAGGCGTGGGCGCGACGCGGCTCCCAGCTCTTCGCGATCCGCTGAAAGGACAACCCGGTGGCCCACCGACCACTGCGCGCTCTGGTGTACGGGGATGTGAACCTCAACCTGATCGACGGCTCCGCGATCTGGCTACAGGGCATCGTCCAGGTGCTGGATCGTCTCGGCTGCGAGGTCAGCCTGTTGCTCAAGTCGCCGGTGCGGACCACCCGGCTGCTGGACCCGCTGATGGCGCTGCCGGGCGTGACCGTACACCGCCCGTACGAGGAGCGGCTGCTGGACGGGGTCACCGGCACCGGCATGAGCCCGCTGCAGGCGTCCAGGCTGCTGCGGCTCCTGGACCGGCAGGAACCGTACGATCTGATCGTTCTCCGCGGGCAGCGGATGGTCCACCAGGTCGTCGCGAACGGCGGCATGGAGGGAAGGCTGTGGCCCTACCTCACCGACATCCCGCAGTCGGTGCCGGAGATGGGCGAGACGGCGCTGACCCAGCTGACCGAGGTGGCCGAGGCATCGCGCGTCCTGCTGTGCCAGACCGAGGAGCTGCGCTGCTTTCTGGAGGGTTCGGTGCCGGCCGCATGCGGGAAGTGCCTGCTCCTGCCGCCCCTGGTACCGGAGATCGGGGCCGAGCAGCCCCCGCAACGTAGACCGCCGGAGTCGCGCCCGGTCAAGCTCGTGTACACCGGTAAGTACGCGCCGCACTGGAAGACCTACGAGATGACCTCGCTGCCCGCGCTGTTGCGGGCGGGCGGGGTGCCGGCGGAGCTGCACATGGTCGGCGACAAGATCCACACCGACCGCGCCGACCCCGACTACGGCAGGCGGATGCTCCAGGCGCTGCGCTCGGCGCCGGGCGTGGTGTGGCACGGTGGCCACTCCCGCGAGGATGCCATGCAGCTGGCCGCCTCCTGCGACGTCGGGCTGTCGTGGCGGCATCCGCAACTGGACGCCAGCCTGGAGCTGTCCACGAAGGTGCTGGAGTTCGGCGCGCTGGGGCTGCCGGTCGTCCTCAACCGTACGCCCATGCACGAGGAACTGCTCGGCGTCGACTATCCGCTCTTCGTTGGCGACTCCCCGGAGGGCGTCGGTGATCCCTCCGGCGCCGTCGTCGAGACGATCGCCACGGCTGTGCGGTCTCCGCAGACGTACCAGCTGGCCGCCGACCGCTGCCGGGAGGCGGCGCGGCGGTTCACCCTGGACCAGGCGGTGGAGCGGATGCGCACCCACATCGACCGGGTGTTCCCGTCGGCTCGGGCGCTTGCCGAGCGGTCCGCCCCGCTGCGGGTCGGGGTTGCCGGGCACGATCTCAAGTTCTTCAGCCGGCTGCTCGACTACCTGCGCGCGCTGCCGGGCGTCGAGGTGCGCCTCGACCAGTGGGAATCGCTCGGCAGCCACGACCCGGTGGCCAGCCGGGAGCTGCTGAAGTGGGCCGACGTCATCGTCTGCGAGTGGTGTGGCCCGGTCGCCGTGTGGTACAGCCGGCACAAGCGGAACGACCAGCGGCTCATCGTACGGTTGCACCGGTTCGAGCTGTACGCGTCGTGGCCGTCGAGGGTGGACATCGACGCGGTGGACCAGGTCGTCTGCGTGAGCCCGCACTACGCCCGGCTCACCCGCGAGCGCACCGGATGGCCGGCCGACAAGATCGTCGTCGTGCCCAACTGGGTGGACGCCGAGGCCTACGACCGGTCCAAGCTCACCGGTGCCCAGTTCCACCTCGGGCTGATCGGTATCACCCCGTCGCGCAAGCGGCCCGACCTCGCCCTCGACGTGCTGGAGGAGTTGCGCCGCCGCGACCCCAGGTTCCACCTCTTCGCCAAGACCAAGATGACCTGGGACTACTGGTGGATGTGGAACAAGGCCGAGGAGCGCGAGCACTGCGACGAGATGCTGGCCCGGGTGCAGCGTTCACCGATGCTGCGCGGCGCCGTGGTCTTCGATCCGTTCGGCCCGGACGTGGCCGCCTGGCTGCGCCGCATCGGTTTCGTGCTGTCCACCAGCGACGACGAGAGCTTCCACCTGGCGCCCGCCGAGGGCATGGCCTCCGGCGCGGTGCCCGTGCTGCGGAACTGGCCGGGGGTGGAGACGATCTACGACACGCGCTGGGTGCACCGTGACCCCGCGGAGATGGCGGAGGCGATCCACGCGATCGTGCGCGAAGGGCGCTGGGACGACGAGCGCGCGCTCGCCAAGGAGCAGGCACGGGAGGCGTACGACCTCGGCCGGGTGGGTGAGATGTTCACCCGCCTGCTCACCGAGAACCTGCCGCCGAGATCTATGTTGTGGGGGTCCGAACCGGACAAAATGGCCCCCACAACATAGATCTCGGCGGTGGGGCCTCTAGCGCTTGACGCAGACGTCGTCGGCGGCCGTGATGGTATCCACCGGGGAGGACGGGGCAGCGGAGCCTCCGGCGCCGGACCCGCCGCTGAGCCCTTCCCAGTCGCCTCCGATCACCAACTCGACGGCCCCGGCCGTCCCGGCCCCCGGCGCGACCTGTGCGTTGTTGACCGCCGCGGCCACGGCCTGCGCCTCCCGCTCGGCCCCGGGAGCGTGGCGCACCAAGGTCCGGGCCGCGGGATCCGGTGTGTTGCCTACCTTGCCCACGCGGAAACCCAGAGCCTCGAGCTTGTCGGCGGTTCGGCCCGCCAGGCCGGCGGTCTCGGTTCCGTTGAAAACGTTCACCTGTACCTGGTCCGGCGGCATCGCCGGAGCCGCGGACCCGGGGTCGGGCCGTGAGGAGGACAGGCCGGTGTCCTTCTTGATCGCCTGGAACAGCTCGTCGGCGGCCGGCTGGGTCCATACCAGGCGGTTGGGGTCGGAGGGCGCTGCTCCGGCGGGTACCGTAACGAATGCCACCTCGCCGGTGTCGATGCCCTTGACGCTGTCGGCGATTCCCTTGAGGCCGGCCAGCCCCAACTCGCGGTCGGTGGTGACCGACTGGGTGGCGGCGTCGAGGAATCGGTACAGCCGCGGTGGGTCGAAGAGGAGCCGGGTGCTGGTGGCCTTCTTGATCACCGCGGCCATGAACCTCTGCTGCCGCTTGATCCGCTCCAGATCCGAGCCGTCGCCGAGACCGTACCGCAGGCGGACGTACGCCAGCGCCTGATCGCCGTCCACGACGTGGCGGCCGGCCGGCAGGGTCAGGCGGGCCTTCGAGTCGTTGACTGCCTCGGGCAGACAGATCTCCACCCCACCCAGCGCGTCGATCATGTGCTTGAAGCCGGAGAAGTCGATCTGCGCGAAGTGGTCGATGCGCACGCCGGTGAGGGACTCGATCGTGCGCCAGGAACACGCGGGCCCGCCGCGGCTGAACGCCTCATTGAGCAGCCCGGTACGCGGCGCGATGACCGAGCCGTCTTCGGCCTGACAAGGTGGGATCTCGACAAGCGAGTCGCGCGGGAAGCTCACCATCATCGCCTTGTCGCGGCTCGCCGACAGATGCAGCAGGATCAGCGTGTCGGAGCGTGCCCCCTCGACGTTCTGGCCGTAGCGGCCGTCCTCGCCGGCGCGGCTATCGGAGCCGATGAGCAGGATGTTCTCCGCCTCGGTCGCCTCGGCCGGCCGGTCGCCGAGCTTGTCCAGCACCTCGTGCTGGCCCATGTTGCCGGAAAGCTTGCGGTAGAAGCCGTAGGCTGTCAGGCTCCCGGCCACCAGTACGGCCGCCATCACGACGGACAGCCAGCCCAGTACCCGCCAGAGCGGCCGCCCGTGGTGCGGGTCGGCCGGCGCCTGGACTCCTGGTCTGCCCTTCTGAATGCTCACTCGACTTCTGAGGGTGTTGGTAGGCTTCGGCAACCGAGGCCCGTTGCGGGGATCCCGGCAACGGCGGTGACGCGCTCCGTCGTTACGCGGCGAACGAGCAGGTCCTCCGGCATGTCTCCGTCGCGACTCAGCACAACGGAAGCACCCACCGCGAGCGGCGCGAGCAGCGATGCCAGCACACCGAAGGCCGTGTCGAACCCCACGGCCGACAGTACTCGCTCGGAGGCGGTGAGATCCCAGCGTTTCGCAGCCGCGCGTGCCTGCGCACAGAGATCGGCGCCGGACAGCTCGGGCCCGCCCAGCCGCAGCGCGGGCGCCGCCGGATCCACCGGAGCGTAGGGCAGGAAGCGGTCACCCTGACCGCGAACCTCGGTCGCGTAGTCGATGACGCCCGGCGGGACCTCCGGCAGCGGTGCGCCCAGCGGGTGGAGGGAGAGCGCCACGGTCTCCCTCGCCCCGAGCTCCAGCGCGGCGTCGAGGGCGTCCGGCCCGGCGGCGACGATGTCGACGTCGGTGCCGGGCACGTCGGCGCCGCGCTCGTCGGTGTACCGGGCGGGACAGGCGACGAGACCGACCGACCAGCACGCGACCAGCCAGACGGCGGTCTGCCAGTGCAGCGGCAGCAGCAGCACAACCCGATCCCCCGGATCCGCCGCCAGCTCGTCGACGAGGAGGTTCGCCGTCTTGGCCACCCAGTTGTCGAAGGTGGCGAACGACAACTCCACCCGCTCCGCTTCAGTCTCGCCGTAGAAGGTGACGAACGGCCGGGCCGCGTCGGCGGCGAGCGCGGCCTTCAACAGCCCGGCCGGAGTCTCGTCGCTCATGAAAGGCGACTCTAGTGCCCTCGCTCCGGAACGTTCATGAACCGGTGGCCGAGCGCCCGGGTACGAATCCGCTCCTCGGCACACTTAACAGTTCCGCACCCATCGGGCCGAACATCGCCTACCTTGGTCTGGCGAGGTACGGCGGAACGGCGGACCGACGCCCCCGCCGTGCTCACCCCGCCGATGCATGCGACGGCGCGTGTGATGGCACACGGGTGCTGCTGGCGGGCGTAGGCTGCCAAGTGAGGGCGTGAAGTTCACGACGGCAGATCCATGACGCGAGAGAGTGAGAGATAACGTGGCGCCTCGGGTGCTCGTTGACGCCACGGCGGTCCCGGCCGAGCGTGGGCCGCTGGGGCGATATGTCGATGGCCTGGTCGTCGCCCTCGCCAACGCGGACGCCGACCTGGCGGTCGCCTGCCAGCGTTCCGACGAGGAGCGTTACACGCTCCTGGTGCCGAGTGCGCGTGTCGTACCCGGACCGACAGCTATCGCCCACCGTCCGGCGCGGCTCGCCTGGGAGCAGACCGGGCTGCCGCTGGTGGCCCAGCAGGTGGAGGCGCAGGTCATCCACTCGCCGTACTACTCGATGCCGCTGCGTGCCGCGCAGCCGACAGTGGTGACGATCCATGACCTCACCTGCTTCAACGAGCCTGAACTCGCTGGCCCGGTCAAGGCGACCTTTCTGAAGTCGGCGACCCGAACCGCTGTGCGGCGGGCCGCCCGGATCGTCGTGCCGTCCAAGGCCACCCGCGACGAGCTCGTCCGGCTGCTGCACGCCGATCCGACCCGTATCGACGTGGCGTACCACGGCGTCGACAACACGCTGTTCCATCGCCCGACCGAGGAGGAGCGCCGGCGGGTGTCGGACCGGCTCGGCCTGCACGGCTACCCGTACCTCGCCTTCCTCGGCGCCCTCGAGCCGCGGAAGAACGTACCCAACCTCATCCACGGCTGGGTGTCGGCCGTGCGCGACCTGCCGGAGCCTCCCGCGCTCGTGCTCGCCGGCAGCCGCGGCTACGACGACGAGGTCGAGGCCGTCGTCAGGGGCGTGCCCCCACACCTGCGACTGGTACGGCCGGGATATCTGCGGTTCGGTGACCTGCCGGGGTTCCTCGGCGGCGCACTGGCGGTGGCGTTCGCCAGCCGCGGCGAGGGTTTCGGATTGCCGGTGCTGGAGGCGATGGCCTGCGGCGCACCGGTGCTGACCACCCATCGCACCTCGTTGCCCGAGGTCGGCGGCGAGGCGGTCGCCTACACCGAACCCGACGCGGAGAGCATCGCCGCCGCGCTGCGTGGCCTGCTGGAAGATCCGGAACGCCGGCGTGCCCTCGGCGACGCCGGGCACGCCAGAGCCCGCGAGTTCACCTGGTCGGCGTCCGCCGAGGCGCACCTGGCCTGCTACCAGCGAGCCGCCGAGCAGTGAACCCCCGGTGAACCCCCCCAACAAGCTGGAAGCGATCGTCCTGGTCGGCGGCCGGGGCACCAGGCTGCGGCCGCTCACCGTCACCGTTCCCAAGCCGATGCTGCCCACGGCCGGGGTGCCGTTTCTGGCGCACCTGTTCGCCCGCGCCCGCGCGGCCGGGGTAACCCGCATCGTCCTCGCGACCTGCTACCGATCCGAGACCTTCGAGGAGTCCTTCGGAGACGGCGCCGGACTCGGCCTCGAGCTGGAGTATGTCCGGGAGGACGAGCCCCTCGGCACCGGCGGGGGCATCCGCAACGCCGCTTCCTGGCTACGCAGCGGGCCGGACGAGCCGGTGTTGGTGCTCAACGGCGACATCCTGTCCGGCCACGACCTGGGCGCGCAGCTGGCGCTGCACCTTTCGTCGGACGCGGACGTGACCCTGCACCTGACCGAGGTGCCCGAGCCCGGGCGTTTCGGCTGCGTGCCGACCGAGCCGTCCGGCAGGGTCGCGGCGTTCCTCGAGAAGACACAGCGCCCGGTCACCAACCGGATCAACGCCGGCTGCTACATCTTCCGGCGGTCCGTGCTGTCGGAGATCCCGGCGGGGCGGGCCGTCTCGGCGGAGCGGGAGACGTTCCCGGCGCTGATCGAACGGGGCGCGCGTCTCATGGCGTACGCCGACGACGCGTACTGGCTCGACGTGGGCACGCCGTCGACGTTCGTGCGGGGCTCCTGCGACCTGGTGCTCGGATGCCTGGAGTCTCCGGCCCTGCCGGGCCGGCCCGGCGAGGCGCTGCTGCTCCCAGGGTCGTCGGTCGCTCCGGACGCCGTCGTGTGCGGCGGTTCCGCTGTCGGCCAGGGTTCGGTCGTCGGGCCGGGCGCCCGGGTGGAGGGAAGCGTCGTCTTCGACGACGTCGAAGTGGGACCGGGTGCTCGGGTGCGCGGCTCGGCGCTGGCCCGGGGAGCCCGCGTCGGCGACGAGACGGTGCTGGACGGCGCGGTCGTGGGGGAGGGCTCCGTCATCGGTCCGGGCAACGAGCTGCGGCACGGCGCCCGCGTCTGGCCGGACGTGACGCTACCCGCCGGCGCGATCCGCTTCTCGAGCGACCTCTGACTTCTCGGGCAGACTGAGGGCTGTGATGGTCCGCACGTGGCGGCCGCCGTGGCCGCTCAGCGTACGTCTCACCCTCGCCGCGCACCGCAGGGGCACGGGGGACCCTACGCACCGGGTGGCAGCTGACGGCGCCCTCTGGCGTGCATCCCGCACCCCGTGCGGGCCGGGCACCGTGCGGATCGCCGTGCGGCCGGCGGAGGGCGCGGTGCACGCGACGGCGTGGGGCCCAGGCGCCGAGTGGCTGCTGGCCGCGTTGCCGGCCCTACTCGGTGCCGAGGACGACGACTCCGGGTTCGCGCCGGCCCATCCGAGCCTGCATACCGCCCATGCGCGGCTGCGGGGCCTGCGCATCGGCCGTACCGACCGGGTCCTCGAGGCTCTCCTCCCCGCCGTACTCGAGCAGAAGGTAGTCGGCCGGGAGGCGTGGCGGGCGTGGCGGTGGCTGCTGCGCCGGTACGGCGAGCCCGCGCCGGGGCCCGCGGGCGGGCCCGCGCCGGGGCCCGTACCCGAGGGGATGTACGTGATCCCGCCTCCGCGGGTGTGGCGGCAGATCCCGTCGTGGGACTGGCATCGGGCCGGCGTCGAGGCGGTCCGCGCCCGCACGATCGCGGGTGCCGCCCTGGTCGCGGACCGGCTCGAGGGCCTACCTTCCGCCGAGGCCGACAGGCGCCTGCGCACCCTCCCCGGCGTCGGCGCGTGGACCTCGGCGGAGGTACGGCAGCGCGCCCACGGAGACGCCGACGCCGTCTCGGTCGGCGACTACCACCTGCCCGGCATCGTGGGGTGGGCACTCACCGGCCGCAAGGTCGACGACGCCGGCATGCTGGAGCTGCTCGTCCCGTACGCCGGGCACCGGCACCGGGTCACCCGCCTGCTGGAGTTGTCCGGGATGGGGCCGCCCCGCCGGGGCCCCCGGATGGCCCCTCGGGATTATCGGGCGATCTGACGGCGTAAGGTGCCAAACATGACCGCGAGCGACGCGCGCGAGCCATCGGCGAACACCGCGAATCACGGCACCCGGCGAGCGGACGGGGAAGCTGGCAAAGCCAACACGGTGGTGCCCAGTGACTCCGCGATCCGCCGTGCCCTGCGGAGGGCCCGCGACGGGGTGACCCTCGATCCGACCGAGGCCGAGGTGCTGCTGCACGCCCGCGGGGAGCGGCTCGACGACCTGTTGGCGAGCGCGTCCCGGGTGCGCGACGCGGGCCTCGACGCCGCGGGACGACCGGGTGTCGTCACCTACAGTCGCAAGGTCTTCATCCCGCTCACCCGGTTGTGCCGGGACCGCTGCGGCTACTGCACGTTCGCCACCGTTCCCGGCCGGCTGCCGGCGCCGTACCTCTCGCCCGACGAGGTGCTCGACATCGCGACCCGCGGCGCCGAGCTCGGCTGCAAGGAGGCGCTGTTCACGCTTGGCGACCGGCCGGAGGACCGGTGGCGGCAGGCCCGGGAGTGGCTCGACGCCCACGGCTACGACGACACGCTGTCCTACGTCCGGGCGATGGCCATCCGGGTGCTGGAGGAGACGGGGTTGCTGCCGCACCTCAACCCGGGCGTCCTCACCTGGCAGGACTTCCAGCGACTCAAGCCGGTCGCGCCGTCGATGGGGATGATGCTGGAGACGACCGCGCGGCGGCTGTTCGCCGAGCCGGGCGGCCCGCATTACGGCAGCCCGGACAAGGACCCCGGGGTCCGGCTCCGGGTGCTGGAGGACGCCGGGCGCACCGCCGTGCCGTTCACCACCGGGATTCTGATCGGCATCGGGGAGACGCCGGCCGAGCGGGCCGAGTCGTTGTTCGCGATCCGGCGGGTCGCCCGGGAGTACGGCGGCATCCAGGAGGTCATCGTCCAGAACTTCCGGGCCAAGCCGGACACGAAGATGCGCGGGATGCCGGACGCCGACCTGGACGATCTGGCCGCCACCGTGGCGGTGGCGCGCCTCGTCCTCGGCCCCGGCCTGCGCATCCAAGCCCCGCCGAACCTGGTGGACGAGCAGTACGCGCTGCTGCTGCGGGCCGGCATCGACGACTGGGGCGGCGTCTCACCGCTCACCCCGGACCACGTCAACCCGGAGCGGCCGTGGCCGCAGATCGACGAGCTGGCCGAGCACACCGCGCGGTCCGGGTTCCGGCTCGCCGAGCGACTCACCATCTACCCGCGCTACGTCCGCGCCGGCGAGCCCTGGCTCGACCCGCGTCTGGGCCCCCACGTGGCGGCCCTGGCCGACCCGGATACCGGACTGGCCCGCGAGGACGTACGGCCGCGCGGGATCGACTGGCAGGAGCCGGACGGCGGGTTCCCGACGACCGCGGACGGCGCCGGCCGGACCGACCTGCACGTCGCCATCGACACGGCCGGCCGGACCGACGACCGGCGCACCGACTTCGACTCGGTGTACGGCGACTGGGCGGAGATCGAGCGCCGTCTGGACCGCCGGGCGCCGGAGCGGCTGGACACCGACGTCGCGGCGGCGCTGCGGCACGCTGCGGACGATCCGGCCGGGATCGGTGACGACGAGGCCCTCGCCCTCCTGGCCGCCGACGGTCCGGAGCTGGAGGCGCTCGCGGCGCTCGCGGACGACCTCCGCCGCGACACCGTCGGCGACGCGGTCACCTACGTGGTGACCCGCAACATCAACTTCACCAACGTCTGCTACACCGGCTGCCGGTTCTGCGCGTTCGCCCAGCGCCGTACCGACGCGGACGCGTACACGCTGTCGCTGGAGCAGGTCGGCGACCGGGTGGAGGAGGCCTGGGCGGCCGGAGCCACCGAGGTGTGCATGCAGGGCGGCATCCATCCCGACCTTCCGGGTACCGCGTACTTCGACCTCGCCGCCGAGGTGAAGCGGCGCTGCCCGGACATCCACATGCACGCGTTCTCCCCGATGGAGGTGTCGAACGGGGCCGCGCGCACCGGCCTGTCGATCCGCGACTGGCTGGTACGGGCGCGCGAGGCCGGCGTGGACTCGCTGCCCGGCACCGCCGCCGAGATCCTGGACGACGACGTCCGCTGGGTGCTGACCAAGGGCAAGCTGCCGGCCGACGCCTGGATCGAGGTCGTCACCACCGCGCACTCGCTGGGCATCCCGACGACCTCCACGATGATGTACGGGCACGTCGACACGCCCCGGCACTGGGTGGCGCACCTGCGGCTGCTGGCCCGGATCCAGGGCGAGACCGGCGGCTTCACCGAGTTCGTGCTGCTGCCGTTCGTCCACCAGAGCGCGCCGATCTACCTGGCCGGCCTGGCCCGGCCCGGTCCGACGGCCCGGGAGAACCGCGCGCTGCACGCGGTCGCCAGGCTGCTCCTGCACGGCCGGATCGACAACGTGCAGTGCTCCTGGGTGAAGCTCCCGGCCGAGCTGTGCCAGCAGGTCCTCCGGGGCGGCGTCAACGACCTCGGCGGGACGCTCATGGAGGAGACGATCAGCCGGATGGCCGGATCGCAGCACGGCTCGTACAAGACCATCTCCGAGCTCGAGGCGATGATCACCGAGATCGGCAGGCCGGCGCGGCAGCGGGCGACGACGTACGAGGATGTGCCGTCGGAACGCCGCGCGGCGGCCCTGACCTCCGATGGCGTGTGCGGCAGCGTCCGCGGCGGGCGCCTCTCGCTCCCCGTCCTCGGCTCGAGGCCGTGAGGTCAGCGGCGGCGTTTCAGCAGCGTCGCGGGCTCGAGGCTCCCGCTGAGCGGTTCGGGGAGCGCGAGCGTCTCGCCCGGCCCCGCGTGCGCGTGCTCGGTGTAGGTGCTCCCCGCGAGTTCGTACAGCCTGAGCACGGGCGGCTCGGGCGTCATCGGCTCGACCTGCAGGTACCACCGAATGCCCGCGGTCGCGTACAGGTGGGACTTGAGCACCCGGTCCATGCTCGCGGTTGACGGCGAAACCACCTCGGCCACCAGCAGGATGTCGCCGGGATGGAACATCGTGACCTCGCCCCCGCGGGTGGTGACGACGAGATCGGGGATGAGGATCCTGCCCGGCCCCACGCGGAGATTGACCTCGTGGATGACCTCGAACTCGTCGGGCGCCGCGTCCTCCAGCAGGTTTGCCAGCCGTCGATCGAGCTGCTGGTGGTCACTGGCCGGCGCCGCGGACACGACCAGGCTCCCGTCCACCAGCTCGATGCGCTCGCCGGTCGTCTCCCCGAGCGCGAGGTAACCCTCCTCGGTCCACGGGCCGGCGTGTCCAACGGTCATAGTGCTCATTGTTCCTCCCCATGGACCGGGAAGCTACGGTTTCGTACGCGCGTCGCGCCGACGCGCCGAACCCATCTGTGGATGACTCGGTTTCTCCGGCGCGCTGTGGACGACTCAGCGGGTGAGCACGAAGGCGTCGAGGTCACGGGGCGGGCGTTCGGCCTGCGGCGTCGCCGGATGCCCGACCGCGACGGCGCCCATCGGGTCCCAGTCGTCCGGCAGGGCAAGGATGTCGCGTACCACGTCGGGGCAGAACATCGTGCTCGACACCCAGCAGGACCCGAGACCCTCGACGGCCAGCGCGACCAGCAGGTTCTGTACGGCGGCGCCGATGGCTACCACGAACATCTCGCGCTCGGCCCGGCGCCGCCGCTCGTCGGGGTACGCATGCGCACCGTCCGCCACCAGGCACGGGACCACGAGGTACGGCGCCTGCCGCAGCACGTCGCCGCGGCGGACGCGGGCGGCGATGCGTTCCTCGGTCAGCCCGTCCCGTCGCAGGTCGTCGATCCAGGCGTGGAGCATCGCGTCCAGCAGCCGCTTTCGCGCGTCCGCCGACTCGACGAGCACGAACCGCCACGGGGTGGTGTGGTGCGGCGCCGGTGCTGTCACCGCGGCGGCGGCCGCGCGCATCACCGCGTCCCGGTCGACCGGGGCGTCGGCGAACTCCCGGATCGTACGCCGGGCGGTCAGCACGTCGCGCGAGCCGTACCGGAACATGTCCTCGGCGGGCGGGCGCAGCATCGCCCGTACCCCCGGCCCGTCGTCGTCCCGCACCAGGTGGGCGAGTCCGCGGACCACCGCGACCGGCACCCCGGCCAGCTTGCCCCGGACGAGTTCGCTACCGGCCGCTACCTCGTCGGCGAGCGCGGTGACCGTGACGTCGAGCCGGTTGCCGTAGCCGTCGTGGCGCCCGCGCAGGTCGTCGAGCGGATCCAGCCCGGCGATCCCGATGGCCATGTCGACAAGCCCCTGCCGCCAGGGCCGGCCGGAGGTGTCGGACACGAGCACACCGACCGAGACGCCCAGGCGTTCGCGCAGGCCGCGCCGGATCCGGCCGGCGGAGGCGTCCGGATCCTCGGGCAGCAGCACGACGGTGCCCGGCGCGGCGTTGGACGCGTCCACCCCGGCCGCGGCGATGACGAAACCGTGGTGGGTCTCCACGATGCGCGTCGATCCCCGTCGCGCCACCACCCGGACGGTCTCGGCGTCGATCGCCTCCTCGCGGTCGGCCGCGCGGAGGATGCGTCCCTCGGCCTTGCTCACGATCTTCGAGGTCACCACGAGGATGTCGCCGTCACGCAGGCCCGGCTCGGCCGATGCGATCAGCGTGGCCGGGTCGTCGCCCGACCGGACCTCCGGGATCCCCCCGACACCCCACATCTCGATCATGTCAGCTCCGTCGCCAGCTCCAACGCCGCGCGGGCGATGGCCGCGGCGCTGTCCACGTCCCGCATGTACAGCGGACGGATACGGACCTCGATGCCCTCCGCCGTCGTCCCGGCGTCGATCTCGTCGACGAGCCAGCCGTCCAGCAGTCTCCGGCCGTAGTGCTCGGCGACCGCCCCGGCGGTGGTCCGCACGCCGATCGCGGCGAGGCACGCGTCGGCCATGCCGCGCACCGGGGCGCCGCCGATGATCGGGGAGACACCGACGACGGTCTTCCCCTCGATCGCCGGCCGGATCCCGGGAACCTGCAGGATCGTGCCGATGCTCACCACCGGGTTGGACGGCGGGAACAGCACGACGTCAGCGGACTCGATGGCGTCCAGTACTCCCGGCGCGGGCTTGGCGTCCTCCGCCCCTACCGCGACGATCTCGACGGCCGGCACCTGGGCATGCAGCCGTACCCACCACTCCTGGAAGTGGATCGCCCGGCGGCCGGCGTCGTCGTCCACGATGACGTGCGTCTCCACCCGATCGTCGGTCATCGGCAGCAGCCGGACCCCCGCGCCGCCCGGGCCGCCCCGCCCGTCGTCCGGCCGGTCCAGCCACCGGGCGCACAGCGCCTCGGTGACCGCGGACAGCGGGTAGCCGGCATCGAGCATCTGGGTGCGGACGATGTGCGTCGCGAAGTCGCGGTCGCCGAGGGTGAACCACTGCGGCCGAACGTCGTAGGCAGCGAGCTCCTCGCGCACCGAGAAGGTCTCGTTCGCCCGGCCCCACCCCTGTTCCTCGTTGATGCCGCCGCCGAGGGTGTACATGACGGTGTCGAGGTCCGGGCAAACACGCAGGCCAAAGAGGGTGATGTCGTCGCCGGTGTTGCCGATCACGGCGATATCGGCGTCCGGGGCCGCTCGGAGGAGGCCGCGCAGGAACCGGGCGCCTCCGATGCCGCCGGCGAGCACGACGATGCGCATGTCACCAGTCTTCCAGGCCCCTGGTTCCTCTTTGGGACATCCCCGTTTGCTGTTACC
Source organism: Streptosporangiales bacterium (assembly GCA_009379995.1). Taxonomy (GTDB): domain Bacteria; phylum Actinomycetota; class Actinomycetes; order Streptosporangiales; family WHSR01; genus WHSR01. The sequence goes on from WHSR01000008.1 coordinate 77,899, forward strand.
GGTACGCTCCGGCACGGTAGTGGTACCGAGTTCCCCAGCGCTCTTCCGCACAGGGGGTTATGTGAAGATCAAAGAAAGCACGGGGCGGCTGCGGGAGCCTGCGGCGTGGGTGTTCGTCGCGGTGGCGTACGTGGGCATGCTCAGCGGCCTCGTCAGCGTTTTCGTGCCCGGCGGCTCGTCGGACGGCCTCGCCGAGCGCGCGTACTTCGGGGTCGGCAGCTTCCTGAGTTCGCTCGACATCCTGTTGTTGGCGGTCGCGGTGTTGCTCGTCGCGATCGTGGGCGAGCACACCAAGAACGCCCGGCTCGTCACCATCATGGCCGTGGTGGGCACCGGTCTGTTGGCGCTCCTCGGCTTCATCATCTTGATCCTGGGGCTGACGTACTCGGGCTTCCAGGGCTCGATCGGCACGGTCGACAGGATCGAGCAATTCCTGACCTACCTGCCGGCCCTGCTGATCGCCGGTATCGCGATAGTGTTCCAGCTGCGGGTACTGGGCTCGGACGAGCTGAGGCCGCCGCCCAAGCCGCAGCCGCAGGCCGCCTACGGGGGCTACGGTTACCCGCAGCCGGGCCAGCAGTACCCCGGCTACGGTTACGGCCAGCAGCAGTGGTACGGGCAGCAGTACCAGCAGCAGTATCCGCAGCAGTATCAGCAGGGTCAGGGGTATCCGCAGTACCCGCAGACGTACGGAGCCCAGCCGCCCTACCAGGGCCAGGAGCAGCCACAGCAGGGCTACGGCCAGCCGGGTTACGAACAGCCGAGCTACGGGCAGCCGGGCTACGAACAGCAGCAGGCGGGCTACGGCGGCACGACGCAGCAGTATCAGCCCTACGAGCAGCAGCAGTACCAGTCGTACGAGCAGCAGGCGGGTGCGCAGCCCTACGGCGCTCAGCCTCAGCCGGGCGCGGGCTACGGTGGCCAGACCCCGCAGCCCTACGAGCAACCGTACGAGCAACCGTACGAGCAACCGTACGAGCAGCAGGCGGAAACCCAGCCGGACCAGGAGCGGCGTTCCGACGAAGAGGAGCAGGGAGCCGGCCGGGAGACGCCCCAGCCGTATCAGCACGGGCCGAACCAGCAGGGCTGGTACGGCGGCCAGCAGCCGCCGCAGTAAGCACCGGGGTGTCGCCCGTCGCGTGGGGTGGGCGCACGGGCGACACGCCGACACCGAGTGTGTCGACGTATGTCGGCTCCGTTACCGGGGGCCCAATATCACCTCTCGGGGTTGACGGACGATAGGACACGCGCGTGTAATTTCAACTGTGTTGTTTTGGTCGTCCGGGGTTGTGGAACGCCTATACCAGGCCAACCCAGGAGGACTCGAGGGGGAGGAGGTGCGCCCGTGAGCGAGAGCTTCGCCCTGTTCTTCGCGCACGAGCTGGAGAACATGAGCTGGCAGGAGCGCGCCCTGTGCGCGCAGACCGATCCGGAAGCGTTCTTTCCGGAGAAGGGTGGCTCGACCCGCGAGGCGAAGAAGGTGTGCCGGTCCTGCGAGGTGCGGACCGAGTGCCTGGAGTACGCCCTCGCACATGACGAGCGTTTCGGCATCTGGGGTGGGCTTTCCGAGCGGGAGAGACGCCGAATCAAGCGCAAGGCCGGGTGAGCGGGCCGGACTTGCCGGACGGATATGGCGAATCGCCCGGGTCAGTGGCTCCGGCTGGCGTATCGTTGTCAGCCGTACTGAGGTAGGGCGCGGTCCGGCACGGCTCCATGGATCCGCGCCGGGCCGTTCGCCTTCATCGACATCCACGTGGAACGTTGTCGCCTGATCTTGCCTATGGACGCCACGTCGTCACGGCGGTACTAGTTGCCCACGACGGGAAGCGCTGGCTGCCGGAGACGCTCGACTTGCTGCTCCGACAGACCCGGCCTGTCCAGCGCATCGTCGCCGTCGACAACGGCAGCCGGGACGGCAGTGAGTCCTTGCTCGTCGAAGCGATCGGTCGGCAGAACGTGGTGTCCTTGCCCCGTGACACCGGGTACGGCGCCGCCGTCGCCGAGGCGTTGCGCAATCGGGCGGCCAACACCGCCCAGACCGGCCCGCTCGACATCAGCCGGAGCGAGACCGAGGAATGGGTGTGGCTGCTGCATGACGACTCCGCGCCAGCACCCGACGCCCTCGAACGGCTGCTGAAGGCCGCCGAGGAGGACCAGTTCGCCGCGGTCCTCGGCCCCAAGCTCCTCGACTGGCACGACCGCCGGCGTCTCGTCGAGATCGGCGTGGCGATCGACGGCGCCGGCCGCCGGGAGACCGGTCTGGAGGTCCGCGAGGTGGACCAGGGGCAGCACGACGATGTGCGCGAGGCGCTGGCGGTGAGTACCGCGGGCATGCTCGTACGCCGCGATGTCTGGACCACCCTCGGCGGGCTGGATCCGGACCTTCCGCTGTTCCGCGACGACGTCGACTTCGGATGGCGGGTGAACGGGGCCGGGCACAAGGTGCTCGCCGTCGCCGACGCCGTCATGTGGCACGCGGAGGCATCCGCGCGCAGGCGGCGGCGCATCGCGGCCACCGGCAACCATCCGCGCCGCGTCGACCGGCGCAACGCGATGTTCGTCCTGTTCGCGAACCTGCCGGCCCGCCCGCTGCTGTGGGTGGCGATCCGTAACTTCTTCGGCTCGCTGCTGCGTACCGCCGTCTTCCTGCTCGCCAAGCAGCCCGCCAACGCACTCGACGAGGTGGCCGCCCTGGCCTCGGTTTTCGGCAGCCCCGGGCGGCTACGGCGGGCGCGGAAGCGGCGCGCCCGCGGCCGGCGCCGCAACTACCACAGCATCCGCCGGCTGATGCCCCCCCGCGGCCAGCAGCTTCGCCGCCTCGGCGAAACGGTGGGTGGCCTGCTCTCCGGGGCCGGGCCGGTCGACTCGGCGGGCCGCCACCACGCGGTGGTGAGCGGTTCCTTCCTTGAGGAGGACGACGACGCGCTCCTGGTCGAGGACGGGGCGTGGCGGCGGTTCCTCACCCAGCCGGGGGTCCTGCTCTGCTTCGCCTTGGTCGCCGTCACGGCCGTCGCCGCGCGTGGGTTGATCGGCGGCGGCCAGCTCGGCGGCGGTGCGCTGCCGCCGGTGGCCGGCGGGGCCAGCGACCTGTGGGCGCAGTACGCGGCGTCCTGGCACGCGGTCGGGATCGGCGGCGACGTGAGCGCCTCCCCGTACGTCCTCGTGCTGGCCATGCTGTCCACCGTGCTGCTGGGCAAGGTGTGGCTGGCGGTGGATCTCCTGCTGTTCGGCTGCGTGCCGCTCGCGGCGGCGACCGCCTACCTGGCCGTCCGCCGGGTCACGTCCTACGTGCCGATGCAGCTGTCGGTGGCCGCCGCGTACGCCCTGCTACCCACCGCCCTCGGCGCGATCGCGACCGGCCGGCTGGGCACGGCCGTGGTGACCGCGCTCCTGCCGCTCATCGGGATGACCCTCGTCGACGTGCTCCGCCGGCCTCGTCGCCGGGCGGCGCGGGCCGCCTGGGTGGCCGGACTGCTCCTCGCCATCGCCACGGCGTTCGCCCCGTTGACGTGGGCGCTCGCGCTCGTCCTCGGCTTCGCCGCGGGCCGCTGGCGTCCGTCCCGGCGGATGTACATAGCCGTCGCGCTCGTCACCCCGATGGTGCTGCTGCTTCCGTGGAGCCTCCGGCTGCTGCGCCACCCGTCGCTGTTTCTCATCGAGGCCGGGCTGCACCGGCCCGAGCTGGTGGAACGCAGTCTCGACCCGCTCGCGATCCTGTCGCTCCAGCCCGGTGGCCCGGGCATGCCCCTCGTGTGGCCGTCCGTGGCCATCCTCGCCGCCGGCGTGGCGGCGCTGGCGATCGCCGTCCGGCGCACCCTTGTGCTCGCCGCGTGGGCCGTCGCCCTCCTCGGGCTGGTGGTCGCGGTGGTCATCACCGGCGTCGAGGTGGCCGCGCCCGGTGAGCAATCCGCGCCGCCCTGGCCGGGGATTCCGTTGGCGGTGGCGGCTGCCGGGATACTGGTCGCCGCCGCCGCGGGCGGTGAGCGGCTCCGCGAGCTCGTCGGGGCGGCGGGCTGGCGGCGTGCCGCGGGCCGGGGTCTCGTCCTCGCCGCGGCGGTCGTGCCCGCCCTGGCCGCCGCCGGCTGGGTGGTGGGTGCCGTGCCCGGGCCGCTCAACCGCGACAGCCACGACGTGCTGCCAGCCTTCGTCGCGGCATCGAGCAACAACGGCGCGCGGGCCCGTACGCTCGTCGTGCACAGAGAGGCGGATGGCCACATCGCGTACTCCGTGCTGCGCGGCCGATCGGCAGTGCCCGGCGAGTCCGAGCTCCCTCCGCCGGAGTCGGTACGGAACCGGTTCGACGCCATCGTCGCCGGGCTGACCTCGGGACGCGGCGGGGACGAGGCCGACAAGCTCGCCTCGTTCGCGGTGCGGTACGTACTGCTGCCCGCGCCGCTGGACAACGACCTGGTGCAGACACTCAACGGGGTGCCGGGGCTGGAACGCATCAGCGTCACCGAGGGCGCGGCGCTGTGGCGGGTGACCACACCGACCGCCCGGCTGCGGTTGGCGTCCGGTCAGGAGTCCGCGCCGCTGCCGTCCGGCCAGGTCTCGGCGTGGCCGGAGATACCCGAGGGTTCCGAGGGCCGGATGCTGGTGCTCGCCGAGCCGTTCGACAGCGGCTGGCGGGCCAGCATCGACGGGCAGCAGCTACCTGCCCGCGTCGTCGGCGGGTGGGCCCAGGGTTTCGAGGTACCCGCGTCGGGCGGCCGGCTGGAGCTCGGGCACACGTCGCTGCGGAGCCTGTGGCTGGTCTGCCAGGGTCTGCTGGTCTTCATCGTGCTGGTCCTGGCCCTGCCCGGGGTACGGGACGAGGAACGCGATGAGGGGATCGAGCGGCGGGAGCGCCGCCGCGGCCGGGGGCACACCGGGCGGCGCGCGCGTGGCCACCGCGCCCGGGAGACCGGGCAGCAGGAGAGGGTCCCCGAGAAGGTAGGTGGCGGCCCGTGAGCGACCCACGCGAGCCGTCTGTGGGTGACCAGACCGTGAGCGACGCACCCGCGCCGTCGCCGGGCCGGCGGTCGCGCCGGGCGCAGAGGAGCGCGCAGCGCGGGTCCGTGCGCGGCTATCTGGAACATCGGTACGCGCCGCTGGCCGCCGTCGTCACCGCGCTCGCGGTGGTGTGGGGGCTTGCGCACGTCACCCGTCCCGAGCCTGCGCGCGCCGGTCAGGACGCCGGCACACAGCGGGCTCCGGTGGAGACGAACCTCATGGCGTGTCCCGACCCGAGTTCCTCGCCGGGCGAGCGCACCCGCGTCGGGGTCGCGACCTCGTCCCAGAGCCGCGGGCCGGGACGCGCCGAGATCCGGCCGGCGGGCGGTCAACAGGGAGCGAACCCGGTAGGCGTCGTTCGGCGGCCGGGCACCGCCTGGTACGGGACCCATACCGGGGGGACCGGACCGCTGTCCGTCCGGGCGGACGGCTCCCTGGCGGCGGGGCTGGAGGTGGAGCAGACCACGAAGGGCAGCGGCGACGGTCCGGGGCTCGCCGGAATCCGGTGTGCGCCGCCCGGGATGGACTTCTGGTTCGTCGGCTTGGGCCAGGCGGCGGGTGCGAACGGCCGCCTCTACCTGACCAACCTCGACGAGACCACCGCCACGGTCGACGTCGACGCCTACACGTCCGAGGGAACCGTGGATCCGCTGGACGGGCGCAGCATCACCGTCCAGCCGCACAGCCAGCAGACCGTTCCGGTGCGGGAGCTGGCACCGAACACCGGCCTCGTCGCCCTGAGCGTTCGGACGATCATCGGTCGGGTCTCGGCGGCGGTTCGTACCCAGAACCAGGACCCCACCGGGGTGGACTGGCTGCCGGTCGCCGGTGCGCCGTCGACCGAGCAGGTCATCCCCGGGCTGCCGCCGGGGACCGCCGACCAGCAGCTGTTGCTCGCTGCGCCCGGCGCGCAGAATGCCTCGGTCACCGTACACGTCGTGACGAAGGGCGGGACGTACGTGCCGGAGGGACGGCGCAGCGTGCAGGTACCCGCGGGTTCGGCGCTGGGCGTCGACCTCGGGGGAGCGCTGTCCGGCAAGGCCGCCGCGGTGCGGCTGACCTCGGACGTACCGATCACCGGCGGTGCCTTCGTCGCCGGGGATGCCGGGGCCGGCGGCTCGGACGTCGGCTACGCCGCGGCCACCCCCGCCCTGGACGACGCAGCAGTTGTCGCCGACAACCGTGCAGGTGACGGGAGGAAGACCTCGCTGCTGCTGTCCGCCCCGGAGGAGGACGCCCAGGTCCGCATCTCCACGCTGACCTCCAGGGGCAAAACCCAAGCGTCCAGTGAGCTGCGCATCCCCGGCGGCCGCACCGTCTCGGCGAACGTCCGGGGTCCGGAGGGGAGCCAGGACGGCTTCGCCGTTGTGGTGGAACCGCAGGCGGACTCGGGCCCGGTGTACGGTGCCCGGCTACAGACCGAGAACGTCACTGGTGGACGGATGTTCACCCTGCTCCCGCTGGTGACGGCCCGGACCTGGGTCACAGTGCCCGACGTGAGCGACTCGCTTTCCTCGGTCCTCGCTCCCTCTCGGCGGTGAGCCTTTTCTTGGTCGTGATCTTGCAGAAATTTGAACCGGCCGGAGTTGAATTTCTGCAAGATCACGACCAAGAAAGGCCCTCAGTCGTCGCCCTCGGCGTAGTGCGGGTCGACGGTCTCCGGCTCCAGGCCGAGCAGCTGGGCGACTTCCTCGACCACAACGTCGTGCACGAGGGCGCCCAGGTCCTCGCCGTCGGTCGCCCGCGCCTCCAGGGGCCTGCGGTAGAGGACGATCCGGGGAGGACGGCCCCGGGCCGGCGGCATCAGCCGGCTCAGCGGTACCGGATCCGGCTCCCATGCCGTCGTCCGCCGCTCTCCGGGTGGCACCTCTTCCACCGCGAACTCGACGCCGGCGAGCTCGCGGGCCCAACGCCCTTCCAGCCGCTCGACCGCGTCGAGCACGAGGTCGTCGAAGCGTTGGGATCGGGTACGGACGAGCGGCACGTGGGGTGGCGCGAGCGGGCCGCGAAGCCCTCGGCCATGCCGGTCACGGCGGCGGGTGCGGCGCCCGGGCGAGGACGGGCCGGGCACCCGATCGGACGGCAGCGGGCGCACACATCGAGCGTAGCCAAGCGTGGGGTTGTCCCGCGATGCGCGACACGATTCGCCATATGTACCGGGGTGGTGGCATTGAGCGCCGGGACTGAGTACGGTCCCGGCTGTGAGTCCCGTCCGCCGCTGTTCCCGTACCGCATGCAAGCGGCAGGCGGTCTGCACGCTCACGTATGTCTACGCCGACTCCACAGCGGTGCTGGGCCCGCTGGCGACGCACGTCGAGCCGCACAGCTACGACCTGTGCGCGGAACACGCCGACCGGCTGACCGCTCCGCTCGGCTGGGAGATGGTGCGGCTTCCCGGCGAGCAGGCCGAGCCGAGCAGCGACGATCTGGAGGCTCTGGCCAATGCCGTACGGGAGGCGGCCAAGCCGTCGCGGCGGGGCGAACCGGTTGGCCAGGGCATCGAGGTCGGTCGGCGCGGACACCTGCGGGTGCTGCGCTCCAGGCCGCGTCAGGACCGCTGACCGGGATCGGGTGGAGCTGCCGTCCGCGGGGTAGGCTGCCAGCGGCACTACCCGGCTCACCCGAAGTACGGAGCATCAGTGCGCGATCTCGCCAGGATCTTCAAGGCCTACGACGTCCGGGGCGTGGTACCTGATGAGTTCGACGAGGTGGTGGCGCACGATGCCGGCGCGGCGTTCGCCCGGCTGACCGAGGCGTCGGCCGTGGTCGTCGCACGCGACATGCGCGCCTCGTCCGGGCCGCTTGCGAGGGCGTTCGCCCGCGGCGTGACCGGTCAGGGCGTCGACGTCGTCGACGCCGGTCTGAGCTCCACCGACATGCTGTACTACGCCAGCGGGTCGCTCGACCTGCCCGGCGCGATGTTCACCGCGAGCCACAACCCGCCGGAGTACAACGGACTCAAGCTCTGCCGGTCGGGTGCGAAGCCGGTGGGCAGCGACAGCGGTCTCGCCGAGATCCGGGCGATGATCGAGCGGGGGGTGCCGGAGCACGCCGACGGGACCGGGGTGATCACCGAGCGTGACCTGCTGTCCGGGTACGCGGACCACCTGAAGAAGCTGGTCGACTTGTCCGGGATCCGGCGTCTCAAGGTGGTCGTGGACGCCGGCAACGGCATGGCCGGGCACACCGTCCCCTCCGTGTTCGACGGGCTTCCGATCGATCTGGTGTCGCTGTACTTCGAGCTCGACGGCACGTTCCCACACCACGAGGCCAACCCCATCGAGCCGGAGAACCTGCGGGACCTGCAACGCGCCGTGCGTGAGTCGAACGCCGACGCCGGCCTCGCCTTCGACGGGGATGCCGACCGTTGCTTCGTGGTCGACGAGCGCGGGGAGGTGGTGTCCCCTTCGGTGCTCACCGCGCTGATCGCGGTACGGGAGCTGGCGAAGGAGCGTCGTGCCGGAGGCGCGCAGGACCAAGGGCCGTCGATCATCCACAACCTGATCACCTCCCGGGCGGTGTCCGAGATCGTCCGGGAGCACGGCGGCGTCCCGGTGCGTACCCGGGTCGGTCACTCGTTCATCAAGGCCACGATGGCCGAAACCGGCGCCGTCTTCGGCGGCGAACACTCGGGGCACTTCTACTTCCGCGACTTCTGGTTCGCGGACTCCGGCATGCTTGCCGCGCTGCACCTGCTCGCCGCGCTCGGCGGGCAGGAGCGCCCGCTGTCCCAGCTGCTCGCCGAGTACGGCCGCTACTGTGCTTCGGGCGAGATCAACAGCGAGGTGGCCGACCAGTCCGCGACGATGGCCAAGGTGCGTTCGGTGTTCGCCGGACGCCAGGGCGTCTCGCTGGACGAGCTCGACGGGCTCACCGTCAGTAGCGATACTTGGTGGTTTAACCTGCGGCCGTCCAACACCGAGCCGCTGCTCCGGCTCAACGTCGAGGCCGCGGACAAGCAGACCATGGCGAGCGTGCGGGATGAGGTCCTGTCGACAGTAGGTTCGTCCACCTGACCTGGAGGCCGTCGTGAACCTGGACTCCTCGTTGCTCGAGATCCTCGCCTGTCCCCAGTGCAAGTCACCGCTGCGGGCCGACGAGCGGACCGAGGAGTTGATATGCACCCGGGAGCCCTGCGGGCTCGCCTACCCGGTACGTGACGACATCCCGGTGCTGCTTGTCGACGAGGCGCGCCGGCCCGGGGAGACCCGGCACGCCGAGTCCGCCGGGGAATCCCCCACGGCGGAACGCTGATCGCGGCCGATGGATCTCGATCCGTCCCGTCTCGACGACCTGGCCGCCCTGGAGGCCCTCGACCGGTCCGACATGCTGCGGCAGGTCGCGAGCTCGGCCGCCCAGGTGCGCGAGGGAGTGCTGGAGGCGCAGGATGCGGGGCTCGCCGCCCTCGCCGAGGGGGGCCGGCCACGTTCGGTGGTGGTCACCGGCATGGGTGGTTCCGGGATCGCCGGTGACGTGCTCGCCGCCGTGTGCGGCCCGGGTTGCCCGGTGCCGGTCCTTACCGTCCGCTCGTACAACCTGCCCGGGTGGGCGGGCGTGGCCGACCTGGTCATCGCCGTCTCGTGTTCCGGCTCCACCGAGGAAACACTGGCCTGCGCCACCGAGGCGGTACGCCGCGGCTGTCGCCTCCTCGCCGTCGGCGCGCGGGGCTCCCCGCTCGCGGAGCTCGCCGAACGGGCGCGTGCGCCGTTCGTCCGGGTGCGGTCGGCGGGGCAGCCCCGGTCGACCCTGTGGGCGCTCTCGGTGCCGCTTGTCGCCGCGGCGCATCGGCTCGGGCTGGTCTCGGCGCCGGACGAGGCGTTCGAGGCCGCGGCCGCGCGGCTGGAGGACATCAGCCTGCAATGCCGTCCGTCGAGCGAATCGTTCGTCAACCCGGCCAAGGAGCTAGCCCTAGGGCTTGCGGGCGCGTTGCCCCTGGTGTGGGGCTCCTCGGATCTGGCCGGCACCGCCGCGTACCGGTTCTCCTGCCAGCTTGCCGAGAACGCCAAGTACCCCTCGGTCTTCGGCGCGCTTCCCGAGGCCAACCACAACCAGGTAGTGGCCTTCGACGGGCCGTTCGCGCAGGCCGGCGGCGAGGAGGACTTCTTCCGCGACCGGGTGGAGGAGCCGCTCGGCAGAACCGCCCTGCGACTCGTGGTGCTGCGCGACACCGAGGAACACCCGCAGGTGGCGAAGCGCCGGGAGGTATCCGGAGAGTTGGCGGCCTCCCGCGGCGCCGCGGTGAGCGAGGTCGCCGCGACCGGGACCCACCCGCTGGAGCGGCTGGCCAGCCTGGTCGGTGTCCTCGATTACGTGAGCGTCTACCTGGCCCTCCTGTACGGTATCGACCCCAGTCCGGTGGCAGCCATCGAGGAGCTCAAGGCGAGGATTGCGGAATGAGTGCTGGAGGCGGGACCAGGGCGATCATCGCCGCGTTGCTGGCGAACCTCGGGATCGCGGTGAGCAAGTTCGTCGCCTTCCTGTTCACCGGCTCGTCATCGATGCTGGCCGAGTCCGTCCACTCGGTCGCCGACACCAGCAACCAGGGCCTGCTGCTGTTGGGCCGCAGGCGCGCCCAGCGGGAGGTGACCGCCCAGCACCCGTTCGGGTACGGCCGTGAGCGGTACTTCTATGCCTTCGTCGTTGCCGTGGTGCTGTTCACCGTCGGCTCGGTGTTCTCCTTCTACGAGGGCTGGCACAAGATCAGCGATCCGCATCCGATCGAGGCGCCTGCCTGGGCCTTCGGGGTGCTGACGGTGGCGATCGTCCTGGAGGCGTTCTCGTTCCGTACCGCGATCGTCGAGTCCAACCACGTGCGTGGAGGTCTGTCCTGGGTGGCCTTCGTGCGTCGGGCCAAGGCGCCGGAGTTGCCAGTCGTGCTCCTGGAGGACCTGGCCGCGCTGTTGGGGCTGATCTTCGCGCTGCTGGGCGTCACGCTGTCCGTGGTCACCCACAGCGCAGTGTGGGACGGCATCGGCACGATGGCGATCGGAGCGCTGCTCGGCATCGTCGCCATCGTCCTGGCGATCGAGACCAAGAGCCTGCTCATCGGGGAGAGCGCGGGACGCGAAACCGAACGCAGGATCGTCGCCGCCCTGCAGGACGTAACGGAGGTGGATCGGGTCATTCACCTGAAGACGCTGCACCTCGGACCGGAGGAGCTGCTGGTGGCCGCAAAGATCGCGGTCAGCCACGGGGACTCCGCCGCGGAGATCGCTCGCGGCATCGACGTCGCCGAGGAACGGATCCGGTCAGCCGTGCCGATCGCACGGGTGATCTACCTGGAGCCCGACCTCTACCGGGAGCATCAGGAGGAGCCGCAGCCGAGCGCCTAGCGGCCCGCGGTCTCGGGCGACAATGGTGCGGCGGCCCGACGCGGGCGAGGAGTGCGCCGAGAGCGAGGAAGTCCCGATGATGCGAGAGGTTTTCCACAACGCGTCCGCCTCCGCGTCATCGGTCGAGGCCGCAGGGTTCCCCGAGATGCCGACCCGAGAGCCGCTCGCCTTCCACCAGCGGTTGCCGGGCTACCGGCCATCGCCGCTCGTCGACGCTCCCGGCCTGGCCGAGATCCTCGGCGTCGCCCAGGTCTCGATCAAGGACGAGTCGTCGCGGTTCGGGCTGCCCGCGTTCAAGGTTCTCGGCGCATGCTGGGCGGTATATCGGGCCCTCCAGCAGATCGTCGTCGAGCGGCTCGGCGTGCAACCCTCCGACGACTGGACCGACATCGCGGAGCTCCGCGCCGTGCTGGCGCCGCTGCGCCCGATGACGCTCACCGCCGTCACCGCCGGCAACCACGGCCGGGCCGTCGCGCGGGTCGCCCGCTGGCTCGACTTCGACGCACGGATCCTGGTGCCGGCCGGAACGGCGCCGGCACGCATCGCTGCCATCGAGGAGGAGGGTGCCTCCGTCGTCGTGGTGGACGGCACGTACGACGACGCAGTCGAGCGGCTCGCCGGGGAGGCCGATGAGCGCACCCTGCTGATCTCCGACACCGCCTGGCCCGGGTACGAGCAGATCCCGCGCTGGGTGATCGAGGGATACTCCACGATCTTCTGGGAGATCGACGATGTGATGGAGGGCTGGCCCGACCTCGTGATCGTTCCGGTGGGGGTGGGTGCGCTCGCGGCCGCGGCGGTACGGCACTACAGGCGGTTGGGCGGCGAGCGGACGCCGGTGCTCGTCGGAGTCGAGTCGCTGCACGCGGCCTGCGTGCTCGAATCGCTGCGCGCGGGCGGGATCGTCACGGTACCGGGTCCGCACGATTCGATCATGGCGGGCCTCAACGCGGGAACGCCGTCGCTGGTCGCCTGGCCGTACCTGTCCCAAGGGCTGGACGCCGTGGTGGCGATCGAGGACGACAGGGCGCGCGAGGGGATGCGTGCCCTCGCCAGGGTGGGTGTCGTCGCCGGCGAGACCGGGGCCGCCGCGCTGGGTGCCCTGATCGAGCTGATCAAGGGAGGCGAGGGGTTCCCGATCGACCCGGGCGCCCGGGTGCTGTTGCTGTCAACGGAGGGCGTCACCGACCGTGAGGCCTACGAGCTCATCGTCGGCGAACCCCCTGTTGGGTCATGACCATTGCCTCTGCCGTACCGCCGTCCTGGCGACGCCGGACAGCAGCGAGATCACGGCCAGGCCGACCAGCAGGTTGATCGCGGCGGTCACCACCTCCGCCTCCAGTGGAGCGCTCCGCCCGAAGGGAATGAGCGCACCGGCCGCCGTCATCAGGCCGACGATCCAGGTGAAGAACTGGACCGGCCGCGGGGTGGCAAGCAGCAGCATCTGCAGCAGCGCGGTGGAGAACAACGCGAACAGCGCGGCCAGTCCCGCGTAGACGGGGGTGGTCTCGTCACCCAGGTATCCCGCGCCCTCGGGAGCCAGCACCGGGATGTCCAGTATCCCCCGGGCGATGAGCACACCGACGAAGACGACCAGCGCCGCCACCACGGCGGTCGCGATACCGCCGGCCCACAGACGTCCGGCGTTGACCTCGGGAGACCGGTCCGGTTCGGGGTACATGGGCTGCGTCATGGCACATTCCCCCTCGTGAGCCGTCTACCCGGCATTTCCGGTACGAAACTTTGCCCGGACGCGGCCGTGGCCAGCGCCAGCACCGCCGTCCCTGCGGTCAGCGCACCGGCGATCGCGGCGACGGCGGCAAGATCACGGCCAAGGGGGGCACGATCACTCCGGGCAGGGGATCTCCTGCGGGGGTGTCGCGACGGCTGTCGGGTCCTCACCGAGCTGGCCGCAGGTGCCAAGCCACCGAGCCTTCCCGTACTCGTCGGCGCGCATCAGCATGACCGCCTTGTCCAGCGGATCGCCGTCCGGGTCCGACCCGAAGTCGATCACCCCTCCGACGCCCGCCACCAGGTTGGTACCGGTCGTCAGCCTGATACCTCGCCACACCGCGAAGGCGTCGATCTCGTCCGCGTCCGGTATCCGGATCAGCGTGTAGGTGAGCACGCTGGTCGCGTCGTACGCGAGCGCGGCCTGCTCGCTCGGCGCCGTCCCCTGCTGCGCCGCCGAGGCGCCGATGCCGCGGAGGTACGACCGATAGGCACCGTAGAAGCGCGGCCCCCGTCCCGCCTGCCAGGCGTCCGGTGTGGCCATTGTCGTGTAGTAGAGCGGGTTGCGGATCTCCGGCAGCGGCTGCGGGAAGGGCGGAAGGGACAGCAGGGCCAGGTCCTGCCCGCCCATGATGGCGACGTCCGGGTTGCACGGCGCGTCGACGGTCGCGTTCAGCACCGTGTCCATGTGGTCGGCCCGGCCGGCGTAGAAGATCACGTCGGGGTCCTGCAGGCAGGCCCGGGAGACACGGTTGGCCAGTGTGTTGGTGACGTCGGGTCTGGAGGCGTCGTATGTCAGCCGTCCCGGCCACCGCAAGGTGTGCTTGCCGTCTTCGAACTCCTCCTCGAAGTCCCTCGCGAGGCTGCGGCTGTAGGTGTCGGTGGGGTCCTCGACGATGATCGCCGTGGTCGCGTCCAGCTCCTCCTTGGCGTAGGCGGCGGAAACGGCCGCCTGCCGGCGGTTCGGTACGCCGACCCGGAAGAAGTGGTCCGAGACGTTTCGGAAGGCGTCACCGGACGCGGTGGAGGCGATGGTCGGCAGCCCGGCCCGGCCGAGGATCCGGACGGCCTGCAGCGTCTCGCCGGTGCCGCTGCCGAGACCCAGGACCGCGACGATCGTGCGATCGCGCCTCGCCGCGCGCACAAGCTGCTGCGCTACATCGGCCGCGTGCTCGCCGGCGGTCCCGACGTTGGCGACCAGAACCCGCAGCATCGGGACGTGGCCCTCGTTGTTGTAGCGCTGCTGCGCCAGGTAGACGCCTTCCAGCTCGCTGCGTCCGGCGCTGGCCTCCTTGTTGGAGCCGTCGCCGGGCGCGGTCAGCGTGGTCATCACCACGGCGGTGAGGTACGGCCGTCCGGTCTCCGCGGACTGCCGCAGCACCTGCTCGTTCTGGTCGGCGATGCGGTTCTGTACGTCTTCGGTCGCCGGTTTGGCGAACACGTAGTCGTTGCCGTCGGTGATCCCCACGCACGGGCCGCTTCCGTTCCCGCCGGCGTGCCGGACGTGCAGTCCGTCGTTGACGGTCCTGTCGGTGACCACTGTCCACACGTCGAGCGGGCCGGCCGGGCCGCACGTCTCGACCGAGTACATGCGGTACGCACCCAGGTACAGGAGCAGCGGGGCGAGCAGGACGAATACCGCCGCTGCCCGCCACAGCGCGCGGTGTGAGGTGCGGCGCGGGACGGGAAACGACTCGCTCTCGTCAGCACGGACGAGCGGGCGTTGCCCGTCCCCCGGCGGCGCGGCATCACGGGGCGGCTCCAGCGGGCGGATGAGCCGCACCGAGCGATCCGCCGGGGTGTACCGGCCGGCCGTGCGCTCTCCGGCCTCCACCTCGCTGAGATCCTCGGCCAGGCGCTCCAGCAGCTCGACAGACCACGGCGCGTCCGAGATAGGCGAGTACAGTTCCCCCGCGCGGTCGAGCAGGATGCCCAGCGGACTCTCGGCGCGGCGCCGCAGGAAGAAACGGCGGGAGCGGCGCGGTGACGAGGGTGCCCTGGCCACGGCGAGAAGCTCACCGCGCCAGGCCGGGTCGTCCGGATTTACCCGGGCCTCCAGCGCGCGCAGCACTGGCTGCACCTGGCCCCGCGCGAGCTCGTGGTAGAGCCGATCCACCATCGCCTCGGGACGCTCCTCGGCGACGACGGCGAAGTGGTCGTCCAGCCGGGCATGGATCCTCGAGTGGGACAGCGGCCCGTCGCGGTCGTCCCCCGCGGCGAGCTCGCGGATCAGCAGGTCCCGCAGCAGCGGGTGCATCACCAGCCGTCCGTCGCTGGCCACCTCGGTGAACGCGTGGCGGGCGAGCTCGTCCCAGACCTCCGCTGCCGATGTCCGCCCGCTGTCGTCGTCCGAGAGGCCGAGCGCCGCGCGCAGGGTCGGTGCGTCGAGGGCGCGAGGTGCCGCGCACGCGACGAGTATTCCGCGGTCCAGCCGCCTCCTCACCGGCTCGATGAAGCACTGCACCAGGTGGCTGCCGATCGACTCGCCAGACGACGGGTCATGCGCCCCGGACGGCAGCGGCTCGTCCATGAGGCGGCGGACGCCCAATCGCGGCGCACCCGGGCGGCGGCCGGCGAGCGCCTGGGTGACCAGATGGACGGCCAGTGGGTGCCCGTGCGTCGCCTGGAAGACCTCCTCGGCCAGGACCTCCCGCGACTCCGTCGATGGGCGGGGCCGCGGCGGCAGCACCAGTCGTCTGGTCTGCTCCCGGGTCAACGGAGGAAGGTCGATCCTGAGGAAGAGGCTCCCGATCGGGTAGTTCCGCTGGTCGCGGAAGCGGTGCAGGGCGTTCCGCCAGGAGGCGAGCACTTCGGCCGCGGTACCGGCCGGGTCGCCCGAGCCGGACGAGACCGGGAAAGGGCGCCCGGCGTGGCTCCACCACTGCTCGCCCGTGGCGATGAGCAGCAAGGGGTCACGGCTTCCGTTCGCCCGCTGCTCGGCCAGCATCTCCAGCAGGCGGAAGCCCTGGCCGTTCGGCAGCCGGTCGATGTCGTCGACCAGGGCCACGCAGTACGTGGTCCGCAGCCGGGCGAGCGATGTCCTGTCCGGGTCGAAGGCGGCCCGCAGGTCGTCGAGGAACGCGGAGAGCAGGAGCTCGTCGAGGAGGGCGGCGTCCTGCGGGTCGCCGGTGTTGGCGAGCGCGCAGACCCTGCGGATGACGTCGCTGAAGTGCCGGCCTTCCGGCAGTTCGATCGCGTGTTGGCCTTGCTCGTACCAGAGAAAGCCGGTGTTGCGGTTGCGGCCCCACAGGATCCTCCGGAGGACGGAGGGTCGGGTGAGTACGGCCGGGAGCAGCAGATTCACCAGCAAGTGCGCGGCGGCGACGAAGATGTTCTCGCGACCGGCGTCGCCCGGGACACGGAAGCGGCGGTTCAGCAGCGTCCTCAGCTGCTTCCTGATGCTCTCCAGATCCGGGTGTGCGCCGAGCTTCGGCGCGATCTCGCGCATCCACCGGCACAGCTCGTAGCGCGGGAAAGGGATCAGGCCGCACTGCGGGTTGCGGTCCGAGGCCAGCTCCTCCTGGAGGGAATCCAGCAGCTCGGGCAGGGAACTCGGCCCGCTCTCTGGGTTCACCCGCACTCGGGCGCAGGTGAGCGGGTCTTTGCCGCGGGAGTAGAGGTAGTCGAGCAGGCGGGTCTTGCCGCTGCCGCTCGGGCCGTAGACGACGACGATCGGGAGCGGCTCGGTGCCGGCCCGGTCAGCCAGGTAGAGCCGCTCGAAAAGGGCAACCGGGACGGGTCGATCGACGAAAATCCCACGCTGATCCAACGTCTTGCCCCTCCCCGCTTGCGATGCCCGGCCGTCCCCCGCCCATCGCCGATGCCTTAGAGTAATCGACCGGATACCGTCCCTTTTGGCCTCCTCGGTCGCATGCCGGATACGAAACGGGATACGTCCGGTCTCTCCTCCCGCGCCGCGAGCAGTCGTAGCGCCTTTTCCTTCTCGAAGTCGAGCGCCCTGGCCAGTGGGGGACCCAGTCTGCCCACGCGCTCCCCGAGTTCGCGCACGGCGGCCTGGACCTCCGGCTCGCACAGCACCCGCAGCCCGAACGCGAGCTCGGCGGGGCTGATGTCGTAGCGCCTCTCCACGGCCAGGGCAAGGGCCACCGCGTGCAGCTCGGCGTCGCCGAAGCGGCGGTGACCTCCTCCTTCCTTGGTGGGCGGCAGCAGGCCGAGCCTTTCCCGGTAACGCAGCATGCGCGGCGACGTGCCGAGCCGCCTCGCCGCCTCCGTGATCCGCATGGGTCAATACTGACAAATCTGTGTCAGAAATGGCAGTTGTAGCGTGCATTTCGTTGCCGTGGGCACCTAGACTCCCGCGCATGACCGATCTCCCTCGACACGACATCGCCGACCCCAACCTGGCCGCCCGCGGCCGCAGCCGCATCGAGTGGGCCGACCGGCAGATGCCGGTGCTGAGCCAGATCCGCGAGCGGTTCGCCCGCGAGCAATCGTTCAGCGGACTACGGCTGGCCGCCTGCATGCACGTCACCACAGAGACCGCGAACCTGGTCCGTACGCTCCAGGCGGGCGGCGCGGAGGTCGCGCTGTGCGCCTCCAACCCGCTGTCCACCCAGGACGACGCGGCCGCCTCGCTGGTACACGACTTTGGCGTCAGCGTCTTCGCCCGCCGTGGGGTGGACCGCGACGGCTACTACGCCCACATCAACTCCGCGCTCGACATCGGGCCGGACTTCGTCTTCGACGACGGCTGTGACCTCGTCAACACGCTGCACACCGAGCGCAAGGAGCTGCTCGACGGCATCAAGGGCGGGTGCGAGGAGACCACTACCGGCGTCATCCGGCTTCGCCAGATGGCCAAGGACGGTGCGTTGCTCTTCCCGATGGTCGCGGTCAACGACACCGACACCAAGCACATGTTCGACAACCGGTACGGCACCGGCCAGTCGACGATGGACGCGGTCTTCCGGGCCACGAACCTGCTGCTGGCCGGCAGGACGGTCGTGGTCGCCGGCTTCGGGTACTGCGGCAAGGGTGTTTCCGACCGTGCCCGAGGGATGGGCGCCAGCGTGATCGTCACGGAGGTCGACCCGACCCGCGCCCTCGACGCGCTCATGCAGGGCTTCCGGGTGATGCCGATGGGCGAGGCCGCCCGGCTCGCGGACCTGTTCGTCACCGTCACCGGGAACCGTGACGTGCTTCGCGAGGAGCACCTGCTCGCCATGAAGGACGGCGCGATCCTGGCCAACTCCGGACACTTCGACATCGAGATCGACGTAAAGGCGCTCGAGCAGTTGACCGCCGAGAAGAGGACCGGCGTTCGTCACCAGGTCGACGAATACCGGCTGAACGACGGCCGGCGGCTGTACCTCATCGCCGAGGGGCGGCTGGCGAACCTCGGGGCGGCCGAGGGGCACCCGGCGGCCGTCATGGACATGTCGTTCGCCGACCAGGCGCTCACCTGCGAGTGGTTGGCCAGGACCCACCAAGAACTGCAGTCCGGTGTCTACGACGTACCCGAGATCATCGACAAGGAAGTCGCGAAGCTCAAGCTCGCCTCGATGGGCGTGACCATCGACGCGCTCACCCCGGCACAGGAGGAGTACCTGAACTCCTGGGAGCACGGCTCCTGAGCCAGCGGCGTCCCACCATGGGGTTCACGTGCCACGGGGCGTGTACGTCCACCTCGAGGACGGGGTCCGGGAGCACTTCCAATGCGCTCCCGGACCCGCCGGATGGCGGTACGTAGCGGAGCTTTCCGTCCCTGACGCTCCCGACGGTGCGGCCGGCACCGCCGGCGCGATCGACCTCACCGTCGACAGCCGGTGGCGGCAGATCCGGTTGGTGATGCGCTCCGGTGGCTGGCTCGCCCGGGGCGGGGTCGCCGGCCACGAGGTGCTCTGGCTGCGCGCACGGGAAGAGACCGGCACGGAGACCGCCGAGCACGCGGAACGTGCCGCCGGCTTCGTCGGCCGCTCACCGGCGTTCCTGGTCGCGGTCGCCCGGATGCTGGAGCTCGAACCGGGCACGGGTTCGGACGTCCGGCTGGTCCGGCTGGCCGAGCCGGCCCTCGCCGCGTTGACGGTGCGGGAGCGGTGGGTTCTCGCCGAGACCACCGTGCACCAGACGGACATCGAGCCGTTGCGGGTCGAGCGGTACGAGGTGGCCGACCTCGCGACCGGTGAGGGACGGACCATCCACCTCGCCGGCGATGTCGTGCTGGCCGCGCCGGGTATCGAGCTCGACGACCTCGACAATCCGCCGCACTTCCCTTGGTCGTGATCTTGCAGAATTTCATTCGACCCCAGTTGAATTTCTGCAAGATCACGACCAAGGGGGAGGGGATCAGGAAGGCGGGGCGAAGCCTCCGGGGGCCGGGGGAGTCTGCGGCGGGGGAGCGGCATGCGGCCGCGGGGCCTCCGGCAATCCGACGGGCGCGAACCGGGCGTGCAGTCGTTGTGCCTCCCGGCGGCGTCGTTCGGCCAGCACCGCCGAGAGGTAGGCGAGCGGATGGGTGTGCGGGGGAGGGGCGGGGCTGACGTGCAGGGCCACCGTGGTGGCGATCCGGCGTCCCATCTCGTCGCGCACCTCGGGGGCGAGCTCGGCGTAGCGGGCGATGTACTGGCGGGCCGTCAGCGCGACGTCGTCCGGCAGGCCCGCCAGCTCGAGGCCGATCGCCCAGTTGGCCAGCGCCGGGGGCATCGACGGGAGCGGGCCGCCTCGTACCGGCACCCGTTCCCGGATCACCAGGGTCCCGGCGAAGACGTCGCCGAGCCGTCTGCCCTGGCGGGAGAGCAGCGACGCGATGATCGCGACGGATCCGAAAAGGAGCCAGATCTCGACGAACGCCGCGAGCGCCCGGAACAGCGCCTGGCGGAACCGCTCCGGCCCACCGTCCTCGCTCACCACCCGCAGGCCGAGCGCCGCCTTGCCGGGCGTGCGGCCCCGCCACAGCGACTCACACAGCACGGGGTAGCCGACGATGACCCCCACGTCCACCACCAACGAGATGGCGGCCAGCAGCGCCGGATCGGCCACCACCGAGGCGCCCACGATCAGGAAGGCCAGGAGAAAGAGCATCGTGACCTGGATCATCAGGTCGATGGCGAACGCGAGCACGCGGCTGGCGAGCCGGGCCGCCTGCACGTCAAGGACGACTGCCTCGCCCGTCACCACGTCGGCCACGGCGCTCCCTTCCTCTGCCGTCCTCGCCTAGAGGTAGAGGTTAGTCTCGGCCCGTGGATGTGGACGCCTTCGTGGCCGCGCACCGGGGCGAGTGGGGTCGGCTGGAAGCACTGGTGAGCCGGCAGGACAGGCTGTCCGGCGAGGAGGTCGACGAGCTGGTCGAGCTGTATCAGCGGGCCGCGACCCACCTGTCGATGGTCCGTTCCAGCGTCCCCGATCCCGCGCTCGTCGGCCGGCTGTCCTCGCTTGTGGCGAGGGCCCGTTCCGCGGTCACCGGGGCGCGCACCCCGGCGTGGCGCGATGCCGCGCGGTTCCTCGCTGTCACGTTTCCCGCCATCGTCTACCGGGTGCGGTGGTGGTGGCTCGGCGCGACTGTGGCATCGTGCGCGCTCGCCGCGGCGTTCGGGATCTGGGTCGCACTGAGCCCGGAGGTGCAGGCGACGATTGGGGCTCCGGCCGAGATCAGGCAGCTGGTGGAGCATGACTTCGAGGACTACTACTCGGCGAACCCGGCGGCCTCGTTCGCGTTCCAGGTGTGGACGAACAACGTCTGGGTGGCGGCGATCTCTTTGGCGTTCGGCATCCTGCTGGGCATCCCGACCGGGTACGTGCTGTTCCTCAACGCCGTCAACGTAGGGGTCGCGGGTGGGCTCATGTTCGCCTACGGGAAGGGCGCGATCTTCTTCGGACTGATCCTTCCGCACGGTCTGCTCGAGCTCACCGCGGTGTTCCTGGCCGCCGGGACCGGGCTGCGTCTGGGCTGGACAGTCATCGACCCGGGACCACGGCGGCGCGGACGAGCGGTGGCCGAGGAGGGACGGGCCGCGGTCGCGGTCGCGATCGGCCTCGTTCTCGTCCTGGCGATCTCGGGGGCGATCGAGGCAGCGGTGACGCCCTCCGGGCTGCCGACCGCGGTCCGGGTAGGTGTGGGTGTGCTGGCGACGGTGATTTTCCTCGGGTACGTACTCGTACTCGGCCGCCGGGCGGTGCGGGCCGGAGAGACAGGTGATGTCCCTCACGGGCCCGACACCGCTCCGGAGGCCGGGTGAGGCCTATACGACCCCGATGTGGTCTGTGGCCCTCCGGGAGTGGTCTGACCTTCGGGGTCTGACCACCTTCTCGGTTATCAGGACCTGTCGAAGTCCCCGCGCTTCACGCTGGCGACGAACGAGCTCCAGTCGCGCCGCGCGAACTGCAGGGCAGGACCATTTCGGTCCTTGCTGTCGCGGACCGCGACCGTACCCGGTACGATCGCGACCTCGACACACGCATTCTGGGGGCCGCTGCGGCTGCTCTTACGCCATACGGCATCCACCAATGTAAGAGTAGGCATTCCCTCTTCCGCCTTTCGCTGGTCGCTGCCTACTACCTTGTGTTGGATCGCCTGCCTAGAGCGCCTTCGCTATCGCGGCGATCATCTCCACCGAGTCGCCGGTGGACAGTGCCGAAGCATTCAAGTGTGTGTACATCCGGTCGTATTCGACCACCTCCTCTGGGCTCTCCACGAAAAGCGCGCTCTTCCAGTGCTCCAGGTAGACCACGTCCGGGTCGCTGGCCTCCGAGAAGCCGAGGACCGTGAACGATCCGTCGACGGCCGGGTGCGCGCCGGTGGAGTAGGGCAGGATCTGGATCTCCACGTTCTCCAGGTCGGCGAACTCTAGTAGCCGCTCGAGCTGCAGCCGCATGACCTCCCGCCCGCCTACCACCCGGCACAGCACGGCCTCGTCCAGGATCGCCCAGATCTTCGGGCCCTCCGGCCGGAAGAGCCGCTCCTGGCGGATCAGGCGCGCGTCGACCCGGCGCTCGATCTCCTCGGCGTCCTTGACCAGGCCCGCGCGGGCAACGTGTCGCGCGTAGTCCTCGGTCTGCATGAGTCCGGGCACGACCTGGGCGTGGTAGGTGCGGATCTCCGAGGCCTCGGCCTCTAGGCCGACGAAGACCTGAAGCCAGTCTTGAAGCACATCCCCATACTGACGCCACCAGCCGCGCTGCCGGGCCTCCCGGGCGAGCTGGATCAGGCCTTCGCGTTCGGACTCGCCGGTGATGCCGTACACGTCCAGCAGGTCGCGTACGTCCCGCGGCGGCAGGCGGACGAACTGGGCGCTCTCGATGCGGGTCATCTTCGAGGGCGACCACTCCAGCCGCCGTGCCACCTCATCACGGGTAAGGCCGGACTCCTCGCGAAGCTTCCGCATCAACGCGGCGAGCCGTCGGCGTCGCAGCGTAGGACTGGGACCAGGATCGCTGGCCATGTCTCATACTCCCTTCTCAGCGATCAAGGCTCAGTCTGGCGACGCCGATCGCACCTGGACAAGCCCCATTTTCTCCCTTCTTTCTCCCCTCTTTCTATCATAGACCTTGCGAGTGTGCAGGTTCAGGGGCATCATATCTGGTACTGGCCAGGTCGGGGGCGCCCGGTGCCAGACCTTCCAGCCAAGCCGACGACTACCCGGAGTTCGATCAGGTGCCTACCGAAAGCGGCTCGCGCCGCGCCTACCTTGCCAGGCTCGCGGGCGCCTTGGAGGTGCAAGGGCTCGCGGCCTGGATGACGGGGCGTGACGAGGCAGTGCTGCTGCGCGTCATCAACCCGTCCAGCCGGCGTTCAGTCCACGTCGCGTGCCTGCCCTGCGGCGAGGGACCCTGGCTCTACCTGTGGTCCCGCGGGGGACAGGCCACCGTCGAGGATCCAGCGGCGGCGACTCGGATCGCGGAGGTCCTGTCGTGACCGCGAGCATGGACGTCGGCCACTTCGACGGCACTCCCGACCAGATCCCCGCGGCGCGGAGATTCGTCCGAGATGCCATGGGGGGCGAGCACCCCTGCCGCGACGAGGCCGTGTTACTGGCGAGCGAGATCGCGACCAACGCCGTCCAGCACACGGCGACCGGCCGGCGCTCCGACGGGGGTACCGGCGCCTTCACGGTCGTTGTGGTCCACGACGACGGATGGGTGTACGTGCAGGTTATCGACGAGGGGGCGGTGACCATCCCGTGCACCTGCGGCGCGCGGCTGGACGGCGAGAACGGGCGAGGCGTCGCTCTCATCAGGGAGTTGGCCTGGCAGTGGGGGTACGCAAGCCGCCGACTCGGCGACCGGGAACACGGCGTTGTGTGGTTCGTTCTCGGTCGACCGCACGATAACCAGCTCAATGGACAGCCGCGGCCCCGGAGTTGAGCCACCCGCGCCGCATCCCTCCCGACGGCGCGGTTGGGGGGGAGGTCGCTCCTCTGGGGCCGCGGCCCTTATCTCGCCGCTGCGCTCGCCTCTCTCGTCGGCAGCACCACGAGAGAGGCGTCGCCGCGCGCGTCGGGCAGGTCGACCCGGCTGTAGGAGAGGTGCCCCTCGCCGGCCCCCCAGGTGACGACGGCGTCGCCGAGGCCGTCGAAGGTGCCGAGCATCACCAGCCGGCCGTCGGTGGTCCACGCCATGCTCGTCCGCTTCAGGTCGGTGTAGGTCGGCATCTGCGGCAGCTGAAGCCAACGGCGGGCCTCGGTGTCGAGTACCCAAACGTCCATGAGCTGTCCCGGCCCGTGCGACGGGTCGACGAACTCGACGGCGAGGAAGCGTCCCGTCGGGTCCTCGGCGGCCTCGCCCGTCCAGGCCAGCCTGCTCGGCCAGGGGAGCAGGTCCCGCGTACCGCTGAGCAGGTCCATGAGGGCGAATCGGCCGTACTCACCGGCTACCGGCGGCTCGCTCCCCGCCCCACTTTCGGTCAGGGTGACGTGCTCGGTCATCGCCTCTATCGGCGGGTAGCGACCGACGGCCTCCCCGGTCTCGGGGTCGAGCAGTGCGCTGTCCGGAGGCTGGTAGCCGTCGGCCGGCAGGTCCACCAGGATCCCGGCGGGTGTCTCCTTGCGGAGCTGGGCGCGACAGTCGATCGGCCTGGCCGGATGGCGCAGCACGCCGTCCAGACCCATCTCGCTCAGCGTGCACCGATCGTCGCCGGCGTGGGCGAGCATCCACACGCCCTGCCCGTCCAGCGACGGCGCGACACTCCACGCGGAGCCGAGAGGCACGGCAGTCCTGCCTTGCAGGACGAAGGCGCGGCCGGTGGGCCGGCAGCCGTCGCACGTCCGGCTGCTGATGATCACGGAGTTGTTGCCGACCCGAAGCACATGGTGCAGCTGCCCGTCGCCGTGCGGAAGACCGACGATGGGTGTCGTCCTGCCGCTGTCCACGTCGAGGAGCACCGGGAGATCGGCGGCGACCATGAGGCGCAGCCCGGTGCCCACCGACTGCGGTGCGCCGTCCAGCATCCCCCGGCCCGTCGCACCCACGGCAACCGCCTCGGCCTTTCCGGTGGGTGACGCGGGTACGACGCTCGGCGGCCCGGGTGAGACTCCGCTGCCGAACGCTGCGGTGGAAAAGGTAGCGACGGTGATCAGGACGGTCAGCAGCACGATCCCCCAGAAGCCAACCCCCCGCCGGGACGTACCCCGAGGGGGCCAGGAGATCGTGTCCCGCATGGCGCCCTCCGATCCGTTGTCCGGTACGTACCCGCTTGTGCCGGTGTCACTACACCGACACGCCCGACCGAGTTCCTGAGGACGAGCGGAGAGCTCGCGAGCCGCCGCCGATGAGTTTTCGGGGGCTGCCCGGTACGTACAGACGCGCGCGTGCGCGAGTCCCAGATCCGATGTGCGGCCAGGAGGTCACGTGGGTTCCAACGGACGGCAAGTGTCTTCGACGTCGGGGCAGCGGTGGGCCCTTGGCCTGACTTCGGTGGCGTCGCTGATGGTCTCGCTGGACATGCTGGTGGTGATAACCGCCTTGAGCACGATCCGGGTGGATCTGGGCGCCTCGACCGGGGAGCTGGAGTGGACGGTCAACGCCTACACCCTGAGTTTCGGCGTGCTGTTGATGACGAATGCGGCCCTCGGCGACCGCTTCGGGCGTCGGCGTCTGTTCGCCGCCGGGCTCGGGCTGTTCACCGTGGCGTCGGCGGGCTGTGCGCTGGCGCCGGGGATCGGCTGGCTGATCGTGGCGCGTGCGGTACAGGGCGCCGGGGCGGCGATGGTGCTGCCGCTGGCGGTGGCACTGCTCAGTGCGGCGTTCCCGGCTGAGCGGCGGGCCAAGGCTCTGGGGCTGTTCAGCGGCGTAACCGGACTGGCCACGCTCGGCGGCCCGCTGGTCGGTGGCGCGGTCGTCCAGGGGCTGGCGTGGCAGTGGATCTTCTGGCTCAACGTCCCGATAGGGCTGCTTGTCATCCCGTTGGTCCTCGGCCGCATCGATGAGAGTTCCGGAGCCGGCACCGGCCTGGACCTCGGTGGCCTCGTGCTCGTGACGGGTGGCGCGCTCGGGCTGGTCTGGGGGCTGGTGCGGGTGAACGTGGCCGGCTGGGGGAGCCTCGAGGTCATCGCTTCGCTGGTGGCCGGGGCGCTGCTGATGGTGGCGTTCGTGGCCTGGGAGCTGCAGGCCGGCCGATGCTGCCGATGCGGTTCTTCCGCTCCCGCCCCTTCTCCTCAGGCAACGCGGCGGGCTTCTTGCTGTTCGGGTCGATGGTCGGCGCGATGTTCCTCCTTGCGCAGTTCCTCCAGACCACGCTGCACTACGGACCGCTGGGCGCCGGGCTTCGCCTGGTCCCCTGCACCGCCACCTTGGCTGTGGTCGCGCCGATTGCCGGTGCGCTGGTCAACCGGGTCGGCGAGCGGCCGCTTGTCGTCGGCGGGCTGCTGTTGCAGGCGGTCGGCTTCGGCTGGATCGCCCTGATCGCCCGGCCCGGCCTCGCCTACCCCGTGATGGTGGTGCCGCCGATCCTGGCTGGCTGTGGTGCATCGATGGCCATTCCGGCAGCGCAGAACTCCGTCCTGGGCTCCGTACCACGCGACGCGGTCGGCAAGGCGTCCGGCGCCTTCAACACGCTGCGTCAGCTCGGCAACACGTTCGGGGTCGCGATCCTCGCCGCGGTGTTCGCCAATGCCGGCGGCTACGTCTCCGCCCGGGCGTTCAGCGACGGGTTCGTCCCGGCGACCGGCGTCGCCGCCGGGCTGGCGTTCGCGGGTGCGATCGCCGGTCTGTGGACGCCTGGCCGGCGCGGCGCGGAACCCGAGCGACGCATCACCGATGAGTTTTCGCCGGCCTCCCGGTTTGTACCGGTGACGGCGTCCACGCGAGGACCGTCCGCGTGAAGATCGAAGGAGCGGCGATGGTGGTAATGACACAGGAGGGTGCGGCGATGTCGGGCAGCGACGATTTCGCGGGCCTGACCGAGCCGTTCCGGCGTGAATTGCTGGTGTACTGCTATCGAATGCTCGGATCGGTGCACGAGGCCGAGGATCTGGTGCAGGAGACCCTTCTGCGGGCATGGCGCTCCTACGCCAGGTTCGACCCCTGCCGGGCGTCGCTACGCACTTGGCTGTATCGGATCGCTACCCACACGTGCCTGACCGCGCTCGAACATCGCGGCCGTCGGCCGTTGCCCTCCGGACTCGTCGGACCGAGCGACAACGCGGAAGTGGCCCTGGATCGTCGGGCGGAGGTCGCCTGGCTGCAGCCCATACCCGATGCGCTGTTCGCCGCGGTGCCAGGTGATCCGGCCACGATCGTCGGGTCTCGAAACAGCATCCGGCTGGCGTTCATCGCCGCACTGCAGCACTTGCCGGCCCGGCAGCGCGCGGTGCTGATCCTGCGGGACGTGCTGGCATGGCGGGCGGGGGAGGTCGCGTCGCTGCTCGACACCACCACCACGGCGGTCAACAGCGCGCTGCAACGTGCCCGAACCCAGCTCGCGCAGGTGGCCCCGGTCGAGGACGAGGTCGCCGAGCCCACCGATGCGGACCAGCGCGAGCTGCTCGAACGGTACGTGGCGGCCTTCGTCAACGCCGACATGACCGCCCTCATGCGGCTGCTGCGCGAGGACGTCGTCGTGGAGATGCCGCCCATCCTGACCTGGTTCGCCGGCCGTGAGACCGTCGGACGCTTCCTCGCGCCTCGGATCTCGCCGGTTCATGACGCCTGGCGGATGCTCCCTACCGGCGCCAATGCCCAACCCGCGGCCGCGTCGTACCTGCGCGGTGACAACAGTGTCCACAGCGCACACTCCCTGCAGGTGTTCACCATGACCGGCGCGAGCATCGCCCGGATCACGGCGTTTCAGGACCCGGGCCTGTTCGCGACGTTCGGCCAGCCGCTGACCCTCCCTTCTTCCGGCGCTGCGGCGTCGATCCCACGGCAATGACCGAAACAGGCGAAACGGCACGGCAGACCGACGGGGTCGGGCTGCTGGAACGAGCGATCGGCTACGCCTTCCCTGCCGTCGAGGCGGTCACGCCGGAGTGCCTGGCCTGTCCGACGCCGTGCCGGAGCTGGGATCTGCGGATGCTGCTGCACCACGTCAACGACTCCCTCGCCGCGCTGTACGAGGGCATGGACACCGGCCGCGTCGGCCTTGGGTTGGCGGCGGATGACGACGGCGATCCGACGACCGACCCCGCCCAGACCTTCCGCGAGCGTGCGGCCCGGCTCCTCGGGGCATGGACCGGCGTGGAACGCCACGAGCCTCTGATCGCTATCGCCGATCTGTCCCTGACCAAAAGCATCGTGACCGGTGCCGGCGCCATCGAAATCGCCGTGCACGGATGGGACATCTCTCAGGCCTGTGGGCATCACCGGCCGCTCCCGTACGAGCTGGCCGTCGACCTGTTGAAGATCTGTCCGCTGGTCGTCCCGGACAACGCTCGCCACTCCCTATTCGCGGCCCCGATCACCATGTCGGCGTTCGCCTGCCCCAGCGACCGGCTCGTCGCCTTCCTCGGCCGGGATCCCAGTGCGTACGGGCGATGTGTATAGCGTAACGCGCTCGCCTCCGTGGTTCGATAGCATGTTCGAGCAAAGGTCGCGTGACCGCGTCGGCCCGGCTGGAAGGGAGGTGCCTGGTCATGACCGTGCAGATCAGCGCCGCGCCTCCACCGGAGCCGGCTCCCGACCTGGCCGACCTGCGCCCGGGTCCGGAGCTGGCCACCGCGCTGGCCGGCCGGGATCTCGCAGGGGTCGTTGACGACGAGCTGGTCGACCTGATGCGGGGGTATCGGCGGCTGACGTCGTGGGCGTAGGCTGCCGAGTTGGCCGCGGTCGCCGAGTTGGCGCGTCGCCGGGAGGCGGAATCCCATCACCTGCCGTTCCAGGCACGGAGCACCGAGCACGGACCGATCGACATGGTGGTCGACGAGGTGGCGTTGACGCTGACGCTGACCATCGCCTCGGCCGGCAACTGGGTGGGGTTGGCGGAGGACCTGGCCGCCCGGCTGCTCGACACCGGCCAGGCGCTGGCCGAGGGCCGTATCGACCTGCCCCGGGCGCGGGTGATCAGCGACGGGGCGGCCGGCTTGGACGACGGGCTGGCTCGTCGCATCGAGGAGTATGCGCTGCAGAAGGCCGAACGGCAAACGACCGGGCAGCTGCGGGAGCGGATCCGACGGCAGGTGCGGAAGCTCGACGCTGAGGCGGCCGAGCGACGCCGCCGTAAGGCCGAGCAGGAGCGGCGGGTGGACCTGTCGGAGACCCCGGCCGGCACCGCGCAGCTGGCCGGCTACGATCTGCCTCCCGACGCGGCGTCCGCGGCCTTCAACAGGATCTCCGCCATCGCTCACGCTCTCGCTGCTGACGGCGATCAACGCAGGATCGACCAGCTGCGCGCCGACGTGTTCTTGGCTCTGCTGCGTGGCCGGCCGCTGCCCAACGTTGACCAGGCACCCGACCCGAGCAGCCCCACGCCCGCCGCACCCGAACCTGTCGGCGGCCCGGACGAGTCGGCGGTCGCAGCGGCGATGCCTACCGGCACGGTCGCCGATCAGATCGCCAACACCATCGCCGACACGATCGCAGGCATACTCGGCAAGCAGCCCTGTCGCGGCGCCGCGGCGCTCGTCGCAGCAGCGGCCCAGCGGATGGCCGACGCGATCGCTGACCTAAGGCTGCGCTGGTGCGACGCAATCACCCGTCCCGGCAATCACAACGAGAATGGGCACGGGCACGACGGGTACCGGCCACCGGAAAGAATGCGCCGCCTGGTGCAGACCCGGGACGGTCGGTGCGCCTTTCCGACCTGTCGCCGCCCAGCGAAGCATTGCGACCTTGACCACACAATTCCATTCCACAAAGGCGGCACCACCTGCCCATGTAATTTGGCTCCGCTATGCAGGCGGCACCATCAGGTCAAACAACACCACCGATGGCGTGTGCTACAGCCCTGGCCTGGCGTCATCGTGTGGATAACCCCAGCAGGCAAATGGCACATCACTCGCCCCGACCGAGAATAAGTCCCTCGTAACTAGTGTTCTGAGTCGTTAATTCGGCGGCAGTACGCGGCGAGGGTGTCGAGGATTTCGTCGGCGGTCTTGGCCCAGATGAACGGCTTGGGGTTGTTGTTCCATTTGCCGATCCAGTTGCGCACGTCTGCTTCCAGTTCG